>JAKBBE010000244.1 GCA_021826035.1 Pseudomonadota bacterium | reverse complement strand
AGCATTTTGGCGTCACACCCGCCCTCTTCGGGGCGGCGCAGGCGGTTAAACCGCCAAGGATAGCAAATCGGGCTGCCCGAACGGCAGCGACGCTCGGGAACGGCGGCCGGGGCGGTGCGGCGCACTCACTGCCCCGGGGGGCCTGGGCCCCCCCGGGGCGCGGCCCCTTCGCCCCGCGGACGTCCGCGGAGTGAGAACCAAGCCCTTCCGGACGGCGACGAAAATCATCATTTTTGCGGCCAAGCGCCGCCGTGCGCCGGAACCGGAAAATGCTCGCAACGTACAACCCGTGGCGGGTCAGCCTCTCGCTGCTGGTCGCCGTGGCCGTCTCCTTCACCGCGCTGAAACTGGCCGGCCGGGTGGCCGAGGCCGGGCGATCCGGAGCGCGCGCCTGGAGAATCTCCATCAGGAACTGCAGCACGGCAAGAACCTGCTGACGCTCGCCACCCAGGCGGCCGGCGTCGCCCGCTGGGAGTTCGACCTCTCCCACGGCCGGTTGCGGTGGACCGAGAACGAGATCGCCTCGAGCAGCTCAGTCGCATCGGGGTCCTGGTGTCGGTGGATGATTTCGGCACCGGGTATTCGAGCATCAATTACCTGAAGCGCTTCCCGATCGACATTCTGAAGATCGACCAGTCGTTCGTGCAGTCGCTGAACAGCGAGGTCGACGCCTCGATCGTGCGGGCCATCGTGTCTCTGGCGCACAGCTTGCGGCTGAAGGTGGTCGCCGAAGGGGTGGAGACCCAGGAGCAGTGGATGTTCCTGCGCTCCCTCGGCTGCGATCAATATCAGGGATTTCAGTTCAGTCCGCCGCTGCCGGCGGCGCAATTCGTCGATCTGGTGCGTGACTGGCCGCGCGATGAGGACGCGCCATCCGCCGCGGAGTCGACCCGCACGGTGAGTAAACTGTTCGCGACCCGCTGAGCGGGCCCCGCGCGCGGCCGCGGCGCTCAGGCGCCGCTGTCGATCGACCAGATGACCGCCGCGCGCAGCAGCTCCGCGCCACTGCGCAGGCTAAGCTTGCCGCGGATGTGCTCCCGATGAGACTCCACGGTGTGCACGCTCACGCCGAGCTGTGCGGCGATCTCGCGCGTACCGCCGCCGCGGCCGATGAGCTCGAAGATCTGCAGCTCCCGGTCGCTCAATCGCTCCAGGCCGGGGGGAATACGCCGGCGCGTCCCGATGGCGCTCGCCTCTGGCGGGCGGGCGAGATAGATCTGCCCGGCGAGGACCACACGCACCGCCTCGAGGAGCGAGCCGTGCAGCTCCTGCTTGTTCAGATAGCCGTGCGCACCGGCGCGCAGCAGCCGCTCGGCGAACAGCTCCTGCTCGTACACGCTGACGATGAGGATCCGCGGCCCCGTGCCCTCGGCGCTCAGCACCTTGACCAGCTCCAGGCCGGTGCCGGTGCGCAAGGCGACATCGATGATGGCGAGGTCCGGCTGCGTCGCACGGATCAACGCCAGCGCGCCATCCGCATCGGCGGCCTGGCCGCAGATCACCCAGTCCGGCTCCGCGGCGAGCCGCGCGGCCAGGCCATCGCGCACCAGAGGATGATCATCGACGAGAACGATGCGCGCCGGCGGTGCGCTCAGGGACGGTTCGGAACAGTGCATCGCGAAACGATGAAGTGAGGTCGTGTCGCGAAATTGTAACGGTTTCTCCGGCCGGCGCCGATCCGTACTTTCCCTCGTCTGCCGCCACCCGCTCGGCAGTCGCCCCAAGAGGCAGCGCCTTGTCCCCAAACCCCGGCGCGGCATCGCGCCCCGCCGCCCCGGACCCGGCTCCCGCAGTGGCGCGCCCTGCCCGGCGCACCATCGCCTGCACCTGCGGCGCGCCGGGATCGGCCCGGATCGCGGCGTCGAGGGCCAGACCGGCGCGAACCCGTACCGCCGGGCAGGCGCACCGTGCACCGCGCGGCGCGGGCCGGCGAGACGGCTCGAATCGGCCAGGCATCCGGTCCCCTCTGGAGGGGCATGTGCTTCCGTGCCGCCTCGAGCGCCGAGCCGAGCGTCGGTACGACCCGCAAGCGCCCCTCAGCGCCATCCTCTGCTCAGCCCCCGGACCCCGGGGAGGTGATCCCGGGCGCAACGGACCTCGAACTCGTTCGCCGCACGAGCGGCGGCGGGACTGAATCGCCCTCGAACGCCCGGCAACGCCCTCGTGAGCAAGCGCCCCACTCGAGAGTCCCCTTCACCCCCCGTGAGATCAACGGCGGCCTCGGCGCCCGTGGCGACAGTGGCGGGCTGAAATCGATCGGCGTCGCGCTGCGCTCCAGCACTGCACGCGTACCACGCGTACGGGAGCCCAAGATCCGACCTGTCGCCCCACGGACCGCACACGGTGCCACGGGACGGGACATCGGGCAGAGGAGACCGCTACCGCCGAGCCGGCGCACCGTGAAGCGCGCGGGGTGGATCGCAGACGCGACTCGACTAGAGCGAACGAGGCCCCTGCGACCGCTGCGAAGCGCGAACCGGACGCAAGGTCCCGAAAGACCGAGGCCGCGTGCGCACTCTCATCACTCGCCGAGCACACGGTCCCGCCTGGGTCCTGATGACCTTCGGTGCGGGGTGGAGAGCCGCACCCAGCGCCGCCATGCCCGGCATGTGCGGATCGCCCCCGGAGTCGCCGCGAGGTCATGCAGCGCAGGAAAGGCGGCGGCTCTGGGCCATCCCCAGCCGCGATCCAATACCGCTCAATGTCATGGTGACAAGGCTCCCCTGAGCCCACCGCCACGGCCCGCCACCGTGAGATCGACAGCCGCCTCGCCGTGCGGGGTGACCGCGGACGCCTGAAGTCGATCCGGGCCTTGATGCGTGTTCGCGCTCGACTCGTGGAAATGCACAGCAGACCCTAAAGATCCCGTCATTCGCCGCCCCTCGCCCCCCCGGACTGCAAGACGGGACGAAGGGTCGACCGGCGCGCCACCCCCGACCGACCGCCCCAGACACGACCGCTAGCGCGCAGTATGTGCGATACCGCGCTGAACGACGATGATCTCTGTTATAAT
>JAKBBE010000243.1 GCA_021826035.1 Pseudomonadota bacterium | reverse complement strand
AGGCGCTGGCGGAACTGGAGGCGGTCGTGGAGCGCCTCGAGCGCGGCGACCTGCCGCTGGAGGAGGCCTTGAGCGTCTTCGAGCGTGGCGTGGAACTGACGCGCCATTGTCAGAGCGCTCTGAGGGCAGCCCAGCAGCGCGTCGAGATCCTCACCCAGCGTGACGGCCCGCCGCAAGTCGAACCGTTCGCGGCCGCAGACAGTCGTGACGGGACGGCCGTCTAGGCTGATCGAGCCCCATCCCTTTTTGTTGTCGAACCGCAACACACGGGCGCGCCCCGGCGCGCGCAGTGTACACTGAGACGAATGAGCGCACCCCAAAGTTACCCTCTGCTCGACCCGATCCGACTGCCTGCCGATCTGCGGCAGCTGCAGGAATCCCAGTTACCGCAGCTGGCGCAGGAACTGCGCCAGTTCCTGATCCAGTCCGTGAGCACGCGCGGCGGACATTTCGCCGCCGGACTCGGTACGGTGGAGCTGACGGTCGCGCTGCACTACGTGTACGACACTCCGTACGATCGGCTGGTGTGGGACGTGGGCCATCAGGCCTATCCGCACAAGGTGCTGACCGGCCGGCGCGAGCAGTTGCACACCATCAAGCAGGCCGGTGGCCTCGCCCCGTTCCCGAGCCGCACGGAGAGCGAATACGACACCTTCGGCGTGGGTCATTCGAGCACCTCGATCAGCGCGGCCTTAGGCATGGCCGTTGCGGCCGGGCGGGAAGGCTCGGACCGGCGCGTGGTCGCCGTCATCGGCGACGGTGCGATGACCGCGGGCATGGCCTTCGAGGCACTGAATCACGCCGGCTCGTTGCCGGCGGATCTGCTGGTGATCCTCAACGACAACGACATGTCGATCTCCGAGAACGTCGGGGCGCTGTCGAACTACTTCACTGCGGCGCTCTCCGGGCGCCTCTACGCGACGCTGCGCGAAGGGGGCAAGAAGGTGCTGCGGCAGATGCCCACCGTGTGGGAACTGGCGCGCCGCTCCGAGGAGCACCTGAAGGGCATGGTGCTGCCCGGCACGTTGTTCGAAGAACTCGGGTTCAACTACATCGGCCCGCTCGACGGACACGACGTGCGCGCCCTGGTCGGCACGCTGCGCAATGTGCGCAAGCTGCACGGCCCGCAGTTCCTGCACGTCGTCACCCGCAAAGGCAAAGGCTACGCGCCGGCCGAAGCCGACCCGATCAAGTGGCACGGCCCGGGCCCGTTCGATCCGGCCAGCGGCACGATCTTCAAAGAGGCGGCCCGGGGCCCCTCCTACTCGCAGATCTTCGGGCAGTGGCTGTGCGACATGGCCGAGCTCGATCCGCACCTCATCGCGATCACCCCGGCGATGCGCGAAGGGTCGGGCATGGTCGAGTACTCCAAGCGCTTCCCCGAGCGCTACTTCGACGTGGCCATTGCCGAGCAGCACGCGGTCACGTTTGCCGCCGGACTCGCCACCGAAGGGTTCAAACCGGTGGTGGCGATCTACTCGAGTTTCCTGCAGCGCGCCTACGATCAGCTGATTCACGACGTGGCGCTGCAGAACCTGCCGGTGGTCTTCGCGATCGACCGCGCCGGACTCGTCGGCAGCGACGGCGCGACGCACCAGGGCAGTTACGACCTGTCCTTCATGCGCTGCATTCCGAACATGGTGATCATGGCCCCGGCCGACGAGAACGAGTGCCGGCAGATGCTCTACACCGCCACCACGGTGCAGGGCCCGGCCGCGGTGCGCTATCCGCGCGGCACCGGTCCCGGCGTGCCGCTCGAGAAGGACATGCGTGCCCTGCCGATCGGCAAGGGGGAGATCCGGCGCGAGGGGCGCAGCGGGCTTGCCCTGCTCGCCTTCGGACCGATGCTCCAGAACGCGCTCACGATTGGCGAGCAACTCGATGCGACCGTAGTCAACATGCGCTTCATCAAGCCGATCGACGAGGCCCTGATCCTCGACATCGCACGCCGACACAGCGCGATCGTGACCATCGAGGAGAACGCGGTGCAGGGCGGCGCGGGCTCAGCGGTGGCCGAAGTGCTCGCCGCCGAGGGCGTGACGCTGCCGCTGATGCAGATCGGCATTCCCGACCGCTTCATCGAGCACGGCTCACGCGAGACGTGCCTGGCGGCGGCCGGACTCGATGCGGCCAGCCTCGAGGCCGGTGTCGAGCGCTGGTGGTCGCTGCAGACCCGCGGCGCGATCCGCTCGGTCGGTCGCGGCTGAGGGGCGCCCCCGGCACCGTGCCGCGATCCGGGTTACAGGCATGTAGGCGTGTATCCCGATCGGTATAGGTGAATTCCTCGCCCGATCCTGTAGGCTTGAGTCCATGAACGATTCCGCCCAATCGGGCACGCCCGCCGCCAAGGCTCTCGCCGAGGTGGAGGACGTCCAGGCCCGCGCCGATACTCGCCACCTGCCGATCGACCGGGTGGGCATCAAGGACATCCGCCATCCGGTGCGCGTGAAGGATCGCTCCGCGGGCGAACAGCACACCATCGCCACCTTCAACATGTACGTCAGCCTGCCGCACAACTTCAAGGGCACGCACATGTCGCGGTTCGTCGAGATCCTGCACGCCGAGCGGGAAATCTCGGTCGAATCGTTCCGTCACATGCTCGAGAGCATGACCGAGCGGCTCGAAGCCGACGCCGGCCACATCGAGATGAGCTTCCCGTACTTCGTCATGAAGCGCGCGCCGGTGAGTGGCGTGGAGAGCCTGATGGACTACCGGGCGAGTCTCATCGGGGAGCGGCACGACGGAGTGACCGACCTGTGGGTCCGCGTGGTGGTGCCGGTGACGAGCCTGTGCCCCTGCTCGAAGCGCATTTCCGACTACGGCGCACACAATCAGCGCTCGCACGTCACCATCACCGCGCAGCTCCTCGACCACATGTGGATCGAGGAGCTGCTCGAGATCGCCGAGCAGGAAGCCTCGTGCGAGCTGTACGGCATCCTCAAGCGCCCCGACGAGAAGTACGTGACCGAGCGCGCCTACGACAACCCGAAGTTCGTCGAGGACATGGTGCGCGACGTGGC
>JAKBBE010000242.1 GCA_021826035.1 Pseudomonadota bacterium | reverse complement strand
CGAGTCGGATGTCCAGGCCCTGCTTCTTGAAGTGCCGTGCGGCCTCCTTGGCGAGCTGCTGATCGGCCATGCCGAGCAACTCGGGCATCGCTTCCAGCACGGTGACCTCGGCACCGAGGCGCCGCCAGACGCTACCGAGTTCCAATCCGATCACGCCGGCCCCGATGACCCCGAGGCGCTTGGGCACCGACTCGAGGTCGAGTGCTCCCCAGGAATCGACGACGTGCGGCGCTTTGAACGGCGCGACCTTGAGCTCGACCGGTGTGGAGCCGGACGCGAGGATCACATGCTTGGCGCTGAGCACCCGCGTGCTGCCATCGGCCGCGGTGAACTCCACACGCCGGCCGGGCAACAGCGTGCCGTGGCCCTGCAGCGCCGTGACGCCGCTCGCCTTGAACAGCGCCAGGATGCCCTGGGTGCTCGCCTTGACGATGCCGGCCTTGCGCTTTTGCATCTGCGCGACGTCGAAGCCGACTTCCCCGACCCGAATGCCGTGCACCGCGAATTCCTCGCGCGCACGGTGATAGAGCTCGCTCGACTCGAGCAGCGCCTTGGAGGGAATGCAGCCGGCATTGAGGCACGTGCCACCGAACGCATAGCTGCCGTCGCGGTTGCGCCACTCGTCGATGCAGGCCACCGAGAGCTTGTTCTGCCCGGCGCGGATCGCCGCCGGATATCCGGCCGGACCGCCGCCAATGACAATCACGTCGAATGAATCGGCCATGTTCAAATCCCCAGCAGCATGCGGCCCGGATCCTCCAGGCATTCCTTGACCGTCACCAGGAACTGCACCGCCTCGCGTCCATCGATGATGCGGTGATCGTAGGTGAGGGCGAGATACATCATCGGGCGGATCGCGATCTGCCCGTCGACCACCATCGGCCGCTCCTGAATCTTGTGCATGCCGAGAATGGCGCTCTGCGGCGCGTTCACGATCGGGGTGGACATCAGCGAGCCGAACACGCCACCGTTGGTGATGGTGAAGGTCCCGCCGGTCAGCTCATCGATGCCGATCGTGCCGGCGCGCGCCTTCTTGGCGTACTCGCCGATCTCCTTCTCGATCGCCCCGAAGCCCTTCAGGTCGGCATCGCGCACGATCGGCACGACCAGGCCGCGCTCGGTCGAGACCGCCACGCCGATGTCGTAGAACTCGTGGTAGACGATCTCATTGCCGTCGACCGAGGCGTTGACCACCGGGAACTTCTTCAGCCCCTCGATGCACGCCTTGACGAAGAAGGACATGAAGCCGAGCTTCACGCCGAGCTCCTTCTCGAAGCGGTCCTTGTAGCGGGCGCGCAGGTTCTGCACGGCCGTGAGATCCACCTCGTTGAATGAGGTGAGCAGCGCCTGGGTGGATTGCGCCTCCACCATGCGCTGCGCGATGCGCTGGCGCAGCCGCGTCATCGCCACGCGATGCTCGGTGCGTGCACCGCCAGCCGGTGCTGCGGGGACCGCCGCGCTCTGCTGGCCGAGGAATCCGACCACGTCGGACTTGGTGAGCCGTCCGTCCCGGCCGCTCGAGGGAATGGTGCCCGGATCGAGCCGATTCTCCTCCACCAGCCGGCGCACCGACGGGCTGAGCTTGTCCTTGCCCGCCGCGTCCTCCTTCGCCGGGGCGCTCTTCGTCTCGGACGGGGCTTCGCTGCGCGCCGCCGCGGGAGCCGGCGCCGGCGCGCCACCCGCAGCCGCCACCGCGCCCTCGTCGATCAGCGCGAGCACCTGACCGCTCGTGACCACCGTACCGTCGGCCACTTTCAGCTCGCGCAACACGCCGTTCGCCGGGGCGGGCACTTCGAGCACCACCTTGTCGGTCTCGAGGTCGGCGAGATTCTCATCGCGGCGCACCGCATCACCGGGCTTCTTGTGCCAGGCGACGAGCGTCGCGTCGGAAACGGACTCCGGAAGTTGCGGGACTTTGATTTCGGTCGTCATGAACTCTTTCTCATCGGGGCTGCGGGCGTCTTGCGCCCGCGGGCTTGCGTCAGGCGCGGGGTCTTGCGCGCCGAATTCTCCGTGGTCGTGGCATGCAGCGCCGCTTCGACCAGCGCCTGCTGCTCGCGCTCGTGCGTCTTGCTAATCCCGGTGGCCGGCGCGGCGGCCGGCGCCCGGCCGGCGTAGAGCACCTCGGCGTTCTTCTCGAGTGGCTCCTCGAGCCGATGGCGGATCTGGTACCAGGCGCCCTGATTCTGCGGCTCCTCCTGACACCACACCACGTCGCGCAGGTTCGGGTAGCGCGCGAGCACCGCCTGATATTCCTCGCTCGGGAACGGATAGAGCTGCTCGATGCGCACCAACACCACATCGCGGCGGCCGGCGGCGCGGCGTGCCTTGAGCAGATCGAAATACACCTTGCCGCTGCAGAACACGGCGCGACGCACTGCATCGACCTCGACTTCGTCGACTTCGTCGATGACCCGCGCGAACGCACCGCTTGAGAGTTCCTCGAGCGCCGAGACCGACAGCTCGTGGCGCAGCAGGCTCTTTGGCGTCATGACGATGAGCGGCTTGCGAAATGGCTGGAGCATCTGGCGGCGCAGCATGTGGAACATCTGCGCCGGGGTCGACGGCACGCACACCTGCATGTTCGACTCGGCACACAGCTGCAGAAAGCGCTCGAGGCGCGCCGAGGAATGCTCCGGCCCCTGCCCCTCGTAGCCATGCGGCAGAAAGAGCACAAGTCCGCAGTACCGCTCCCACTTCGCCTCACCGGAGCTGATGAACTGATCGATGACGACTTGCGCCCCATTGGCGAAGTCACCGAACTGCCCCTCCCAGATGGTCAGGCAGCCCGGCTCGGTGGTCGAATACCCGTACTCGAAGCCCATCACCGCCTCTTCGGAGAGCACCGAGTCGATGATCTGCACGCGCGGCTGGCGCTCCGCGAGGTGTTGCAGCGGCACGTACACCTCGGGGCTGTTCTGATCGTGCAGCACCGCATGGCGATGGAAGAACGTGCCGCGGCCGCAGTCCTGGCCGCTCAAGCGCACCGAGTAGCCGTCCTCGACGAGTGATGCGTACGCGAGCGTC
>JAKBBE010000009.1 GCA_021826035.1 Pseudomonadota bacterium | reverse complement strand
AGCGGCTCGCGCCGCAGATGATCTTCGTGTCGGCGACACCCGGGCAGTACGAGTCTCGCCATGCCGGGCAGACCGTGGAGCTGCTGGTCCGTCCGACCGGCCTGCTCGACCCGCAGGTCGAGGTGCGTCCGGTCGCCACCCAGGTCGATGATGTGCTCTCGGAGATCCACCACTGCGTCGAGCGCAACGAGCGAGTACTGATCACCACATTGACGAAGCGGATGGCCGAGGATCTCACCGAATACCTCCACGAACACGGGGTGCGGGTCCGCTACCTGCATGCGGACATCGAGACGGTCGAGCGCACCGAGATCATCCGCGACCTGCGGCTCGGTAAGTTCGACGTGCTGGTGGGGATCAATCTGCTGCGCGAGGGGCTCGACATGCCCGAGGTGTCGCTGGTGGCCATCCTTGATGCGGACAAGGAGGGCTTCCTGCGCTCGGACCACTCGCTCATCCAGACCATCGGCCGCGCGGCGCGCCATCTGCACGGCCGGGCCATCCTCTATGCCGATCAGATCACCGGATCGATGCGTCGCGCCATGGACGAGACCGATCGGCGCCGCCACAAGCAGATCGAGTACAACGAGGCGCACGGCATCACCCCGCGGGGCATCCTGAAGTCGGTCGCGGACATCATGGAAGGGGCCCGCAGCGCCGCCCCGGCGGCGCGCGGCCGGCGGGGTGCGGCCGGCCAGGAGCGCGGCCGCGGCGCAGCCCCCGCCCCGGAGACCCTCGAGCCGGCAGCGCTGGCGCGCCAGATCAAGAAGCTGGAGTCCGAGATGCTCGAGCGGGCGCGGAACCTCGAGTTCGAGGTTGCCGCCCGCCTGCGCGATGACATCGCGCGGCTGAAGCAGCTCGAGCTCGGCCTGGTGTGAACCGGCCGGACGGGGAGCGCGTAAGCGCTTGGCCAGGCTCGGATTGGCTTGCGCGCACCGTGCCGCTCTTGTATCTTTCGCGGCCCTCCTTCGGGAGAATTCCTTTTATAGGCGCGTAGCTCAGTGGTAGAGCACCACCTTGACATGGTGGTGGTCGGTGGTTCGATCCCACTCGCGCCTACCAGAATTGAAGGCGGTCGCCTCCGGTACCCTCCGGGGGCGACCGCCGGTATTCCAAGAGCCGATCCGATCGGGAGAGCTTCGACATGCCAGTGGTCACCTTGCCGGACGGCAGTGAGCGGCGCTTCGACCATCCGGTGACGGTCGATGCCGTGGCCGCGGACATTGGTGCCGGGCTGCGCAAAGCGGCACTCGCCGGACGCGTCGATGGCCAGCTGGTCGACACTTCTTATCTGATCGACCACGATGTGTCGCTCGCGATCGTGACGGAGAAGGACCCGGCGGGCCTTGAGGTCATCCGGCACTCCACCGCACATCTGCTCGCCCAGGCGGTCAAGCAGCTCTTCCCCGAAGCGCAGGTCACCATCGGTCCGGTGATCGAGGACGGCTTCTATTACGACTTCGCCTACCAGCGGCCCTTCACCCCGGAGGACCTCGCGGCCATCGAGACGCGCATGAGCGAGCTCGCCAAGGCCGACCAGAAGGTCACCCGGCGGGTGATGCCGCGCGATGAGGCCGTCACGTTCTTCAAGGGTCTCGGCGAGCAGTACAAAGCCGAGATCATCGCCAGCATTCCGGCCAACGAGTCGATCAGCCTGTACGGACAGGGCGATTGGGTCGATCTGTGCCGCGGACCGCACGTGCCCTCGACCGGCAAGCTCAAGGCCTTCAAGCTGACCAAGCTCGCCGGGGCCTATTGGCGCGGGGACTCGCGCAACGAGATGCTGCAGCGCATCTACGGGACGGCCTGGGCGGACAAGAAGCAGCTCGAGGACTACCTGCACCGGCTCGAGGAGGCCGAGAAGCGCGATCACCGGCGCATCGGCAAGGACCTGGATCTGTTCCACCTCCAGGAGGAGGCCCCGGGGGCGGTGTTCTGGCATCCCAAGGGCTGGCGCGTCTTTCAGGGCCTGATCCAGTACATGCGCGAGCGTCAGCAGGCGGCCGGCTACGAGGAAGTGAATGCCCCGGAGCTGATGGACGCCTCGCTGTGGAAGCAATCGGGGCATTTGGAGAAGTTCGGGGAGAACATGTTTCTCACCCAGACCCCCGATGAGCGCGTGTACGCCATCAAGCCGATGAACTGTCCCGGGCACATCCAGATCTTCAAGCACGGCCTGCGCAGCTACCGGGAGCTGCCGGTGCGCTTCTCGGAGTTCGGCAAGGTCCATCGCTACGAGCCCTCCGGTGCTCTGCATGGGCTGATGCGGGTGCGCGCGTTCACCCAGGACGATGCGCACATCTTCATCACGGAGGATCAGATCACCGAGGAGTGCGTCGCGGTGACGCGGCTGATCCTCGAGATCTACCGGGATTTCGGCTTCGATGACGTGCGCATCAAGTTCGCCGACCGGCCGCCGAAGCGCGTCGGGGCGGACGAGGTGTGGGATCGGGCCGAAGAGGCGCTGAAGGCCGCCTCGAAGGCGGCCGGCATCGAGTACATCCTGAACCCGGGGGAGGGGGCCTTCTACGGCCCGAAGCTCGAGTTCGTGCTGCGTGATGCCATCGGTCGCGACTGGCAGTGCGGGACCGTCCAGGTGGATCTGAACCTCCCAGGGCGGCTCGGGGCGCATTATGTTGATGAGACCAGCGCCAAGCGCACCCCGGTGATGCTGCATCGGGCGATTTTCGGCTCCCTGGAGCGATTCTTCGCCATTTTGCTCGAGCATCACGCCGGGCGGTTGCCGGTGTGGCTCGCCCCGGTGCAGGCGGTGATCATGGGAATTACCGACCGGCAAGACGAATACGTGCGTTCCGTAACGGAAACCCTGAAAAATCAGCAGTTTCGGGTCGAGTCCGACTTGCGTAACGAGAAGGTGGGCTTTAAGATCCGCGAGCACACGTTGCAGCGTGTTCCGTATCTATTGGTCGCAGGCGACAAGGAAGTGGCCGCGAACTTATTGTCAGTGCGCAGCCGTAGCGGCAAGGACCTCGGCACGATGAGTCTGGAGACGTTCAGCGAACGGCTCCGCATCGAAGCTGAGAGCCGCGGGCGCCGTACTTTGGAGGATTGACGCATAGCCAGTGTAACCAAGCGGGTTCGGCGGAACGATGAAATCAGCTCGCCGCAACTTCGCGTGATCGCGGCCGATGGGTCGCAGGCAGGAGTGATGTCCCGTGCGGAGGCGCTGCAGATGGCCTCCACCGCGGAGCTCGATCTGGTGGAGGTGTCGCCGACGGCGGTCCCTCCCGTCGTGCGCATCATGGACTACGGCAAGTTCCTGTTCGAACAGAACAAGAAGGCCCACTCGGCTAAGCGCAAGCAGAAGCAGATCCAGGTCAAGGAAGTGAAGTTCCGTCCTGGGACGGGAGAGGCGGATTACCAGATCAAACTGCGTAATCTGATCCGCTTCCTGACCGAGGGCGACAAGGCCAAGGTGACCCTGAGGTTCCGTGGCCGGGAGATGGCGCACCAGGATATTGGGCGCAAGCTCCTCGATCGGGTGGTGAACGACCTGGCTGAATGCAGCGTGGTCGAGCAGCATCCGTCGATGGAAGGACGCCAGATGGTGATGGTGTTCGGTCCCAAAAAGAAGTGACGGTTGGCCGCCGACGGACGGCGGCCCATCGTTCGCCCGTAGCGGGTGCCGCAAGGCGCCTTGCGACCGGGGCTACAGTCATTGTTGAGGAGTCGATATGCCTAAGTTGAAAACCAACCGGGCTGCTGCCAAGCGCTTTCGCAAAACAGCGAAGAGCTTCAAGCGGTATGCCTCCAAGCGACGCCACAACCTCGGGCACAAGGACCCGAAGGTCAAGCGCCATGCCCGCTCGGGCGGAACGAGCCTCGTTCACGAGAGCGACGTTGGTCGTCTCGTGCAGCTCCTTCCCTATCACAAGTAAATTCGAGCGAGGTCCTAAATGGCACGAGTTAAGCGTGGCGTGACGGCCGGGCGCCGTCACAAGAAAGTTCTGGGTAAGGCGAAGGGCTATTACAACGCCCGGCGCAAGGTTTACCGTACCGCCAAGCAGGCGGTGATCAAGGCCGGTCAGTACGCCTACCGCGACCGTCGGCAGAAGAAGCGTGAGTTCCGCGCCCTGTGGATCGCGCGCATCAATGCCGCCGCCCGTGTGCATGGCCTGTCCTACAGCCGCATGATCAACGGCCTGATGAAGGCCGGCATCGAGGTCGACCGCAAGGTGCTCGCCGATCTGGCCGTGCACGACGCGGCCGCGTTCGGCGCGATCGCCGAGCAGGCCAAAGTCGCGCTGGCCGCCGCCTGAGCGGCGGCCCGGACGGCATGCACGAGCTGTCCTCCCTCGTCGAGCACGCGCTCGCCGAGGTGGCCGGGTGCGCGAGCCTGCCTGCACTCGATGAGGTGCGGGTTCGCTGGCTCGGCAAGAAAGGCACGCTCACCGAGCAGCTGAAGTCCCTCGGCGGCCTGCCGGCCGCCGAGCGACCGGCGGCCGGGCAGCGCATCAACGAGGCCAAAGAGCGTGTGCAGGCGGCGATCGAAGCGCGCCGCGAGGCACTGAGCGCCGAGGCGATCGAGCGCGCGCTGGCCGCGGGGCGCATCGATGTGAGTCTGCCGGGGCGGGGCGAGCAGCGCGGTGGACTGCATCCGGTCACCAAGGCCCGGCTGCGCATGGAGGCGCTGTTTCAGCGGGCCGGCTTCGAAGTGGCCACGGGTCCGGAAATCGAAGACGATTTCCACAACTTCGAGGCACTGAATTTCCCGCCCAATCATCCGGCGCGGGCGATGCACGACACGTTCTATTTTCCGGACGGGAAGCTGCTGCGCACGCACACCTCGCCGGTGCAGATCCGCGCCATGCTCGAGCGTGGCGCGCCGATCGCGGTCATTGCGCCGGGACGCGTGTACCGCTGCGACTCGGACATGACCCACTCCCCGATGTTCCATCAGATCGAGGGGTTGCGGGTCGGTGAGGCGGTGAGTTTCGCCAACCTCAAGGCCATGTTGCACAGCTTCCTGCAGGCGTTCTTCGAGCAGGATCTGGCGATGCGCCTGCGGCCCTCGTATTTTCCGTTCACCGAGCCGTCGGCCGAGGTCGACATGTCCTGCGTGTTCTGCGGCGGCAAGGGCTGCCGTACCTGCAAACACACCGGCTGGCTCGAGATCGCCGGCTGCGGCATGGTGCACCCGAATGTGCTGATGGCGAGCGGCATCGACGCCGAGCGCTTCAGCGGCTACGCGTTCGGCATGGGCATCGATCGTCTGGCGATGCTGCGCTACGGCGTGAATGACCTGCGGTTGTTCTTCGAAAACGACCTGCGTTTCCTCGAACAGTTCAGGACGCTCTGAGGCCATGAAGGTACCGTACGCTTGGCTCACTGAGTGGATCGACGTGCCGTGGGATGCCGCGGCGCTCGGTGAACGGCTCACCATGGCGGGGCTGGAGTTGGAGGCGATCACGCCTGCGGCTCAGGCGTTCTCCGGGGTGGTGGTCGGGGAGATCCTCAGCGCCGAGAAGCACCCGCAGGCGGACAAGCTGCGCATCTGCCGAGTCGCGACCGGGCAGGGTGAGCCGCTGCAGATCGTCTGCGGCGCGCCCAATGCCCGTGCGGGCCTGAAGAGCGCGCTCGCCGTCATCGGGGCGGTGTTGCCCGGGGGGCTGAAGATCAAGGCCGCGAAGCTGCGCGGCAGCGAGTCGGCCGGCATGTTGTGCTCGCCGAAGGAGCTCGGGCTGGGGGAGGATTCCGACGGCATCCTCGAGCTGCCGGCGGATGCACCCCTCGGGGCGCCGCTGCGGGAGTACCTGCAGCTCGACGATTCGACGCTCGACCTGAACGTGACGCCGAACCGCGGCGATGCGCTCTCGATCCTCGGGATCGCCCGGGACGTTGCGGCGCTTTCGGGCCGCGCGCTGAAGAGCCGCGCGCCGCAGGCGGTGCGCAGCGCTCATGCGGACTGCGTGACGGTGCAACTGGACGCGCCGGCGGCGTGTCCGCGATTTGCCGGCTGTGTGCTGCGCGGTGTCGATAACACCGTGCCCACCCCCATCTGGATGCGCGAGCGGCTGCGGCGGGCCGGCGTGCGGTCGATCAGCCCGGTGGTCGACGTCACCAATTATGTGATGCTCGAGTTCGGCCAGCCGATGCATGCCTACGACCTGGCTCGGCTCCAAGGTCCGATCCGCGTGCGTCTGGCCGCGGCCGGCGAATCGGTGACGCTGCTCGATGGACGCAGCGTCGAGTTGTCGCCCGATGTGTTGCTGATCACGGATGCGGTGGGTCCTGTCGGGATCGCCGGGATCATGGGCGGGCAGCGAACGGCGGTGAGCGCCGCGACCACGGATGTTTTTCTCGAAGTGGCGTATTTCGCCCCAGAGGCCATCATCGGGCGCGCGCTGCGCTGGGGATTGAGCACCGACGCCAGCCAGCGGTTCGAGCGCGGCGTCGATCCGGCTGGGCAGGAGCGCGCCCTGGGGCGCGCGCTCGAACTGATTCAGAGTATTTGCGGCGCGAGCGCCGGGCCGCTCACGCTGAGCGAGTCCGAGGAGGATCGTCCCGCACGGCCGCCGGTCATGCTGCGCCGCGCGCAGCTCGCGCGGCTCCTCGGCGCACAGATCCCGGATGAGCGGGTGCGCACCGTGCTCGAGAACCTCGGCATGCGCGTGCAGGGGCTGGCGGAGGGCTGGGAGGTCGTGCCGCCCCCTCACCGGTTCGATATCGCCCTGGAGGCGGACCTGATCGAGGAAGTGGCGCGCATCGTCGGCTATGAGGCCATCGAGGAGCGCGATGCGCTCGCCGCCGAACGGATTCGCGCGCTGCCGGAATGCGTGCCGGCGGAGCGGGCGGTGCTCGAGCTGCTGGCGACGCGCGGCTACCAAGAGGCCATCACCTACGCATTCGTCGATCCGCAGCTGCAGCAGCAGCTCTTTGGGGATCGGAGCGCGCCTCGCCTCGCCAATCCGATCGCGAGCGACCTGTCGGTCATGCGCGTCTCGCTGTGGCCGGGGCTGCTCGGCGCGGCGCTCGAGAACCAGCGCCGCCAGCGCGACCGGATTCGCCTGTTCGAACACGGCGCACGGTTCGAGCAGCACGAGGGCGTGACGCACGAGATCGAAACGGTGAGTGGCGTGGCGTGTGGCCCGCGGATGCCGGAGCAGTGGGGCCTGCCGCGCCCGATGCGCGAGGCGGCGGACTTCTTCGATGTCAAAGGCGATCTCGAGGCGCTGTTCGCGGCGGTCTCGCCCGGCGCGCTGTTCAGTTTCGGGCCGCAAGAGCACCCGAGCCTGCACCCGGGGCGCTCGGCGCGCGTGCTGCGGGCCGGTGTGCCGATCGGCTGGATCGGCGAGCTGCATCCGTCGCGGGTCCGCGCCCTGCAGTTCGTGCACACCCCGGTGCTGTTCGAGCTCGATTGGGCGGCGTTGACGCTCGATCGCCCCGCATACCGGGAGATTTCCCGCCAGCCGCAGGTCCGGCGCGATCTGGCCGTGGTGGTGGACGAATCTGTGCCTTTAAGTCGGCTCGCCGAGCGTGTAGCCTTGGCCGGATCGAGCCTGTTGCGAGATCTCCGCGTGTTCGACGTCTATCGCGGTCCGGGGATCGAGGATGGTCGAAAAAGCGTCGCCTTAGGCTTGATTTTTCAGGACTTTTCTCGCACGCTTACTGATGACGATGTGGCCCGCCTCGTCGCCGCAGTGGTGGCGGATTTGCGCGTGAGCTTCAACGCAAGTATACGAGAATAGATGATGGCGCTGACCAAG
Organism: Pseudomonadota bacterium; assembly: GCA_021826035.1. The sequence goes on along the minus strand of JAKBBE010000009.1, from coordinate 53,746 downwards.
GCGGAGATGGCCGAAGCACTGTTCAACCAGCTGGGTCTGAACAAGCGGGAGGCGAGGGAACTGGTGGATCTGTTCTTCGAAGAGGTGCGTGCGGCGCTCTCGAACGGCGAGCAGGTCAAGCTCTCGGGTTTCGGTAATTTCGACCTCAGAGATAAGAGTCCGCGGCCGGGCCGCAATCCCAAGACGGGTGAGGAGATTCCGATCACCGCCAGGCGAGTGGTGACGTTCCGTCCGGGACAGAAACTGAAGGCACGGGTCGAAGCGTATGTTGGAGCCCAAGAATAACGCCGAGCTGCCGGCGATCCCCGGCAAGCGCTATTTCACCATTGGCGAGGTGAGCGACCTGTGCGGTGTCAAACCGCACGTGCTGCGCTATTGGGAGCAGGAATTCCCGCAGCTCAAGCCGGTCAAGCGTCGCGGCAACCGCCGCTATTACCAGCGCCAGGATGTGCTCGTGATCCGCCAGATCAGGAGCCTGCTCTACGAGCAGGGCTTCACCATCGGCGGGGCGCGCAATCACCTGACGGGCGACGAGGCGCGAACGGACGTATTCCAGAGCCAGCAGATCGCCAAGCAGATGCGCCTGGAGCTCGAGGAGCTGCTGAAGATCCTCAGGCGCTGATCCTCTCCCGCACGAGGCGGGATTCGGGGTATCATTGCCGCGCGCACGAGAGATCCCCGCTCGTGCCGTCCAGAAGAACAAAAGTCTCTCGTCGGAGCGTGGCGCAGTCTGGTAGCGCACTTGCATGGGGTGCAAGGGGTCCCGAGTTCAAATCTCGGCGCTCCGACCATCAAAACGAGCGGTAACGATGTGGACTGTGTCCGCGTTTGGGTCCGCCTTTGATTTCCCCAGGTATTCCAGCGTGTGTCGGCACTGGTCCACTGCACCAAACGCGGTAGATCGGCTCTGAAACACTTGTGCAGACCGTCTTCGTTGCGCATGGCGCGTCCTCGTGCGCGCTAGTAGGGCCGGAGAGGACGCACTGGATGCGTGCCATGCATGCGTTCTATTCGCTTGAGTGTTGATGGGGGCCCAAATCCGCCTCCTTTTGATGTTCGACGCGTTTTCGCGAATTTCTGGCGAGGTAATTGCTCGTTCCGTGGCTCTGTCCCTTGCCTTCGCCAAACAACATATTAATTTCACTGCCGCCGAGTCTGGCTGCAGTCGTGGGTCCACAGGGCCAAGGTCACGGCCGGCTCCTGGCGCTGCTTCAGGAACCCGACTCTCACCCCCAGAATCACACAGTTCCTAATCTCCGCCAACACGCTTGAGGAACAGCGAAGGCGCCAAGCTCATACCACATCGATGGCCCGCTATTTTGATGCCCCCAAGCATCAAGATCGAGGCCCTCGTAATGCCTCCATGAGAGGGCGCACGGATCCGCTGCGCCGCCGGTGAAAGTGCCCGCCCGCCCGCCCGCCCGCCAGACGGCGTCGCGGACCGAATGCCAACTTGTGCTTCGTCAACACGCAGTAGCCCCACGGCGTCGATGTGCCTTCGCACGGATCTGACCTGTCACCGAGAGGCAAACGGGAGTTGACATGCTGTAAACCATAGGATACATCTTGCCCATGTTCACGGTCGTGAAGTCGCAGACGTTCGACCGCTGGCTTTCCGGGCTGAAGGATCGTCAGGCCCGCGTGCGTATTCAAGCACGCATAGATCGGCTGACGATGGGCAATCCTGGGGATGTGAAGCCCACCCAGGGTGGCATAAGCCAACTGCGCATCGACTACGGTCCAGGCTACCGTGTGTTTTATCAGCAGGGCGGCACGACCGTCGTGCTTCTCTTCTGTGGTGGAGACAAGCGGACTCAGGGTGGCGATACGTCGCGCGGTCGAGATTGCAAAAAACTGGAAACGCTGAATCATGGCAACCAAACGACCAAGACGAGTGAAGGAGACTTTCAGCCGCTACGACAGCGCCGACTATCTGAAGTCCGAAGAGGATATGGCGGCCTACCTGCAGGCGTGCCTGGAGGAGGCACCCGACGATCCGGCCTTCATTGCGCAGGCTCTTGGAACGGTGGCGCGCACTCGCGGCATGATGCAGCTTGCGAAGGACACGGGGCTCACGCGCGAAGGGCTCTACAAGGCCCTGTCGAAGGACGGGAATCCGAGTCTCGCAACGGTGCTGAAAGTCCTGCAGGCACTCCATCTTAAGATCTCGCTGCACCCGGCCTGATCGGAATGCCGCGTGCAAGCGCGGCCCCGACCTCCGGAAGGTGGAGGCGATGGATCCTGGCAAGCGGTTCCGGGCGCTGCGGAGTTCGCTGCGGCCTTTCTCTATTATTCCTCTGCGCGGATGGTGCCTGGGATGCCCGCGGGGATGACCACGTCCTGCGCTGTGGCGGACAAGCGCTTCATCAGGGGCACAATGGCGACCGCCGCCAGCGCTCCGATGATGGCAACGATTCCGAGGCCGTAGAACAGGTGTGAGTACAGTGGCAGCGTCTGCACCGGATCGGTGGTCTGGTTAGGAACGGCGGCGTAGTTCGCGACGAAACCGCCCAGATACTGCGAGATGCCGGTGGCGAGAAACCACGAGCCCATGATGAAGCCGCGAAGCCGAGGACCCACGTAGCGAGACACCATGGCGAGTCCGAGGCCGCTGATGAGCAGCTCGCCGAGGGCCTGTAAGCCAAATCCGCCGATCATCCATCCGAAGGCGACCTTGCCCTGTACCGCGAACATGCTGCTCAGTCCGTAGACGAAGAACCCCAGGCTCAACACCACGAAGCCAATCGCGAATTTCGTGGCGATGTGCAGATCGCCGCGGCCGCGGCTCAAACGGTTATAGAGCCATGCGAGCACCGGACTCAGGATGAAGATCCAGATCGGATCGAGCGCCTGTACCTGGCCTGCCGGCACGGTGTAGTGGATGCCGAGCACGTGCAGATGCAAATCGACGTTGCGCAGCGCGAAAAGGGTGAGTGACGTCGACATCTGCTGATAGAAGATGAAAAACAGCATGGTCTCGACGGTGAGAATGATGACGGCCCACAGCCCTTTGCGCTCCTGCGCATTGCTCTTCCAGATGAGCGCGGCAAATATCACGACCAAGGTGATGAACGCCAGCCACACGACCGCCTCGGCCAGCGCGAGATTCTGCAGGATGATTGCGACCAGGCCGATGCCTACCGCGGCGCTGAGCACAACGGCCAGTGTTTTTTTGGCCGGGAACGGCGCGAAATCAGGCTCGGAACCGACGTTCGCGAGGTGACGGCGCATGAGCAGATAATTCAGGATGCCGATGACCAAGCCCGTCGCGCAGACCGCGAATGCGACGTGCCAGCCCACCCAGACGGCAATGAGCGGTGTGGCGATTTGGGAGATCGTGGCGCCGGTATTCACGGCCATGTAGTACAGGGTGAAGGCACTGTCGATCTTCGCCGTCTCACCTTCGTACAGCTTGGAAATCAGGTTTGCGGGATTGGCCTTGAAAATGCCACCCCCGACGGCCACCACGCTCAACGCGACGAACAGCAATCCCGGGTATGGCAATGCGAGCATCGCGTAGCCCATCGCCAGAATGATGGCGCCGAGCAACGCGGTGCGGCGGCTGCCGAGCACACGATCACCGATCCATCCCCCGATGGCGGGCACGGCGTAGGCCATGGCCGAGAACGCGCCGAACGTGAGATTCGCACGGTCGTCGCTGTAGTGAAGGTGCTGCACCATGAACAACACCACTACGGCCGTCATGCCGTAGTAGCCGAATCGCTCCCACATCTCGATCAGAAAGAGGGTGACGAATCCTGCGGTCCGCGAAGCGGATTGTTTTTGTGTCATGCGCTGATCCGGATGAAGACGCAAAGGATCCAGTTTATGCGCATACGGCGGGGAGCGCTACCCCTTGGGGTGCGCCATCGAATCCCAGCGCTGTCAATTGTCTCGATCACGATGAAAGGTGCGCGATCCAGGTGTGCAGAGCGGCGCCGAGTCCGTCGCGTCCAGGATCCTGGGGTGGCCCGTGAGAGGTCTGGAGGGCACAAGGAGGAGATCGAGATCGCCGATTCCGGGGCGCTCGAGGCCGTCGAAGACCGTCAGTGAAATCGTTGCCCGTTCGGGCCGATCTTCGAACGGGGCATCAACGGCCGTGTCGCACACGCCTTCATGCTCGCGGAGGTCTCCGCGCGAAGTCTCGCTGGCCGCGAAGCCGCCTGTGAATTTCTGGCGCACTCCGCGATGTGGTGCGCACTCACAGATTCCACGACGACGTACGATTCAGAGTTTGGCAGACTTCGGCGTTATCTCTGCAAAGCCGATCCTCGTGTGCCGTGAGTTCAGGCGGGTGACCATTCGAGGTCTTTTGGACATGCACCTGGACCGGGGGGCATTCACGGCACGGGCAACGCGCGCAGATGGGCATGTATTCGACTCGTGAAGTGTGTGCCAGAGTGGCGTGAGTGTTGACCGAATCACCCCGAATCAGTGGAATGAGGCAGACGCTGTGGAAGACGTAAAGCGGTTCCGGCTTGCGATCGCATTCGTCCTCGCGCTGTTCGCAATGTTGGCGGTACTGTATCCGATGCTCCCGGCAATCATCCCGACCCATTGGAAAGCTGCGGGCGTGATCGACGGGTGGATGCCGAAATGGCTCGGTTCGTGGTGTGCCCCGCTCGCGTCGGTGGTGATCGGAGTCGGCACGATCGTGTTCGAGCCGATCGGAATTCAGGAAGACACCGGCGGTCTTGACGCTCGCCAATATCCGGGGGTGGTGGCGGGCGTTGCAGGGCTGATCTTCATCGTCAACCTCTGGGTGCTCCGGGCGGGCCTCGGGTGGCATCTCGCCTTGTCGTAGTGGTGCGTCAGGGCGCACCGCGCTGCGGTCCTGGAAGGTGGAACTGGACGAACGGTGTCCGCCGGTCCGATGCGCGGGCCTGAGCACCTTGTCGGCGCGGGGAGAGATGTTCCGTGTCGGCCGAGCGTCCGGCGGTGCCCTCTCTCGGACCCCGAAGCGCCGGTCACCGGCACCCTCGGCCGTCGACGGTTCGAGGCGGACCGGGTCCGCGGGGCAGGGGCGACACGGATCCGATCCACCGTGTAATCTTCCGCTCACCGGAAGCCTTGGCCACCGCGTTGCGCCCCCACTTGAGCTGACCCAAAGACATGGTCCACCGAGAGCACGACCGCTGGCTGGCCATGGGCATCCTGTGTCTCGGGGCGCTCATGATCGTGCTCGACATCACCATCGTGAATGTCGCCTTACCCTCGATCCGAGCCGATTTGCATTTCAGCGAGGCGTCGCTGGCGTGGGTGGTGAACGCCTACATGCTCACCTTCGGTGGGTTCCTGCTGCTCGGCGGACGGCTCGGAGACCTGTACGGTCATCGCCGTGTGTTTCTGATCGGGCTCGTGCTGTTCACGGCGGCGTCGCTCAGCTGCGGACTGGCGGACTCGCGCGTGCTTCTGGTCGTGGCGAGAGGGGTGCAGGGCCTCGGCGGTGCCGTGGTGGATTCGGTCTCGCTCTCGCTCATCATGAACCTGTTCAGCGAGCCGGCTGATCGGGCCAAGGCGATGGGTGTGTACGGCCTCGTGTGCTCAGGAGGCGGGTGCATCGGTGCGGTGCTGGGCGGTGTGCTGACCGGCGGCTTCAACTGGCACTGGATTTTCCTGGTCAACGTTCCGCTCGGGGCGGTGGTGTTCGCATTGTGCTGGCGGGTGTTGCCGCGCCATGCCGGGGAGGCCACGGGTGCTCGGCATCTTGACGTCGGGGGTGCCGTGACCGTCACGCTCGCGTTGCTTTTGGCGGTCTACGCCACGATCGATGGCAATAGCGCGGGCTGGACATCGATGCGCACCCTCGGGGTGTTCGGACTTGCCGCGGCCTTCTTCGCACTGTTCCTGCGCATCGAGTCAAGATCTGCTCACCCGCTCGTGCCGCTCAGTCTGTTCCGGCTGCGCAATCTCTCCATCGCCAGCATTTCCGCGATGCTGTGGTCGGCGGCGATGTTTGCCTGGTTCTTTCTCTCGGCGCTGTACATGCAGCGCGTACTCGGGTTCACCCCGATGCAGATCGGGATCGCCTTCGTGCCGGCCAATCTGGTCATGGCGGCGTTCTCGATCAGCCTGTCTGCGAAGCTGGTGATGCGCTTTGGCGTACGCCGTCCGCTGGGCGTGGGCCTGGTCATTGCCGCGATTGGCCTGGCGCTATTCGCCCGAGCGCCGGTGGCGGGCACGCTGGTCGGTGACGTTCTGCCCGGCATGCTCCTGCTCGGTGTGGGCGGCGGCATCGCCTTCAACCCCATGCTGATGGCGGCCATGAGCGAGGTGGCGCATACGGAGTCCGGTCTGGCATCCGGCATTGTGAACACCGCATTCCTGCTGGGGGGCGCTTTGGGATTGGCGGTGCTGGCGAGTGTGGCGGCGGCGCGCAGTGGCGGCCTGCTCGCCGACGGCGCCACTCATGTGCAAGCGCTTGCGGGTGGCTATCAGGCGGCCTTCGGTACCGGGGCCGGCTTTGCACTGGTGGCGGCCGTGCTCGGTAGCGTTTGGCTTCGGCGCACCACGCCGGCGACCTCATCACTATCCGTGTGAGCGGCGGCGCACACCTACCCCTCGGTCGGTGCGTGCATCGATGCCGGTGGTGATGACCGAGTACTGCGGCCTTGAGGGTGTGCAGGTGTGGTTTGAATAGCGTTGCGGGATCACCCTGCCATTGCGGCGTCCCATGGGAAGGACGCTCGCATCGCAGCTGCGCCAGAACATTCAGCTGAGAACGGCACTGAGTGGCACAATAATTTCGAAAATATTCAATTAGTTATAGATTATTTCTGCGCGTATTTCTTGTGCTGGATCTGAATGATTCCAGTGTCAGTGAACCACTGATCGCCGCAGCGGTGTACGGGTGCGAGCTGATGTCCGTGGAGCAGGGCTGCCAATGCGCGCACAGGGCGCGAGTGAACGGCACGCGTGTTCCCGGCTGAGGGACTCACCGCACCCGCGCCGAGCGAGACACCGCGGACGCGCCGAATCCGAAGCGCCGAGCGTGTCGCCCCGTTCCCCGTATTCGCCGCAAGCGAGGGGCACTCGTTGCGGCGAGCCGGGCCGAGCGTCTCTCAACGTCCTCGGGATTCGCGCTTCTCTCGTTTTGCCGCGCGCTTTTCCTCGAGGGTCTTCGCCGGTTTCTTCTTGGCCTCTTTCTTCTTATCCATGCCTTTGCTCATGCCAGTCTCCAGCATTGAAGGAGGCTCGAGTATACGTCGCCGCGGTCGGCGAATTCCACGGGGGGCTGTTGATCGACGCCGCAGAAGACGCTCTGGGGTAAGGTGCCGGGTCGGCGTGTGTGATCGGTCCGAGAACTCTCGAGGACACGGCCTTCGCCAGTGCAACGGAGCGAGCACCGATGCTCGCGATTTCGAGGGTTCAAATCACTGGCGCCCGGCGTCAGTGTTGAGGTTCGGGCCGAAGGATTGCGCTCACTCCTGGCAGGCTCATCGCTTGCAGTGACCCAGACGCCGAGGGAGGCGCGCGCGGGGAGCGGCCGGCGCGACGGAGAACCCGCGCCGGGTGTTCGCCACGGGCACTCAGCGCCGCCCCACGTGGAATCGCGAATCGGCCCGATGGCCCGCGAGCGCTAAGCCCGCCGTGGCACTGTCAGCAATGGTGTCAAGAGGGGTCAGCGCGGGACTCTGAGCGAGGTGCGTCAGAGGCGTTTCAACAGTCCCGCCGCCAGCAGCACGAATCCGGCACCGAGCACGGTTCCCCCAACCCAGCCCGGCAGCGTCTTTTCCTGGCGCACGCTCGCCTGCACGCCCGCGATCTTGAACACGCGCTGCTGTGACGAGTAATGCGGCGGTCGCAGGATGAGAAACACGCCCCCAACCGCCAGAATGAGTCCGGCAATGATCGATACTTTCACGACACTCCACCGCTTGAGCTACGGGTTGCACGAATTCTAGCACCGATCCGCGATCAGTCGCGCGCTGCGCTGTAGCGCACACAGCGGTTTGCCGCGACACCTTCGCTGCAGGACGTACCCATTGTGGCCACGACGACAGAGGACCAGTCGGCGCCGGTGCGCCATCACCCGCCGTGATCGCATCGGTCAGCGCGTCTCTGGTCCGTTGCGCCGGGAGGCACGCGACGTTCACCCGGGACATGGATGTCTCCTAGGGCGGCGCTCTACGGCCAAGGCCGGATCGGAAGGGTATGGCAGCGCGCCGAATCGACCGGCGTCCAGGACCGCCCACTTCCGCGGGGACTCACTCGGTGACTGTCGTCACATGGACGCATCGCCGTCGATGTTGCGCCTCCCGCACCCCCCCCCCGGTCGCCCTGAATCATCGTGCCGCCTGCGTTCCGCGATGCGGTGCACGGTCAGACTGATGCCGGGCACGCGCACCTTCGCCTTGCGGTCGCGCAGCCTCTGTTGGGCGACCGAACCGGTCCACTGCGACTGGTTGGCGTCGAACTTATTGGTGAACCGTCGGGTGCGCCGACCTCGGCTGCGGTGATGGATGGTTGCGCGAGTCGCAACGGCCGGCACCGTACGAGAGGTGACTCGTACCGGACACATGTTTCGCCGCTGCAGCGGCGGACGCGCCATGCCGAACGGCGCACAAGTGTTTCCAATCAGTCACTTGGCAGCAGGTCGCCGCGTGGCACGAGGGTTGCTTGAAGAGCGCTGCGGCCAGGAACCGACTGTGTGCAGTGGTGAGCGGCGGCGCAATGCATCGCGAAGTCAAACCATCCATGTGCGGAGAATCCTCAATGAAGACGAATAAACTGATTGCCATGGCAATCGCCATGGCGCTGGCGTCGGCCTCCGGGCTGGCGATGGCGACCCCCGGAGGAGGAGCGAATCCTCCATCCTCGTCTGTCACGAAGACCAGTACAGCCACGCAGGGCGGCAACGGTAGCCCGCAAGCGAACCTCGGTTCGTCGGCAAATCTCAGCAGCTATGACCCGACGACGAACACGACATCGACCATGACCGTGACCAAGACAGTCACCAACGACACTTGGAATACGACGGTCGCGGCGACGTCGAACCTGAACGCGACGGTGTCCGGAAACACGGTTGCTGGCATTGGAAATACGGCGTGGAATATGGGCAACGCCAACGGAGCCAGCGGCGCGGCGGGCGGTAAGGGCGGCGCCGGATACGGCGGAGCGAGCGGCGACTCGTCGGCGAGCATGACGACATCCGGCGGAAACGGAGCGCGGGGCGCCGTTGGGGCATCGGGCGGTTCAGTGACCGCCGGCAACACGACTAACGGAAGCGCTCGCAACGGCAGCGCGGATGCCAGTTCCGGAGGAAGCGGCGGCGACGTAGGCTTCACCCGGACCGGCGCTGGTGGCGGCGGGATGGGGTCGGGCGGAGAGGCCTACGGCGGACTGAGTGCCGCGGTAAACAGTGGCTCGAGCACGAAGTCGAATCACTCCTCGACGAGCGGCAGCGGTGGAGCGGCAACGTCTGGAAATGGCACTGGTGGTGGCGCGGCGAACACCGTCGCCAGCACCAACACGGGCGGATCGGGCGGCTCAAGCGGTTCGGCCACCAATGGCTATGCTGCGAACGGCAGTGCAACGGCATCGCTCGGTAATGCGGGTAGCGGCGGCGGCGGCGGCAGCGGCGGCAGCGGCGGCTCCGGAACCGGAGGCACGCAGGCGACGACGACCGGAACCGGTGGCGTCGGCAATGGTGCGGTGGGCGGAGCCGGCGGTGCAGGCGGCATGGGCGGGAACAATACCGTCACCGCCGGGACGTTCGATATGTCCAACAACATCAGCAGCGCCTTCACGAATGGGGCCGGCATCACGGTGGCGAGCCAGAACAGCGGCATGTCGTCGCTGATCCAGCAGAGCGTCAACGTACAGGCCAACCTGTCGCTTTCAGCGACCGGTCATTAGCACCGGGGAGCGCTTCGGAGCGTCGCGCCGTGGGCGCGACGCTCCGGACGCTCATTGCGGAGGTTGCCATGAATCGCCCCATAGTACCGATCATCATGCTGGCGGCCCTGGGTGCGCTCGGGGCTGTTGCGGCGCGGGGTGAGACGCCCCAAGCGCCTCCACCGGCTACAAAGGTCCAGCGCCACCCGATCATCCAATTCGCTGCCGAGCACAGCGCTCCGGCGCACCGGACTGCGGCGGCGCAGCCGCCGAAATCAAGAGCGCACGCTGCGGCTGCCCGGCGCTCGATAAGGTCGATTGCGCTGCTCAGCGCCGCGGTGCTCGGGGATGCGGTTCTCGCCAAGGAGCGCGGTGGCACAGATACCCATTTGAGCCAGAACAACTCCAATGGGGCGGTGAGCGGAAACGTCGCCTCGCAGCTGACCACCGGCTCGAATTCGATCAGTAGCAGCGCGTTTTCGAATGCCTCGGGGATACCGATCGTGATCCAGAACACCGGCAACAACGTGCTGATTCAAAATTCGACGATTCTGAACCTGCAATTGACTGGTCAGAAATAGAGGCGTCGCCGTGAATAGAGTCCTGGGGGCGATGCTCGCGATGGCGCTCGGGCTGCTGGCCGCCCGAGCCGTGCTCGCCGAGGGCGTGGTGCAGCTGAGCGGCGGGGAGTCGTATGCGGTGCCGGTGCACACGCTGCAGCAGATGCGCTTTTACTGGGGATTTCGCCGTACGGTGCATCAGCAGTACGACTTCAGTTGCGGCTCGGCGGCGTTGGCGACGCTGCTGACCTACCAGTACGGACGGCCGACTACCGAGACGGCCGTGTTCAGAGCGATGTACGCGGTAGGCAACCAGGCACAGATCCGCGTCGAGGGCTTCTCTTTGCTCGATATGAAGCGCTATCTGCAGAGCTTGGGCTACGTTGCCGACGGCGTGCGCGTTCCACTGAGCACGCTGATCAAGATTGGCATCCCGGCGATCGCCCTGATTACCGATCATGGGTATCGCCACTTCGTGGTCGTCAAGGGTGCCAATGCGTACCGAGTGGTGCTCGGTGATCCAGCGCTCGGTCGCCGGGTGATGTCCCGCAAGGCGTTTGCGCGTGCGCGTGTGGGAAATCTGTTCTTCGTGATTCGTAACGATTTGAATATTGCCCGGTTCAACCTGCCGGCGGACTGGAACTCGGCAACGCCGCCGCCGCTGTTCGTTGGCGTGGATCGGCATTCCCTGGCCCTTGAGTTGCTCGAAATTCCGAACGGGAATCGCTTCTGAGCGAGTGGAGGCCCGTATGCGCATGCTCAAACCGTTGATCATGGGACTGTGCATCGGCTCCAGTGCGGCCGCAGTCGCCTCGTCGGGGAACATTCTAGCGGCAGAACGGACCGCAGCGTCCTGGGTGGTGGTGCCGGATGCCGAGCTGGCGAGGTTGCATGGCGGCTTCGATTTCCCTCAAAACAACCTCGTCGCGTACTTCGCCATCGCGCGCACCGTGGAAGTGAACGGCCAGGTTGTGGCGCAAATGCAGCTGGTGATCTCCAATCTCGGCAATCTGGCCTCCGGTGGCCTGCCGCAGATCTCCGTTACCGGTCCGCTCGCCCAGTTGATCCAGGTGCTCGATTCGGGACAGGGCGTGTCTGCGGGCGGCGCGGCGGGACTCCTGATGTCCACGCCCGTCGCCACCCCGGCGGCTACCGGGTCGGCCACCCCGCTTGCAGTTCAGACCGCGCCGATCAGCGCTCCTGCCGTGGCGACTGCGCCCGCGGTCACCTCGAGTGCCCCAGGAGAGACCAGCGGGTCGGTGAGTTCTCCTGATGTGCAGAGTGGGTCGACCTCACAATTCGCCAGTGCACTCACGAATGCCGTCGCGGTGGCCAATGGCGCATTGTCCGGCGCCGCCAGCGCGCCGGCTCCCTCGGCTCCGACGCCATCGGTCTCGGCGCCGAACGTGCAGCCAGTGGTCGCCACGAGCACACCGGTGGCGACGCAGGTGGACCCCTCAGTTCAGTCCAGCCCCTTGGTCGCTGCGATCCCGGCGGCTCCGTCGGCACCGGCCACCGCTGCGCCCATCGCGGCAGCATCGCCGCAGGTGATGAGTGCGCCCGCTGGGGGCGGCGTGGTGCCGGTCATCGTGATCAGCAACCTCCCGAACGCCGCGGCGATCACGACGGCGGTGCAGAACGACGTGCAGGCGACCACCATCCAGACTCAGACGACCATCACCGCGACGTTGGGCGGTCTGCCAGTGGCCAATGCGCTGTCGTTGGCGGCCGCGATTCAGGCGCAGGTGGCCGCCTCCATCAGCCATTGAGTCGTTGCGGAACCGATCAGAAGGAGACGGGCAGCCGGGCCGTCGCCTCGAGATCGGGAGAATCGCGTGTGACCCCGACGCCAATCGTGACGTTCAGCAGGGTGCGTGCGTTGATACGGTAGGTCACGCCAAAGCGCAGCGTGCCGAGCTGCAATGTGCCCACGCGGGCGAGCGCCAGGCCGCTGGCCGGAGAGGTCTGCGTGGTCTGGAACACGATGCTGTGCTGGTAACCGATACTGAAGGAAGCGCGTGCATTGAGCGCAAGTCCCATACCGAGGGTCACGTCGATGATCGCGCCGGGATGGATGTATCCGTATCCGTGGCCTACGTCCCGGCCGATACTATAAGTGTAATCGGCACCGCCAAAAAACACGGCAGGGTCGGACGGCATGAGGAACGTGATCCCAGGCTGAATCGCGTTGAATCCGGATCCGGTGGCGAGCGTACTCTGCAGACCTGTGTTCGGATCGACCGGCTCCTGAAAAATACTGGTGCCGGTATGGGACTTAAACAGCAGGGAGCCGATCCATACCACGTTATCGCCATGAAACTCGTTCAGCTGCGCACGTAGCGCCACTTCCGCGTCACCGATGTCGCTGCCGGAGGCGTTGAAATACGAATTCGTCGTAGCTGCAGTGGCCAATGGGCGCATCTCGGTGGTGGTGTTTTCGATCACGTACGGCACTCGCATCTCGATTTCCAGGCGCCTCAGCAAACCGTAGCGTGCAGTGAGGTTGTAGGTCGTCAAATTGCTCTCGATGCGCTGAACGTCGATGAGTCCTATGGTCAGCGCCGGCAGCACCGTATATCCGAGCAACGCGATTTGGTTGTTGGTCGAGTGGATATACTGAATGGACGGTTCCAGAACCAGAGTTCCCTGTGGAGTCAATGCGGTAGGTTCGGCGAAAACTTGTGCGGCCGGGGCGGGGGCCTTCGGCGCCGCGGGCGCTTGACCGACCGGGGTGGGCGGAGCGCTCGGCGGCGAATCGGCCGCGAGTGTCTGGGCATTGGGGGACAGCGCGGCCGCGAGCAGTGCGCTTGCGGCGAGAGTATGGCAGCGGTGCATTGTTCTTGCTCCCATGGCATGGCGACTGATCACTCAGGAGTCGAGCGCGCTGAATCCTCCTCGCGGGGACATTCCGAGGCGCTTGAGGATCCGATAGAGCGTGACTCTGGACACTCCGAGCTCGCGCGCGGTGGCGGCGATGTTGTGCCCGCTACGATCGAGCGCGATTTCAATCAGTTGTCGCTCGGTTCCTGCACGTGCATCGGCCAGAGAACCGCTCACGCAGAAGGCGCCGCGGCGTTCGAGTTGCAAGTCGGTCGGGGTGATCAGTGGACCGTTGCACATCACCACGGCATGCTGGACTTTGTTAAGAAGCTCGCGGATGTTCCCGGGCCAGCTGTGACGCTGGATCGCAGTGAGCGCACTTTCCGAAAAGCCGCGCACACCGGATGGGCAGCCAATGATTTCCCGATGCAGAAAGTGCTCGGCGAGCAGAACGCAGTCCGCGCCCCGCGCCCGTAGCGGCGGAATTTCGATGTGCAGGACGTTCAGCCTATAGAAGAGATCTTCGCGGAACTCCCCGGCGCGCACCGCGGTGCTTAAGTCTTTGTGGGTCGCGGCAATGACCCGGGCGTCGATCCGCAGTTCGCGCGTCGAGCCGACGCGCGTAACGGTCGACTCCTGCAGAAAGCGCAACAGACTCGCCTGCGCCGGACGCGGTAGATCGCCAATTTCATCGAGAAAGATCGTTCCATGAGCGGCCGCTTCAATCGATCCAATCTGACGCTCATGTGCGCCGGTGAAGGAGCCTCGCTCGTGGCCGAATAGCAGGCTTTCGATGAGCGCCGGGGGTAGCGCACCACAATTCACCGGCACGAACGGACCGGCGTTTCGTTCCGAACCGACGTGCACTGCTCGGGCGGCGAGCTCTTTGCCGACGCCGCTCTCACCGGTCAGCAGCAAAGGCGCGCTCGCGCGCATCACTCGCTCGAGCTGGCGGTACAGAGTCTGCATGCCGGGACTGTCTCCGATCATGCCGTACTGGCCACGGCTGCGGACGGGGGGGGCGAACGCGGCGCGGCGCAGCAGAGACTTTCCGTACGCATGTCCGAGCGAGTGCAAAAGGCGCGCACCGTCGAGCGGCAGCGTGTGGAAGTCGAAGAATACGGAGGCGAGCGCGCGCGCCGTGCGCGGGTCTCGCGGCGCGTCTTTGGGAATGACCGCCAGCCACTCCATGTCGCTGGGCGCATCCGCTTGCATGAAATCCCCCGGGCTACAGAGGAGCGCTGCGTCGAATACCGCAATGCCGACGGAGCAATCCGACGCGCCGTCGGAAACATGTACTTCGTCGAGTCGAGTCGCACGGCGGATCTCCCAATTCTGGGCAACGATCAGGTTGTCCAGTTCCAGTGCGGATCCGGCACCCTGCAGTACGACGACGCGCCGAGACATCTGGAGAGCTTCTTATGTCACGTGCATGCGGGGGCACGCTATAGTGACGACGGGCGTGCTCACAGTGGGGCTTGTACGTAGCACGCGAGGTCCCTTACGTGTTGCCCCGGAAGCGCCTTTAGTCGGGATCGCCGGCGAAAGTTATGACGCAAGGCCGAGGAGATAATCGGGCTGCTCGAATTTGAGCCCACCGTACCGTGATGCGGCGCGCGCGGGGCGATCGGCGGACATCGGTGGGAACAACGTCGGATGTATCAGGATAGATACAGGACGTTTTTTTTTATTCAGTCACTGCAAAGAGGGTCAGGAGGATGAAGGCCGGCAATGGTACAGGGTGTGACTGGGGGGGCGAAAGGAGTGCTGTGGAGTTCGCAGCGCCCGTCCTGACGGACGCGGGGTGGTGGCGCGGGCTGCGGGGCGTAACGTTACGGATGACGAGAGTGTCGCTGCGCGGATTGACCTGATTTTTTTTTGCGCTGCGCGCGCGTCGATTTCCACGCTCCCGCGCTGCCGGCACCTGTGCCGGTGGCCCCCGGATCGCATGCCGGTCGTCTTGATGCCGGCCTCCTGCCTCGTGCAGGGTTCGCTCTCGGCCGGCGACCGCTGCGGCTGCTCTCTGGACCGCTCCTCCGACCGGTGCGCGCCGAGCCCCCCTTGTGCCGACTGGTGGTGTGCCGGGGCGGCAGATCGATGCGTGGCAGCTCGAGCGGCGGTGAGGCCGTTGCCTTACGGTCGCCCGCGCCGTCGGCTACCGCCCAGGCGCGGTGCTCGTACATGGTGCGTGAAAATCGCCATGCTTGTGCCTGCCGACCTTACCGTTAGCGTTCGTATCGGGTCGTTGATGCGGCCCAATACGAATGACGAAGCGATCGCGCGTGCGGTTCCTGGCGTCGGGACCCGGTACGTCGGTCCGCGAGGGCAGTGTCCGAAACTTGGTGTGTGACGGTACAGCGCCGATAACCATCGCCGTGCAGGGGAGCATGTTCCTCTGCACGGTCGTGGCAAATCGCGCGTTCGCTCATAACGGCGCGAACTGCGCGGTAAAGTGCCGCAACCGTTGCGGTTGCTCGACGATGCGCAGCCCGCGCAGATCACCCCGCCGTGCCGCGATCTCGCCGATGACCTCGATCAGATAGTCGGCATGGGCTTGCGTGTATACTCGCCGCGGCATCGCGAGGCGCACCAGATCCATCATGGCGGGCCGTTCGCTGCCGTCGCTCTGCCGGCCGAACATCACCGTGCCGATCTCACAACTGCGAACGCCACCCTGCTCATACAGCGCCGCCACCAGCGCCTGCCCGGGATATTGCAGGGGCGGAATGTGGTCGAGGAAGGCACGCGCGTCGATGAATACCGCATGCCCGCCACTCGGCTCCACGGTCGGTACACCGAGCGCGCGCAAGCGCTCGACCACGTATTCGCAGGTCCGCAGGCGGTAGCGAAGATAATCCTCGTCGATGACCTCGGCGAGTCCCTGGGCGATCGCTTCGAGGTCTCGGCCCGCCAGTCCCCCGTAGGTCGGAAATCCCTCAGTAAGAATGAGTCGCTCGCGCGCACCTTGGGCCAGTGTGTCGTCGTTCACCGCCAGCCAGCCCCCAATATTGGCAAGCGCGTCCTTTTTGGCACTCATGATCATGCCGTCGGCAGCCGAAAACATGTCGCGCACGATGTCCGGTACGGCGCGGGACTGCTGGCCAGGCTCCCGAAGTTTGATGAAGTAGGCGTTTTCTGCGAATCGGCAACCGTCGATGAACAGCGGCTTGCCGTAGCGATTGGCAATTGCCGCCGTGGCGCGGATGTTCTCGAGGCTCACCGGCTGGCCGCCTCCGGTGTTGTTCGTCACCGTCAGCATCACGGCGGGAACCTCGGCGTGGCGCTCCTCCAGAAGTCTCTCGAGCCGCGCGGTATCCATGTTGCCCTTGAACGGATGGCGCGAGGCTGGATCACGTCCTTCCTCGATGAGCAGATCACGCGCCTCGGCTCCGCTCGCTTCGATGTTTGCCCGCGTCGTATCGAAATGCGCATTGGAGGGAATCACCCGTCCTGCGCCGCCGATCAGGGCGAAGAGGATCGCCTCTGCAGCGCGGCCCTGATGCGTCGGGATAACGTGTCGGAACGGCATGAGTGCCTTCACTGCCGCTTCGAACCGGTAGAATGACGGTGAGCCGGCGTAGGATTCGTCGCCCGCCATCAGGGCCGCCCACTGCCGCGCGCTCATGGCGCTCGTGCCCGAATCGGTGAGCAGGTCGATGGTGACGTCCTCCGAACGCACCGCGAAGAGGTTCCAGTGGGCGCTCTTGAGCACCTCGCGCCGCTCCGCGGGCGTGGTGAGCCGGATCGGCTCGATTGCCTTGATGCGAAACGGCTCGATGATGGTTTTCATAGCGGTATGGCCTTGCCTCGTGTTCCGAGATCTTAAGCAGTCGCTCAAGAACATTGTTCCTGAATGGTCCCTGCAATCGGCCCGCGAAAGAACAACCGCCTGTATCTTCTTGATCGGAGGGGAAACTGTTTGCGCGAGTGGCGTCGGCGATCACTGCGGGCAGGAAACGGACGCGCCCACCGGGCAGCCCCGGCCCTTTGGGGACCGGGAGCGGCGTCACCGCTGGCGAATCGGCGTCGATTCGCCGACGAGCAACTCTGCCAGCCGCCGTCCGGTCCGACCGAGCGGTGCAGTGACGCGATGAACGAGTTGGGGCGTGAATCGATATCTGGAGCCACCAGCGTAGTGCAGCTCGGTGAGCGCGCCGGTGTGCAATTCGCGGTCGACGAGATGGCGCGGCATCCAACCGAAGCCTAAGCCCATCCGCAGAGCCTGCTTCTTGGCAATGAATCCGGAGAGATAGAAGACGCGATCGCCGCCGAACATATGCTCATCGTCGCCCCGGTCGCTCGAATCCTGGACGGAGAGCTCTACGTGCTCGTGAAGTTCAGAGAGCGCGACGCGGGCGCGGTTCGCAAGAGGGTGGCGCGGCGAAACGCATAAAATGCATTCCACTTCCTGCAGTGGATGCGCGTCGAGATCCGAACGACCCACATAATCTTTGACCAGCATGATATCGGCGTTGTCCTTCTCGAAGCGGAACTGGACGCCGCCGAGATACTCGACCTTTAATTGAATCCGCGTTGGCACCTTTTCGTCGGCCAATGTCTTCAGCGCGCGCAAGGTCGCCTCGAGCGACAGGATCCCGTCGAGAATCACGGTGAGGCGCGGCTCCCAGCCTGACGAGAACTGCTGAGCCATGCACGCCATGCGATCCGCCTGGCCGAGCAGGCGGCGTCCCTCGGCGAGCAAAGCCTCCCCCGCGGGGGTTAATTGGACACGGTAGTGCGTCCGATCCAGCAACGGCACCCCGAGCTGTGCTTCGAGCTTACCGACCTGATAGCTCACCGTGGATTGAACTCTGTGCAGCGCTGCGGCCGCCTGGGCGAACCCGCCGTGGCGCACCACAGCATCCAAGGCGCGTATCGCATCGAGATCGGGGCGCGTCATGATCGATTTTATCGATTGATATTGTCGTAATTATACGCTTTCTTTGACCGACCTCGCCACTTACTCTCGGGCCGACGCGAGCGAAAGGCGCGGACGTCAGTGCGTGGATTCCCCACCATCGATCACTCGGTAACCGTCGGGCCTGCGCCGGCGGAAGGCAGGCGCGAATGAATGCAGAATCTCTAAACGGTTCCCCGACCAGACATCGCCCCTGGGCTGAGCCCTGGAAGGTAAAAGTCGTCGAGCCGATTCGTATGACCTCCCGGGCGGCGCGGGAAGTTGCTATTCGGGCAGCGGGGTACAACACGTTCCTCCTGCGCAGCGAGGATGTCTACATCGATCTGCTCACCGACAGCGGCACCAACGCGATGAGCGACTCTCAGTGGGCCGCGATGATGATGGGTGATGAGGCGTACGCGGGCAGTCGGAATTTCTACCATCTCGAGAAGACCATCCGCGATCACTACGGGTACCGATTTGTAGTTCCGACGCATCAGGGACGAGGCGCGGAGAACATACTGGCGAAAATCATGATCAAGCCCGGCGATGTCGTGCCAGGAAATATGTACTTCACGACGACCCGGGCACATCAGGAGATGGCCGGCGCGACCTTCGCGGATGTCGTCGTCCGCGAGGCCCATGATCCGACTCTCGAGTTGCCGTTCAAGGGCAATGTGGATCTTGATGCGCTGAGCGCCCTGATCGCGAGGGTCGGCGCCAATCGCATCCCCTACATCAGCCTTGCGGCCACCGTCAACATGGCCGGCGGCCAGCCGGTATCGATGGCGAATGCCCGTGACGTACATGAGCTTGCGACACGCCATGGCATCAAAGTCATGCTGGACGCGACGCGTGCGGTCGAGAACGCATATTTCATCCAACAGCGAGAACCCGGGTATGCGACCAAGACCGTGGCGGAGATTCTGCGGGAGTTCTGTTCATACACTGACGGCTGCACAATGAGCGGCAAGAAGGACGCGCTGGTCAACATCGGCGGCTGGCTGGCGCTGAACGACGAGCGGCGCTACGAGGAGGCAAGCAATCTCGTCGTGCTCTATGAAGGTCTGCACACCTACGGGGGCATGGCGGGTCGTGACATGGAGGCAATGGCCAGAGGCATCGTCGAGTCCGTCGCTGACGATCACATCCGCGCGCGGGTCGGCCAGGTCGAGTATCTCGGGCGGAAGCTGATCGAGGCGGCAATCCCCGTGGTACGCCCGATTGGCGGTCACGCCGTGTACCTCGATGCCAAGGCCTTCTACCCGCACCTGGATCAGGAACAGTTTCCCGCCCAAGCGCTTGCGGCGTATCTTTATGAGGATTCTGGGGTGCGCGCCATGGAGCGCGGCATCGTCTCAGCAGGCCGCGACAAGGAGACTGGCAAGAATTACCGACCGGCGTTGGAACTGGTGCGGCTGACAATTCCCCGGCGGGTCTATACGCAGGCTCACATGGACGTGACCGCAGAGTCGGTGATCGAAGTTTACGGCAAGCGCTTGAGCGCGAAGGGACTCAAACTGGTCCACGAGCCACGGTATCTCAGGTTCTTCCAGGCGCGCTTCGCGCCATTGTGACCCGCGGCGGCCAGCAGCGTGATCGGCCTGCGGTACGGTCCTCGCCTAGGACTGCATGAGTGTATGGAAGTACTGCGGCACCGTGTGAGTGAACGTCGTCTGCGCAAGGTGCGTGCCTCACTGGCGCAACCGCTCAGCTCGGCGCGCAGTGAGTCGCGGTGTGACGGCCCGGCTTAAGGGTTGGTTGTTCTGGCGCAGACCAGCGGGGGTCTGTCGGTGAGGCGGGTGAATCGCGGATCTCCGCGCGCTACGCCGGTTGCGGCGTGTGGCGCTCAAGCGTGTTTCACCTGTGACCATTTCTGCCACGCGTAGACCGGCAGGCCGGCGAGCATGACCAGTGTGCCCCAGTAGAGTGAACGTCGTCCGGTGCCCGCCGCGGCCCAGAGCGCGAACACGAACGCCGCCGATGCCAGCAGCACGTTGCGCAGCGGTCGGGGGTGCGTGCCGCTACCGAGCGCCTCCGCCACGGCACACATCATGTACGGAACGAGCGTGAAGAATGTCGCGATCAGGATGATGATGTCGAAGGTGCCGATCAGACCCCGGCTGTAGTTCATCGCGATCAGACCGCTGGCGATGAGCCCGGAGAGCACCAGCCCGATCGCCGGGGTGCCGCGACGGATTTCGCGCGCGAAGACGCTCGGGAATAGCTGGTCGCGGGCGACGGCTTGCGCGAACTGCCCGGCCATGAGCGTCCAGCCGTTGAGCGCACCGAAGCAGGAAATCGCCGCGGCCGCGGCGATCAGATCCCCGGCCCAGCCCCCCCAGAGCGCTTGCGCAGCGGCGGCGAGGGGCGCGTTCGAGTGTGCGAGCGTTGCGGCCGGCACGACGCCCATCACCGCGGTGGTACAGGCGATATACACGACGGCGGCGATGGTGGTGCCGAGCAGCGTGGCTCTGGGAATGGTTCTTGCCGGGTCTTTGACATGATCGGCCGGGACGGTGGCGCACTCCAGGCCGACGAAGGCCCACATCGTCAGTGCTGCGCAGGTGTTGATTGAGGCAAACGGATTGACGGTGGCCGGTCCTGCCGTGATCAACGTGGGGTCAAAATAGAAGCTGCCGACGGCGGCCAGCACCAGTAGCGGGGAGAGTTTGAGGATCACGGTGACGAGCTGCAGCCGGCCGGCTGCGCGCACGCCCCAGATGTTCACGCCCGTGAGCACCCAGCTCGTGAGCAGAGCCGCGCCCGCGCCGGCCCAACGGTGCACGGCCAGTGCGGGTGCGAACGGGACCAGGTAACTGACGAACGCGACGGCGATCGCGGCCACCGATGCGGCGATGCTGATCCAGTACATCCACGCGACCAGGAAGCCGGCAAAATCCCCAAGTCCCTCGCGCGTATAGGCATACGGTCCGCCGGAGCGGGGCATGCGCCGTGCCAGGTCGCTGAACATCCACGCCAGCAGCAGCGCACCGGCGGTGCTGAACCCCCAGCCCCACAGGCTGTATCGCCCGTACATTGCCAGTGCGGCCGGCAGCAAAAAGACTCCCGAGCCCACCATGTTGCCGACCACCACGGAGGTGGTGGTGGCCAGACCGAGGCTGCGTCGCGGTTCACTGCCGGGGTGCATGTCGCGGATTCCTCCGAAGGCGGGACGGGGAATTCGAGTCCGTACACAGTACCTGATATTCTTCGGGCCGAATATCATCCCTCACGAGGTGGCCATGCCGAGCAGCGCGAAGCAGGTGCGCATCGCGGTGACACGCCCCGTGAGCCCGGCGTTGCTGCGGTGCGAGCTGACGCATCTGGCGCGGGCGCCGATCGACATCGACCGGGCTCGAGAGCAACACGCGACCTACGAGCAGGCGCTGCTTCGCGTTGGTTGTCGTCTCGAGCGGCTGCCCGAAGCGCCGCTGCTCGCCGACTCGGTGTTCGTCGAGGACACCGCCATCGTTCTCGATGAAATCGCCGTCGTGACCCGGCCGGGCGCACCGTCCCGGCGCGCCGAGACCGATTCGGTGGCGAAGGTGCTCGGCCGTTACCGGCGGATCGCGAGGATTGCGGCGCCGGCGACCCTCGATGGCGGTGACGTGTTGCGCGTGAACCGGACCCTCTACGTCGGACTTTCCGGTCGCAGCAGCCGTTCAGGCCTCGAGCAGCTGGCCGAGCACGTGGCGCCGTTTGGCTATCGGGTCGAAGCCGTTCCGGTGCACGGCTGTTTGCATTTGAAGAGCGCGGTGACTCGGGTGGGTCCGGAGACTCTGCTGCTCAATCCGCAGTACGTTGCCACCGAGCCGTTCAGGGGACTCGAGTGGATCGAAGTCGACTCTGCCGAGCCGCTCGGCGCCAATGCGCTGCTGCTCGACAGCGAGGTGATCTACCCGGCGTCCAAGCCGCGCACCGCGGAGCGGCTGCGCCGCGGTGGTGTGGCGGTCTCCGTGATCGACGTTTCGGAACTGGAAAAAGCCGAAGGCGCGGTCACGTGCTGCAGCCTGGTCTTTGTCGACGATGACCGTCGCGAACCCTAGTCCTCGGACGCTTCAGCCGCGACGGACAGACACACGAGTGAAGCGGCGGGACCCGCCGCTTCGGCTGCGTGAGCGCAGCAGACTCGGGAAAGCCCCCTCGCTGAGCGCATTGATCCAGTCTTCGCACAGGGCGACCGCCTCGGCGGGCTTGAAGGTGCGCGCGTTCATGCTCGCCTCGATCCACAGGCCATCGAGCAGGGCGGCGAGTGCGATTGCGGCCGGCCGCAGCTTGAACGGCGGGATGCCGCCGCAGCCTGACAGGTCCCCGAGCATCGATTCGAGCACGGCGCGATAGGCGACGTACGTGCGGTTGTGCACCGCGCGTACCCTGGCGTCATGGGCCATCATGCTCCAGAACACGAGCCACGCGTTGAACAGTCCGGGTTCGAGGAGTCTCGGGGCAAATGATGCTCGAAAGAACCGCCGCAATCGTTCCCGGGCCGTCGTCTTCGCTTCGCGGGCATGTTGCTCGATGGAGTGCAGCAGCGACATGGCGAGTGATTCGTAGGCGGCCGCGACCAGCGCCGAGAGGCTGGGGAAATGATGGGTGATCAGCCCCGGGGATACCCCGGCGAGCGAACCGATGCGGCGCGCCGATAGCCCCGCATGGCCGTGCGTGCGCAGGCACACGAGCGTCGCATCGATCAGGGCTTCGCGCCGAACCTCTGGCGGCGCGCGACGGAATTTCGGCTGGCGTTGCGCTTGGGCCATCAATGCATTCCCTTTCAGTGTGCGATTGCCACGAGCGGGTCAGCCCGCGCGGTGCGTCCATGATACCCCCGGGTGGCCGATCCGCCCGGCTCCCCAGGTGCGCGCCCCACAGCGATGAGTGCGGGGCACGATGCACTCGCTTGACCCTGCTCAAAATACTGCTGTACAGTCGTTCAACAGTGGGCCATATGAGTCCGGCCGTGAACGCATCTGCGACCGACATCGTCTCGGCAGTCGAGGAGCAGTCGCTCAGTTTGCCCGCATGGATCTATCGCGATCCGGAATTCTTCGAGCGCGAGCGGGAGCAGATCTTCCGCACCAGCTGGCAGCTCGTCTGCCACGTCAACGACATTGCGCAGCCTGGGGACTATCACACCTTCGATTTCCTCGGCCAGAGTGTCGTTACCGTCCGCGGCGATGATGGCGAGGTGCGCAGCTTCCACAACGTCTGTCGGCATCGCGCCGCCCGTCTGCTCGATGGTCCGAGGGGGCATTGTGGACGTCGGATTACCTGTCCGTACCACGCGTGGACCTACGCCACAGACGGACGTCTGATGGCTCTGCCGCAACGCGACGCTTTCCTGGGGCTTGACCGGCAGCAACATGGGCTCGCCGCACTGGAGCAGGAGATCTTTTTCGGATTCGTGTTCGTGCGGTTCGCGTCCGGTACGCCGAGTGTGCGCGAGATGGCCGCGCCGTACCTGGACGAGCTCGCCGAGTATCGGCTCGAGGGGCTGATTCCCCAAGGGCGGGTCACGTTGCGGCCGCGGGCCGTGAACTGGAAGAACATCGCCGATAATTATGCCGATGGACTGCACATTCCCGTGGCGCATCCGGGGCTCTCGCGGCTCTTCGGCGACACTTATGGCGTCGAGGCGCAGCCGTGGATCGACAAAATGTGGGGTCAGGTGCGCGCCACGCCGTCGAGCAACTGGTCCGAGGGACGTTACCAGGCTCTGTTACCGCCCGTGGCGCATCTGCCTGCGTCGCGCCAGCGGCTGTGGATCTACTTTAAGCTCTGGCCCAATCTGGCTTTCGACATCTATCCCGATCAGGTCGACTTCATGCAGTTCCTGCCGATATCTCCGAGCGAGACATTGATCCGCGAGATCGCCTACGTCCACCCCGATGAGCGGCGCCAGATGCGCGCGGCGCGCTATCTGAACTGGCGGATCAACCGTCAGGTCAATCGCGAGGACACCGCGCTCATCGAGCGTGTCCAGGCGGGTATGGCCTCGGACAGCTACACTGTTGGGCCGCTCGGGACCAACGAAGTCTGTCTGCGAAGTTTCGCGCGCCGGATGCGCTTGACCATACCCGAGGCGCGCGCTCCGCGGGCACCGCTGCCGGGCTGGAGTCATCCTGATCATGACCGCTGAGGTACGCGATGTCGTGATCGTCGGGGGCGGTCACAACGGGCTGGTGTGCGCGGCGTATCTGGCGCGCGCCGGACTGAAGGTCACCGTCCTTGAGCGCCGGTCCGTGGTCGGTGGTGCGGCGGTCACGGAGGAGTTTCATCCCGGATTTCGCAACTCGGTGGCAGCCTACACCGTGTCGTTGCTCAATCCGAAAATCATTCGCGACCTGCGGCTGCACGAGTACGGTCTGCGCGTCGTGGAGCGCCGTCTGGCGAACTTCCTGCCGACGGCGGACGGACGCTATCTGTGCAGCGGGGCGGGGCGAACGCGGGGCGAAGTGGCTAAGTTCTCCGCTGCCGACGCCGAGCGTCTGGAGGGTTACGCGGAGCGCCTCGAGAGGATTGCTGACGTGCTGCGCGAACTGGTGCTGCAGACGCCACCGAACGTGGTGTCGGGGAACTGGTTCGAGGCGATCCCGGAGCTGCTCCGTACCGCCCGGCTCGGCTCGCGCCTCGGGCGACTTGACATGGACTCGCGACGGGAACTGCTGCGCCTGTTCGCGACTTCCGCCGGCGATTATCTGGAGGACTGGTTCGAGAGCGATCCGATCAAGGCGCTGTATGGTTTTGATGGCATCGTCGGACACTATGCGAGCCCATACTCCCCCGGGTCCGCGTATGTGCTGCTGCATCATTGTTTCGGCGAGGTGAACGGGAAGAAGGGCACCTGGGGTCACGCGCTAGGGGGCATGGGTGCGATCACCCAGGCGATGGCCAAATCCGCCGCCGCCCGCGGCGTGGACATCCGAGTCGGGAGCGGGGTGCGCGAGGTGATTGTGGAGAAGGGCCGCGCGGTCGGGGTGGTGAGCGCGGACGGTCAGACCGTGCGGGCGGCGGCCGTGGTTTCGAACCTCAACCCGCGGCTGCTCTATCTCAGTCTGATCGATCCGGCGGTCCTGCCGAAGTCGTTTCTTGAGCGCATCGGTCAGTGGCGCTGCGGTTCGGGGACGTTCCGCATGAACGTCGCGTTGTCGGAGCTGCCGGACTTCACCTGCCTGCCCGGCACCGCCGTGGCCGATCACCACACAGCCGGCATCATCCTCGCGCCCACGCTCGGCTACATGGAAAAGGCCTATTTCGATGCGCGGATCGGCGGCTGGTCGCGCAAACCGATCGTCGAGATGGTCATTCCCTCGACGCTTGATGATTCGCTCGCCCCAGCGGGCATGCACGTGGCAAGCCTGTTCTGTCAGCATGTCGCGCCGGAGCTGCCGAATGGCGAGTCCTGGGACGATCACCGCGACAAAGTCGCCGATCTGATGATCGACACAGTGAATCAGCATGCTCCCAATTTCAAACAGTCCGTGCTCGGGCGGCAGATCATGAGCCCGCTGGATCTGGAGCGTACATTCGGACTCATCGGAGGGGATATCTTCCATGGCCGACTGCAACTCGACCAGATGTTCTCCGCCCGCCCGATGCTGGGTTACGGCAATTATCGCGGGCCGTTGCAGGGGCTGTATCTGTGCGGGTCGGGCACCCACCCCGGGGGCGGGGTCACGGGCGCTCCGGGGCACAATGCGGCGCAAGAGATCATGAGCGACTTTCGTCTGCGGCGCCTGCGCAGGAGCGGTTGAGCGTTCCTCGGGTGCGCGCTGGATCGCTGTGACCGGCGGCCCGATGTCATTCAATGCCGTAATTCATACCGGCGTAGACCGTCCGGCCGGGTGCTCGGTAGATCGACGGATCGTAGTTCGACGGCTGTGTAACCGACACCGGTGGCGCTTTGCCGAACAGGTTGTCGACCCCAGCGGTCACGGTCAATCGGCGCGAGAACCGATAATTGAGATAAACATCGTGGTACAGAGTCGTGCCGAGGTGGTTGAGCGAGCGGCTGGGATCGGTCAGGTTCGGTGCCGAGCACAGGCCGAGTGCAGTGTAGCTGTACGGGGTACCTTCGTAGCCGTTGGTGCAGGCCTCGCTCATCGGACCGATGGCCGCGATCTGCCAGCCCACATCCCACGGACCGCGCGTCCATTCGAGCATTGCCGTGCCGTTCCAGGTCGGAATGCCGCTCGGGGAGCCCGAGCCGAGTTCGACGCCGGCGAGCTCCTGCACCTGCACGCCGGCGGTGGTCACGGTCGTAACGATGTAGTGGTGGGTCCAGGCGATATCACTGCGCGCGCTGAAGCGGCCGAGCGCCGTGCGCCAGACATATCGGAAGCCGCCTGTCAGCCAGTCGGTGAAGATGCTCTGGCCGTTGGTCGCCTGGGTCGAGATCACGGTCAATTGTCCATCCGCAGCGCGGTCGATGCCGACGCAGGTCGGCGCGTAGCCTAGGTCGTAACAGTCGATCAAGGTCTGCTGTGCGCTGAGGCGAGTGATGGCGTTATTGATCTGGATGCGGTAATACGCCACGTTCAGCGACAGCGCCGGCACCGAGCGCGGAGTCCAACGGGCGCTGAGCCAGGCATTCTCGCTGCGCTCGGCCTGCAGCACGGAGTTGCCGATTTTCAGATTCTGCACCTGGTTGTTCGTCTGGATGTAGCTCGCCGGGACGCCGGCCGCAGCGCAGGCGGCCGCGACCACGGTGGCGACCGATGGTGCGCCGTAGTTGCTGCACGGGTCGCTGACGGTGGCGGCGGCGCCGGGCATCGATTGTCCGAGCTCGCGCAGATCCGGCGTGCGCAAGCCCTGCGTCCAGCCGGCCTGCAGCGTCAGATCGGTGCGGACATCGTAGCTGAGTGTGGTCTCGGCGACGTGACCCGTGCCGGTATCGGAATAGCGGTACACGCGCAGACCGGCACCGAGCGTCAGTGCGTGGACGCCGCCGATGATCGGGACGATGCTCTGTGCCCACAGGGCGTTGCCGGTGTAACCGCCGATGTAGGCCGGTACCTGCAGCATCGGCACGGCACTGTCGATCCCCTGGCTCGCCGCCGGGTCGGGTGTGAAATCCCCGTGGCGCGCCAGATACTGGTAGCCGAGACCGAGCGCGAGTGCACCGGCGGGCAGTTTGAGCAACTGGTGTTGCGCAAGCCGAACATCCAGTGTCTGGAGTGAGTTGGCGATCTGGTTCTGTTCCGGTAGACCGATGAAGGCGAGCATCGCGGGCGTCTCGCCGTCGGGTCCGGCGAACAGATTCAGGGGCGTGCACTGTGGCACCGAAGCGCAGACCCGTGGATTGCCGAGCGCCAAAGCGAGGTTGTTCAGGTTGACCCGACCCTGATTCTGATCATTGACGCGGCTCGCCGACCAGAGATAATCCATATGCCAGCGCCACGACGAGCGTGCGCCGCGGCCAAGACTGCCGGTGAGTGAGACGGTGGCGCGGTAGGTGTCTGAGCGGTCGCGAAACACCACCGGGCCGAGGCCGGTCAGCCGCTGCGAGAGAGCGATCAGATTGGCATTCGGGCCGCTGGCCTCAAGCGCCACGCCGAACGGATTGTACGGCTGGTTCGCACTGACGGAAATGGGCAGGCCGGAGGTGCCGAGGGTGATCGTGCTCGGCGCGCCGGACTGGCGCGCGGTGCGCCGGCCGACGAACAGAGTGGCATCGGCGCGCACGCCGCCGCCGAGCACATGAAAGCCGCTGACGTAAAAGCCCCACTGTTTCAGAGGCATGATCAGATCGTTGTAGGGCAGAGTGTTGAAGGCCGTCGCGGTGGCGAGCGGCACGACGCCGCCGCCGGCGATCGGCGAGGCGGTGAAGTTGCACAGGCGCGATCCATTGCTCTGCAGCGGGCAGAGATTCGAGTTCGCGTAAGGTCCGCCGGTCGGCACGAACGTGAATTGACCGTAGGGCGTGATGGGGCTCTCGCGGGTGGTGCCGCTGCCGGCCAGAGGCGCGGCGGTGAGCGCGCGCGCCGCGCTCGATACGCCGCTCTGGTTCGACCAACTGAGCAGCGCCATCAGACCAGAGGATTTACCGCGCCGCCCGAGCGCCAGACTCGCCCAGGTGCGCTGTCCGTCCCAATGTCCGCTGCCGTGCGATATGCCGGTGCCCGCCGAGGCCATCACGCCGGTGAATGAGGGTACGGTGATGATGTTGACCACACCGGCGATTGCTCCGTCGCCGTAGGCGACCGCGCCACGCGCCGGATAGACCTCGATTTTCTGGATCAGCGCCACGGGAAAGGTCGACAGGTCCGTATCACCCTGGAAACCTTCAATCCAGCGTTGCCCGTTGACGAGGATCACCACCCGTGAGTTGGTCAGGTCGAACAGATCCGCGCTCTGTTCACCGCCGTTGGTGAATTTGCTCGTCCTGCCGGTCCCAAGTCCATTGGAGCTGCCAAACAGCGGCATCAGCCGCAATGCCTGACCGAGGTTCTGCACGCCGAGGTCGTGCAGCGCCGTAGCGGTGAGCACTTTCACCGGCGCACGCGACTGCAGTCCGAGCACCGGTGGCTGGCGTGCTTCGATCAGCACCGGGCCGATTTGCGCCCCGGCGGGTCGCTGTTTCGTGCCGGCAGCGGCATAGCGGGACAGGAGCGCGGCGCACAGCGCGAGCGGCAATCGGTGTCTGATTGCCGCGGGGGAACGGTGCCGCGCCGCGCCGCGGGCGGGGGAACCCCGCCGGTGCACGGCTCCGGCGGTCGGCTCTGCGCCGAGTGCATCAGGCATTCATCTTCTCCCTTCAAGGCGGACATGGTGCGCGAACCTTCTCGCCCTCCGCGGGATGCTGCGATGGGGTTCGGTTCCGCCGACGGGACGCTTGTGGTCGGAGGTCGCCCCGGCGATCGGCATCCCGTGGCAGCGGTTTAAGGGCTGCGCCTAGACGGCCCCCCCATGCGCTGTGAGGGTGTGCCTTTTAAGATGAAGTCTAAAGAGCGACCCGGCAGTACTACCAGGGATCGTAATTGCGCCCCGGGCAGCCCCGCGCGGCCCGGCCATTGCAGAGTGCCGTGGAACTTGCGAGGCTTCGGCTGCGGCGGTCGGCCGCAGTGCTATGCGCCAGGGGGTTCGCGTGGAGGATCGAGTCGAGCTGGGGCCTCTGGAGCGCCGGGTGCTCGCGGTGCTCTGGGAGCGCGGTCGAGCATCGACGGTGCGCCATGTGCACGCGTCCTTTCCGCAGCTGGCGTACACGACGCTCATGACGACGCTCGACCGTCTGTACCGCAAGGGAGTGCTGCGCCGCTGCCGACTCGGACGGGCCTTCGGGTACGAACCGCGCTGCACGCGCGATGAGCTGCTCGGTCAAATGATGTCCGGCCAGGTCATCGATCTGCTTGGCGCCTGCGCGGACAGCTCGGCGCTGCTCTGCACGCTCGTGCAAGCGGTCGGACATGCCGATGTGGAGCTGCTCGATGAGCTCGAGGCACTGGTGCACGCCGAGCGGCTGCGGCTGCAGGGACCGGTGAAATGAGCTTTCCGACCACGCTCGTGCTGGTGCTCCTGGCGAGCTACGGTCTGTCCAATCTGTTGCTGTCCGTGACGGTGGCTGCCGGCTGGCGGGCCGGGGGGTTTGCGCGGCTCAGGCGTGCCGATGTGCTGCTCGCGCTGCGGCTGCTGCCGGCGGCAGGCGCGGCGCTGGCGGTGCTCACCGTGGTATTGCCGGCATTCCTCCTCTACGAGCCGGCGCATGCCGATGACCGGCCCGGTCCGCTGCTGGTGCTGGCGGCGGGGCTGGCGCTGCTGGTGTTTCTCGATGGCATTCGACGGACCTGGCGGGCGGCGCGCGCGGCGCGTGCGCTGGTGCGCAGGGCAGAATTGCTGCGGACCGAGGCATTCGAAGACGGCCCCGAGGTGGACCTCGTGAACCTGGCCGAACCCGTCGTGGCGGTGGTCGGCGGCTGGCGGCAGCGGATCGTCGCGGCGCACTGCGTGGTGGCCGCGTGCGACGGGGAAGAATTCCGTCAGGTCGTGGCGCACGAGGCGGCACACATCGATGCTCGGGACAATCTGAAGCGGCTCGCGTTGCTCGCCGTGCCGGATGTGCTGGCGTGGCTGCCGGCGGGCAGGGCGCTGAATGCCCAGTGGCAGGCGGCCACGGAGATCGAGGCGGATGAGCGCGCCAGCGGCGCCGATCCACACAAACGCGTCGCGTTGGCCTCCGCCCTGATCAAGGTGGCGCGCCTGGCCATTGCCGGTCCGCGTCCGGCGCGCAGTGCGCGCGCCGGCGGACAGGTCAGCGGGCTTGAGCAGCGGATCAAGCGCCTGCTGGCGCCGCCGGCAAGAGGCGCTCGGGCGTTCCCGGGTCGGCGTGTGGCCACCTCGGCGCTGCTCGCCCCGCTGCTCGCCGTTCCGCTCTACGCCTTCGTGCACCGGCTCATCGAGTTTCTGGTTGCCTTTGGCCGCTGAGCGGCGGGCCAGGAGGGACCGGCCGGTCATCGGCCTGTCATCTATCGTCCGTACCCTCCCGCTGCGCCGGCTGTTGCCGTGCAGTGCTTCGCGACCGCCCCGTGCGGGCGCGGTGCCAGGGTGGGTCCCACTGGAGAGATGACACGATGCCTGAGACGAAGATCGACATCCCGCGCCGCCGCACCGGACTGCTCGGGATTGTGCTGGGGATGTGCCTGCCGGCGCTGGCGGCGGCCGCTGTGGGCGGTCCGCGCGATTTCGTGCCGGCGCCGGTGACCGTTACGGCCGCCAACCGCGCCCGCTACATCGGGGTGTTGCCGACGTGGCGCCGGGTTTCACCGGTCGGTACGCTGGTCAGCACGCCGAATTTCCCCACCAAGGTGCTCAGCACCGGTGCGCACGTGCTGGTGCTCGCCAACGGCGCGACGCCCTTCCAGACGGTCACCTGGTACAGCCCGCGGCTGCGCCGCGAGGCGCGCCTCGCGGCCTTCTCGGGCGTTGCGCCACGCAAGCCGCGCGTGCAGACATTCGGCGGCGGGTCGGCCATCGCCATCGACCCGCGCCACACCGGCGCGGCCGGCACCGTGTACAGCACGAACGAGCCGGCCAAGACGCGTGCAGCGCAGGCGCTCGCCACCGAGCAGGCGCAGCGCAATCCCTCTGCGCTCGCCACGACCATCGTGTCGCATCGCGACCTGTTCCAGGGTCTTGCCGCGGGGGCGCACGGGATCGTGTACGCCACCGGCGGGGCGTCCGATCGCGTGCTGGCGCTACAGATGCACCACGGCGCGGTTCGCGTGGTGCGCGAATATCCGCTGCTCTGGCAGGCGTTTCCGCGCACGCAGTACCCGTACACCTACCAGGGCGCGCACGGCCGTGCGCCGTATCATTTTTATCCGGACGCCGTGGCGGTCGGGCCGCGTGGCACGCACCTCTACGTGACCGGGATGCTGGCCAACAGCCTGGCGCGGATCGACCTGCGCACCGGGCGGACACGCTACGTCAACGCCGGTCCGTATCCGTTCGCGGTCGTGCTGGCCGATGGCGGGCGGCGCCTGGTCGTGAGCGACTGGGCCGGCAGCGGCGTGACTGTCCTGAGCCGGCGCACCCTGAAGGTGCTTGGCGTGGTGCCGACCGGCCCGAGGGTTTTTGCGCACACCGTGGCCGCCGGGGTGCATCCAACGGCCATGGTGGCCGTGCCCGAGGGACCTGACGTGTGGGTCGCCAATGCCAACAACGATCGGATCGTCGAGGTCAACTCGCGCACGTTGCGGGCCGAGCGCACCCTCAATGACAGCCCCTATGCGGGCGCACCCCCGGGCAGCTATCCCGACGCGCTGGCGGTGGCCAACGGCCGATTGTTCGTTGCCAATGCCGGCAACGATGACGTCGCGGTCTATGACCTGGCCACCGGTCGGCGGCTCGGCCTCATCCCCACCGGCTGGTACCCAAGCGCACTGACCGTCGCGCACCAGATGCTTTACGTGGTCGCGGCGAAGGGATTGGGGAGCGGAGCGAATCTGCAGTGGCAGTACATCGGCAATATGATGCACGGTCTGCTGCAGCAGGTGCCGCTGCGGGGACTCTCCCACCGCCTCGGCGCCTGGACTCGCGCGAGCCTCTCGAACGATGGCTTTCTGCCGGCGCAGCGGGCCACGCTCGCGCAGAGCAACGCGCGCACCGCGGCACTCGTGCGCCGGCACATCCACTACGTGGTGTTCATTCTGCGCGAGAACAAGACGTTCGATGAGGACATGGGCGAGTATCGTCCGGCCGGCGCCTGGGCGAATGCCCATTTCGACCTGTACGGGGCGAAGGAGCTGCCGAACCTGTACCGTTTGGCCGCCCATGACGTGCTGTTCGCCAACTTCATGGCGGATGGGGAAGTCACCGCGCAGGGGCATCAGTGGACGGACGGCGCGTCGGATTCGGACGTGGTGCAGCGGCTCTGGCCCGAGTACTACTCCAACCGTGGTTTGATCTGGAACGCCGGCCCGGGCGGTACCGGGGCGCTGACCGCCAAGGCACGCGCCAGCCACGATGCGCTGCAATATGCCCACCGGCAGCTCGGTGCGTTCACCAATCCCTGGATTAGTTATCCGCAGCGGCTGTATCTGTTCAACAACCTGCTCGCGCACCACGTCTCGTTCGAGGATTTCGGGGAAAACCTCGCTCGTGCCCGCGATGGGGTAATCCGCCGCGCCCTGCTCGCGCACGTGGATCAGACCTACCCAGGCTGGAATCGGATGATTCGCGACACCGAGCGGGTCTCCGCCGCGATTGGCTGGCTCAAGGCACACCCCGGCAAGGCGTTCCCGCACTTCATCTTCATTTGGATTCCAGACGACCACACGGCCGGAGGGAGTCCCTGCTACTACAGCCCGCCGTACTACGTGGCCAACAACGATCACGCCACGGCGCAGCTGCTGCACTACTTGTCGACGACGCCGCAGTGGCGGCACATGGCTGTTTTCTTGACCGAGGACGATGCGCAAAGCGGCGCCGACCATATCAATGCGCACCGCACGCTCGCGTTGGCGATTGGTCCGTGGGTCAAATCCGGCGTTCTCGATACGCATCCGCTCTCTCAGGTGAACATCGTGCGCACCATCGAGACGGTTTTCCACCTGCCGCCGATGTCACAGTGGGATGCCAATGCACGGGTGATTTCCGGCATCTGGACTCAATCTCCCCGTGAGCAGTCCGTGCCGGTGCTGCCGATGCAGGTACCGGTGCAGTTCAATGCCGGGAAATGCAGCAACCAGCAGCTCCTGCGTCGAGAGGCCGCTGCGGCGGGGCATACGCTGAGCGCCGGGTGGCTGCGGCGGCACACCGACCCGCATGGGGGCGGGATGACGCTCACGGCGAGCGAACGCTATACGCCCACGTCCATTCTGACGGTCGAGGGACCGGAGCAGATGCGCCAGGAGTGGATCGCGAGTCAGGGCGCACGCCGCTATGGGGCGTTCCTGCGCTACCTGCGCGCCTATGCGGCCCGACACGGCAACACGCTCGCGTCCTACGAGGCCAACGACGGCGAGGTGCGTTGAGCTGAGGCGGCGCCCCGAGGGTCCCCACCCTCGGGGCGCCGTCCGCGGCGCTGAGCCGCGGACGGCCGTGTCGGTGCGCTGCGCTTCACGGTACCGATTCCCGTGCGTGGCAGCGCCGGCACCGCCGCTGCTCAGGGCAGGGTCGAGAGCGGCTTTGCCGTGGTGGAGGAGCGGCCGAACCGGGGGACGTTCACCGCCCGAGGCCTGGTCGGGCGCGATCCGCGGGCGCTTTGCACGGCTCCACAGACCGGACTGCACCGCCGGGAGAAGCGCTGGGTTCCGAACCTTGCCATGATATTCGTCATGGACGCCGCCGCACCGGTGCGGGGCCGCCTTGCGGGTACGGGTGCGTTCACAATCGTGTGCAAATGGAATAAGATCATACGGTTATGTGAAGTTTCGTTCAGGCGTCCGGTACAAGAAGAAAGGCATCGCCATTCCTGCGGCGGGCATCAGGGGTTCACGCACCGACATCACGCGCCGCGCACCGCGCGGGGTGATCGATTGATTTCGCCATGAGATACATCGAGACCAAAGATCAAAGCGCCGAGTTGCTGCGTCTGACACTGCCGCTGATGTCGCGTCAGACAGCCGCGTACCATCCGATCAGCTACACCATCTGGTACGAACATCTTGCCGGGATCAATCCGTCGCTGAGCACTGCGCTCGCGGCTCGCGTCGAGGCGAACGAACCTCTCAACGACGACGAGGTGTACGGGCTGTACATGCGCCATGTGTCCGAGCGCGACGCGGCGGTCCTGGATGATCTGCAGATGCGGCTACAGAACCTGCTCGATGACACCGCGCAGACCTTCAACAGCGCCGGCGAGGATACCGGGCACTTCAGCCGCACACTGCGCGAGAGCCGCTCGGATCTGGGCGAGGAGGTCACGGTCGCCAAGATCCAACAGGTGATCTCGCGTCTGTTGAGCGAAGCGCTGCGCATGGAGACCATGACGCAAATCCTCACCGAGAAGCTGGAGGGCCGCACGCAGGAGGTCAAGGCGCTCACGCAGCAGCTGCAGCGGGCACAGACCGAGGCGGTCATCGACCCGCTGTGCGGAATCCACAACCGGCGC
The DNA here is from genome assembly GCA_021826035.1 of Pseudomonadota bacterium. The sequence continues at coordinate 19,083 of JAKBBE010000009.1, read as the reverse complement.
GGCTTTCTGCGCGAGGCCAAGACGGTGCTGGATACGGAGAGCGGGCTGGCCGGCAGCGCCGTCGTGCTCGCCGACGTCGATCACTTTAAGCAGATCAACGATACCTTCGGGCATGTGCTGGGGGATAAGGTCCTGCGCCGTATCGCCGGGATCTTCCGCGACAGCATCAAGGGTCGGGACATCGCCGCGCGCATCGGCGGGGAGGAGTTCGCGCTGCTGCTGCCGCAGACGACGCTCGAGGGGGCGCGTATTGTGGCCGAGCAGATTCGATCGACCATCGAGCGCGGGCGGATTTGTCGGGATCAAAGTCGCGAGATCATCGGCTCGATCACCGTGTCACTCGGCGTGGCGGCCGGTGCGCCGGGCGAAACGCTCGAAACGCTGATGTTCCGGGCCGATCAGGCGCTGTATGCGGCCAAGCGCACCGGCCGCAACCAGGTCTGTGTCGAGTCCCCCGAGACGCACCGGCTCTCCGGTGGCGAAGCTCACCTTGAACTGCCGACGGCGCGTCTCGGCGAGGGCAACCCCGCAATCTAGCGCGTCGCCGGCTCGGTTCACATCCGCGGCGCGTTCGAAGCAGGGGTGAGGAGGGCGGACGATGTTCCGCGACTCGAACAGTGTGGTGGCCGCTAACGCCGCGATGAGCGGCCTGGCGGGAAAGTCGCTGGCGTTCGGCGCATACTCCCTTGCGTTATATGGCCGGCGGGTTCGCGCTCCCGCCGTAGCGGAGGCATGCCCATGTCCACTCCGGTATCCGGCATGATCGGCGAAGGCAGCACAGGCGGCGGCGCGGCCGTGTCCGGTGCGAACGGGCGGTTGGTGAACGAGATCGCCGCTGGCGTCGGCTCTCTGGGCGTTGAGGTCGCGGACATCGCCGCGCAGCTGGAGGAGCTCACCACGCGGGTCTCGGGCCAAGCTGCGCAGTTCGAGGAACTGCATCAATCGACCGAGGCGATGGTCACCGGCAATCAGGACATTGATCGGGCGGCACGCGAGGCGCAGCTGGCTGCATCCGCAGCCGGTGGCGAGATCGCCGAGTCGCGCGAGTTGCTCGGCAAGGCGCTCGAGCACATCGGGGCGCTGACAGGTGCGGTGCAACGGATCGAAGAGCGCTTGGGGTCATTCGGCGCGGTGCTGAAGGAGATCACTTCAGTGTCCGCCTCCATCGAGGGCATCGCCAAGCAGACACGGCTGCTGTCGCTGAACGCTGGCATCGAGGCGGCGCGCGCCGGCGAGGCGGGCCGGGGATTCGCAGTCGTGGCCGGTGAGGTGAAAAACCTCGCCGAGGGCACGCGCGCGGCGACCGAGCGCATCACCAGCACCGTGCGCTCGTTGACGACGCAGATCGACGGGTTGATCAGTGAAAGCGGCGATGCGGCTCGGCACGCCGGGCAAGCCGGTCACGGTGCTGAGGCGGTGCACGGGGTGGTCAACCGCGCGCACGGGGCGTTCGCCACGGTGCGCCGAGAGATCGATGCCATCGCGCGGGCGGCCACCTCGAACCTCGAGTCGTGCAATGCAACCCTGGAGGAACTTGGCACGCTCGCCGAGGGCGTGCAGTTGTCCTCGAGCAATCTCATGCAGGCGGACAAACGCGTCGAGCGGTTGCTCGGAGTGAGCGAGGAGCTGATCGGGTTGATCGCCGCAAGCGGCCTCGAGACCGCCGATACGCCCATCATCCGGCTCGGCACGGAGGCCGCGCAGCGCATCGGGAAGCTGTTCGAGGCGGCGATCGCGCGCGGGGAGATCACCGAGGCACAGCTGTTCGATGAGCGATACCGGGAGCTCCCCGGAACCAATCCGAAACAGTACCTCACCGATTACGTGGAGTTCACCGATCGCATCCTGCCGCCGCTGCAGGATCCGTTGCAACGGGCCGACCCGCGTATCATCTTCTGCGTCGCGTGGGCCCGCGGTGGCTATCTCCCGACGCATAACCCTGAGTATCGTCAGCCGCAGAGCCGCGATCCGGTGTGGAATGCCGCGCACTGCCGCAATCGCCGAGTGTTCAAGGACCGGGCGGTGCAGAAGGTGGCCCGCAGTACACAGCCCTTTTTGCTGCAGACCTATCGGCGCGACATGGGGGGCGGGCAGTTTGTACTGATGAAGGATCTCTCGGCGCCGATCTGGGTGAACGGGCGGCACTGGGGCGCCTTTCGCGTCGGCTACCGTCAGCAATAGGCCGAGGCCAAGTGGCGCACCGGCGGCTCAGAGGTGGCTGAGAATGTCGAAGGTGATCTTCAGTGTGTCCCACACGATTCCGACCGCGATGCGCACGCCGGTGGAGGTGATGTCGATAACACCGTGCAGCGCAAATCGACCGGCTTCGGCGAGCAGTTCGTGCCGGTGACGGCGCGCGTAGGCGAGCGCAATGCGCTCATCGGTACGCGCCGCATCGCGCTCGGCGGCCGTGAGCGCGGCGGCCGGGAGGGCCGTGACGCGCACCGGCGCGGTACCGCTCACATAGTAGCCGAGCTGGCGCGCCACGGCCGGTGTGGCATCGATGATGCGGCCGGGATAGAACGGGCCGCGGTCATCGACCATCGCGATGGCCACAAGACCGGTGCGCCGGTTGCGGATGCGCACCCAGGTCCCAAACGGGAGCGTCTTGCTCGCCACGCGCAGGGCATTCGGATTGAACGGCACCCCGCTCGCCGTGGGCCGGCCGACCGAGCGTAGTCCGTACCACGAGGCGATGCCGTCCGCACGATAGCCGGCGGCCGAGGCGAGCACGCGGTAACAGCCGTACCCGGTGACACAGTAGCCGTCGTGCGGTGCGCGAGGCGGACCGGAGGCGCAGCCGGTGAGCAGACCGGCGGTGAGAGCCGCCGCGAGGATTACGCGGGCGTGTACGCCATGGCGGGTCCGACCGAGGGGGGGGTGGATCCGTGCCTCAGCCCCTGTGGCGCACGGCTTCATCGCCTGGCCGGCGCTGCTCAATTAGTGCACGTAGGAACCCGCATTGACATCGACCGTGCAGCCGGTTGCGTGATCGGCGAGGCCGCTGGCGAGAAAGACCACGATGGGTGCGATGTCGCGTGGCTCGGTGAGGCGAGTGAGCGCGATGTCCGAGCTGGCGTATGCCTCCCCATACTGGCGGATGAAGTCCTCGGCCATCTCGGTGCGCGTGAACCCGGGTGCGACATTGAAGGCGAGCACACCCGCTTTGCCGTAGCCGCGCGCGATCGAGCGGGTGAGGGCGACCAGACCGGCCTTCGAGGCGGCGTATGCAAGGTAGTGCGGCTGATCGCCGCGGAATGCCGCGCGTGAACTGATGTTGATGATCCGGCCGCCGCCGTGGGCGCAGAAGTGCTCGACGGCGAGCGTGCTGAGGATCCCCGGGGCGCGCAGGTTGGTCGCGAGCGTAGCGTCCCAGTCCCCGACCCATTGATCGAGCGGCGCTTCGGGAGCGCTGGAGAGGGCGATCCCGGCGTTGTTCACCAACGTATGCACGCGGCCGAAGCGCTCACGGACGGTGTTCCACAGTCCCGCGCACGCCTCGGGCAGCGACAGATCGGCCTGGAAGATCTCGCCATGGGCGCCAAGTTCGGCCGCGAGCGCCTCGGCCGGTGCGCGCTGGCGATGGTAGTGCACGGCCACCCGCGCGCCCGCTCCGGCTATGGCGCGGGCGATCGCTGCGCCGATGCCGCGGCTTGCTCCGGTGACCAGTACCGCTGTGCCCGTCAAGTCGATCTGCATGTTCCATTCTCCGCCGAGGCTCGCTGCGGGTGAGTCTAGCATCGCTCGGGACCGCTCCCCACGCGCGCCGGAGGGCCTGATAAGATTCTCCGATGCAGGCGTGGCAGTTCTGGATCGACCGCGGGGGCACGTTCACCGACGTCATCGGCTTGGCACCCGACGGGCGACTGCACGTGCGCAAGGTGCTCTCGCGCCAGGCCGATGCGCGGGTCGCAGAGGACGCCGGTATCCTCGGGATCCGCAGGATCCTGCACGAGGCGCTCGGCGCGCGCGATCGGTTCGAGGGGTACATCCAGACGGTCAAGGTCGGTACGACGGTGGCCACCAATGCGCTGCTCGAGCGCCAGGGCGCCGAGGTGTTGCTGGTGACCACCGCCGGCCACGCCGATGCGCTTGCGATCGGCTATCAGAACCGCCCCGACATCTTTGCGCGGCATATCGTGCTGGCGCAGCGGCTGTACACGCAGGTGATCGAGGCCGAGGAGCGTCTCGATGCGCTCGGCCGCGTGCTCACCGCGCTCGATGCGGCGTCTCTGGAGGCGCAGCTTCGCGCCGCGTACGCGCAGGGAACGTGTGCGGTGGCGATCGCATTCCTGCATGGCTGGCGCCATCCGCAGCATGAGCGCCAGGCCGCCGAACTCGCCCGGCGCATCGGTTTCCAGGAGGTGTCGGTCTCTCATGAGCTCTCCCCGCTGGTGAGATTCGTCGCGCGCGCGGATACCACGGTGCTCAACGCCTATCTGGCGCCGCCGCTGCGGGCGTACCTGGAGGGACTCGCCGCGCAGCTGCACGCGCTCGATTCCGGCGCACACCTCGAACTGATGCAAAGCAACGGCGGTCTCGCGACGTGCGCGCGCTTCCGGGCGCTCGCGAGCGTGCTGTCAGGACCGGCGGGCGGTCTGATCGGCATGGCCTGGATCGGCACGCGCTCAGGCGTGCAGCGACTGATCGGATTTGACATGGGCGGCACCTCCACCGACGTCTCGCTGTTCGAAGGGGAGTTGCCACGGCGATTCGAACATCTCATCGCCGGTGTACGGTTGCAGCAGACCATGCTCGACGTGCACACCATTGCCGCCGGCGGCGGTTCCATTCTGGCGGTACGCGACGGTCGGCTCGCCGTCGGTCCGGCATCGGCCGGATCGGTGCCGGGACCTGCCTGCTACGGTCGCGGCGGACCTCTGACGCTGACCGACGTGCAGGTGCTGCTTGGACGGCTGCGCCCCGACACGCTGCCGGAGCTCTTCGGCGCGGACGGCCGCTCGCCGATCGATCGCGCCTGCGTTGCGGCGCAATTCGCGGCGCTCGGGGCCGCTGTGCCGAGTGGCGCACAGCGTTCAGCCGAGGCGCTCGCGGGGGCATTTCTCGACGTCGCGGTCGAATCGATGGCCAATGCCATCCGTCAGGTCTCCACGCGCCAGGGACTCGATGCGGCCGAGTTCACGCTGTTCTGCTTCGGTGGCGCGGCCGGTCAGCATGCCTGCCGCGTGGCCGCCGCGGCCGGCATGCACCGCGTGCTGGTGCATCCGCTCGCCAGCGTGCTGTCGGCGTTCGGTATCGGCGTTGCGGATCGTCTGGCCGTGCGCCGTGCCAGCCTGCGTCTGCCGCTCGATTCGGCTGCGCTGGAGGCGGCCGGACGGCGGCTCGCCGAGCTCGAACAGGCCGCGCGCCACGAACTCGCCCCTTACGGTGCGACGGAGAGTGCGCAGGCGGTGCACCTGCTCGAGGTGCGTGCCGGGGACAGCGATGCGACGGTTTCCCTGCCGCTCGGAACGCAGGCGGCGGTACGCGCGGCGTTCGATGCGGAGCATCTGCGCCGCTTCGGGTTCGAGACCGCTGCGCTCGAGATCATCATCGAGGCAGTGCGCGCCGAGGTGCGCATGCCCTCGCTCGCTGCTGGCCAGCTGCGCATGCCCGAGCAGCGGCGCGCAACGGCGCTGCCGCCGCGCGCACCGGTCTGGTTCGACGGTCAGTGGCGCGAGGTGCCACTTGCCACGACCGACGGACCGGCGGACACGCTGCAGGGACCGGCCCTGATCGTCGGACCGCACTCGACCGTCGTGCTGGAAGCCGGGTGGCATGCGCAGCGGCGCGCGGATGGCCAGTGGCTGCTGGAGCGCGCGCCGACGGCCGCCGCCTCACTGCCCGGCGCGCACAGCGCGCATGAGACGGTGCCGGACCCGGCGCGGATCGAAATCTTCAACAACCTCTACATGCACATCGCTGAGCAGATGGGCGAGGTGCTCAAGGCGACCGCGCAGTCGGTCAACATCAAGGAGCGACTCGATTACTCCTGCGCGCTGTTCGATGCGCGCGGCGGTCTCATCGCCAATGCGCCGCATATGCCGGTGCATCTGGGCTCGATGGGTTCGAGCGTGCGGGCGGTCATCGAGGCGCGCCGCGGCGCTCTGCGCCGCGGCGATGCGTGGCTATTGAACAGCCCGTATCACGGCGGAACGCACCTGCCGGACATGACGGTGGTGACGCCGGTGTTCCTGTCCGCGGGGGACGCGCCGGACTGCTTCGTCGCCTCGCGGGCGCACCACGCCGACATCGGCGGCAGCACGCCGGGCTCGATGCCACCGTTCAGCCGCAGCATCGAGGAGGAGGGGGTGCTGCTCGAGTGCTTCCAGCTGCTCGAGGGCGGGCGGTTGCGCGAGCAAGCGTTGCGCGCCGCGCTCGCCGCGGCGCGCTATCCGGCGCGGCGCCCGGAGCAGAACGTGGCGGACCTGCGCGCGCAGCTGGCGGCGAACACGCGCGGCATTGCCGAGATTGAGCGCGCCGTGGCGCGGCACGGCCTGGCGCGGGTGCGCGATTACATGGGGCATGTGCAGGCGAACGCCGCCGAGTGCATGCGTGCGGCGATCGCGCAGCTGCGCTCGGGGTCGTTCGAGTATGCGCTCGATGATGGCGCGCGGATCGCCGTCAGCGTGCGCATCGAGGGCGGGCGGGCGCACATCGATTTCGCGGGAACCTCGGCGGCGCACCCGGGTAATTTCAACGCGCCGCGGGCTGTGTGCGTGGCCGCAGTGGTGTACGTGTTTCGCACGCTCATCGAGCGGCCCATCCCGCTCAACGAGGGCTGCCTGGAGCCGTTGGTGATCCGCATTCCGGCCGGCTCACTGCTCGATCCGGTCTATCCGGCGGCGGTGGCCGCCGGCAACGTGGAGACCTCCCAGTGCATCGTCGATGCACTGTACGGGGCGCTCGGGGTGCTCGCCGCCTCGCAGGGGACGATGAACAATCTGACTTTCGGCGATGCGCACCTGCAGTACTACGAGACCATCGCCGGGGGCGCTGGGGCGGGAGCGGACTTCGACGGGTGCGATGCCGTGCAGACCCACATGACCAACTCGCGGCTCACCGACCCGGAGATCCTCGAGATGCGCTTCCCGGTGCTGCTGCGCGAGTTTGCGATCCGCCGCGGCTCTGGCGGCACGGGCCGGCATCGCGGCGGCGACGGCGTGCTGCGCCGCCTGGAGTTTCGTGCGCCCTTGACCGGCGCGCTGCTCGCCAACCACCGGCGGGTACGACCGTTCGGACTGCAGGGTGGGGCGAGCGGTGCGGCCGGCGCCGGGGAACTGCACCGAGCCGACGGGTCGCGCGAACCGATCGGCGCGACGGCGAGTTTCACCGTCGGAGCGGGCGATGTGCTCACCCTTCTCACCCCGGGCGGTGGGGGGTTCGGGGCGGCATGAACCTCTGGCCGCTGCTCGCCATCGCGGTGCTCGTGGTGGGTTTCGCCGCCGGGGTCAATCCCCTGCTGGTGATCCTGGTCACGGCCTTCACGGCGGGATTGGCCGCCGGAATCGCGCCCCTGCGGCTGCTGGGGGCGCTCGGTCATGCCTTCAACGCGACGCGCTACGTATCACTGATCTGGCTGATCCTGCCGGTGATCGGACTGCTGGAGCACGAGGGTTTGCGCGAGCGGGCCCGCACACTGATCGGCCGGCTGCGCGCCGCGACGGCCGGTCGGATTCTTCTCTTGTATCTTGCGCTGCGCCAGATCACCGCGGCGTTCGGTCTGACCTCCCTCGGCGGCCCGGCGCAAATGGTGCGCCCCATCGTGGCGCCAATGGCCGAGGGTGCCGCCGAGAGCCGGCTCGGGCGGCTCTCCGAGCCCATGCGCCATATGGTGCGCGCCTACGCGGCCAGCGCGGACAACGTCGGGGCGTTCTTCGGCGAGGACATCTTCATCGCCATCGCCTCGATCCTGCTGATCAAGGGCTTTCTCGCCCAGAGCGGTTACGACATCGCGCCGTTTCGGCTCTCCGTGTGGGCGATTCCGACGGCGCTGCTCGCCTTCCTGATCCACGGCGTGCGCCTCTGGCGACTCGATGCGAAGCTGAAGCGTCTGGCCCGTGGAGAACTCCCCTGATCGGGCTGCGCGAGGTGTATGCGCTCGCCGGCGCGATGTTCGGCGCCTTCGCGCTGCTCAGCGTGCGTGATCGCAGCAATCCGCGCCGCCTCGGCAACGGTGCGTTCTGGGCGTTGCTCGCCGTGAGCTTCCTGTTCGGCTCACACATCGGTGATACGGCAAACGGCGTGCTGGTGGTGGCGCTGATCCTGCTCGGTGGTACCGGTGCGCTCGGGCGTGGCACGAGCGAGCGACGCAGCGCTGAGGAGCGTGCCCATCGCGCGGCGCGGCGCGGCAATGCGCTGTTGGTTCCGGCGCTGCTGATTCCGCTGCTGACCGTGATCGGCACGTTCACCCTCGGGCGCATCGAGCTCGGCGGCGCGCCGTTGGCCGATCCGAACAACGTGACGCTGATCGCGCTTGCGCTCGGGATCCTCGCGGCACTCCTGGTCGCGCTCTGGCAGGCGAAGGCGCCACCGCACGCGGCGCTGCACGAGGGCCGACGGCTCGCCGACATGATCGGCTGGGCGCTGATCCTGCCGCAGTTGCTGGCGGCGCTTGGTGCGGTGTTCGCGCTGGCCGGTGTCGGCGGCGCAGTGGGTCACCTCGCCACAACCTGGTTGCCGCTTGGGCATCCGTTCGCGGCGGTGCTGGCGTATTGCGTGGGCATGGCGTTGTTCACGATGATCATGGGCAATGCGTTTGCGGCGTTCCCGGTGATGACCGCGGCCATCGGGGTGCCGCTGATCGTCCAGCGCTTTGGCGGCGATCCGGCCATCATGGGCGCGCTCGGCATGCTCTCGGGGTTCTGTGGCACGCTCGTGACGCCGATGGCCGCGAATTTCAACATCGTGCCGGCGGTGCTGCTCGAGCTGCCGGACCGCAATGCGGTGATCAAGGTGCAGATTCCCACCGCGATCGCGCTGCTCGTCGCCAACATCGTGTTGATGTATATGCTCGTCTACCGCTTCTGAGGTCGTCATGCACAGCTCCAGCACGCTCGGGGTCGATCGGGCCGAGCAATTCGCGCGTATCGCGCTCGGTCACGTCGGGCGTGAATATCCGAATAAACTCGATCACGTGTTCACAGACGAGGGCGATGTGCGCGCCCCGCGCGCGCTGCATCCGATCTTCTTCGGCAGCTTCGATTGGCACTCCTGCGTGCACACGCACTGGCTGCTCGCGCGGCTGTACAGACGCTTCCCGACACTTGCGGTGGGCGGGCAGATCCGGGCCCTGTTCGATGCACAGTTCACGCCTGCCAAAGTCGCCGCTGAGTGCGCGTACCTGCAAGCGCCTGCGAGTCGCGGCTTCGAGCGGCCGTACGGCTGGGCGTGGCTGCTGATGCTGCAGGGGGAGCTGGTGCGTCACGGCAGTGCCGAAGGGCGGGCATGGGCGGGTCAGCTGGCGCCACTGGCGGCGCTGTTCGTCGAGCGGTTTCAGGGCTTTCTGCCGCTGGCGACCTACCCGATCCGCTCCGGTGCGCACGCCAACACCGCCTTTGCGCTGCTGCTGGCGCTCGACTATGCCGCTGCCGACGGGCAGGGCGCGCTCGCCGAGCAGTGTGCGCTGAGCGCCCGGCGCTGGTACGGCGAGGATCGGGGCTGTCAGGCGTGGGAGCCCTCACTCGATGAGTTTCTCTCTCCGGCGCTCACCGAGGCGGCGCTGATGGCCGAGGTGCTGGGGCCGAAGGGGTTCGGACCCTGGTTCGAGGCGTTTCTGCCCGCGGCGGCCGAGGGCAGGCCGCCGACGCTGTTCACGCCGGCCTCGGTCAGCGACCGGACCGATGGGAAGATTGCCCATCTTGACGGGTTGAACCTTTCCCGGGCCTGGTGTTGGCGGCGCATCATGGCCGCGCTGCCGAGCGGCCATCCACTGCATCGTGCGGCCGCCTCGAGCATCGAGGCACACCTGGCGAGCGCACTCGGGCACCTCGCCGGGGATTATATGGGTGAGCATTGGCTGGCGAGCTTCGCGCTGCTCGCCCTTGATCCGATCAGCCGCTGATCCTCGCTGTGCGGCGCGCCAGCGCACGGACCGGTTCAACGCCCGCGCGCGCCGCTCCAGAGCGGAAAGCCGCGCGAGTCGCGTAGCACCATGGACTGATGTCCTTTGCGGATCTGCGCCGCGATGACGACAGGCCGGTCGCGGTACGTGATCCGAGATCCGGTCACCTCGATCCTGTCATCGGGTCTGAGCTTAATGCGCTGACGCACGATGAACCAACTCGGCCCAAGGTGCACCGACACGGTGCCTGCGGCGGTTTTCAACAGAAGGTGAACGCCGTAGGCACGCCTGTCGTGGTGCGCGACCTTCGCGATCGCGATGATCTCCCCGCGGATCGTCTGGACGGTCTGGGTGTCGTACATCCGCGCGCCGATTGCGCCCCTGGTGCCGATGTTCTGCTGCGGCCGGGCCGTCTCGGGGGCGGCAACGGCTGCGCTCGCAGCGACCAGAATCCACAGCATAATGATCTGCTTCATGATGGCCTGCCCCCGAGTCACGGTACGGTGGACTTCCCTTCTACGCTGCGCTGCCGAGCGCATCGATCAGGAGAGCTACGTACCGCACGGGCGCCGGGCGGTACGCCGTCGCGCGCCGGCAGCCGGTGCGCTGCGGAGCGACGGGGCACGGCCCGGCCATACGTCCGTGACGAGGGACAACCGATCAATGTCATACTCGGACGCTTCCCCCCGCTCGAGCACCCCGCCCAGATGATCGATTTTGGACGCGATACGCTGCGCTTCATCCGTGCCAACGCGCGCTGGATCGGGGGAGGCTTCCTGCTCACGATGTTTTCCTCCTTCGGGCAGACGTTTTTCATCGGCATGTCCGGCAAGGCGCTGCGCGAGACGTTTCATCTCTCGGCGGGCGGCTTTGGCGGGCTGTACATGCTCGCCACGCTCGCCAGCGCCTTGACCCTGCCGTGGCTGGGGAGGACGCTCGATCTGATGCCGGGCTGGAAGGTGGTGCGCTTCACGATGCCGGCGCTCGCGCTTGCCTGTGTGCTGTTGGTGCTGGCGCCAAATCTCCTCTGGCTCACCGGCGCGCTGTACCTGCTGCGCCTGTTCGGCCAGGGGATGATGACCGAGACGGCGTACACGGAAATCGGTCGTTGGTTCGTCGCCAACCGCGGGCGTGCCATGGCGTTGATCTTGCCGGGTCAACAGGCCGGATTTGCGCTATTGCCGATCTTCGTCGTGGTGCTCGATCGGGTGGGCGGCAGCTGGCGGGCCGCGTGGATCGCCTCGGCGGGGTTGATCGTACTGGTGGGGTTGCCCTCGATCCTCGTGCTCACCCGGGTCGGCCGCGTGCCGCACTCGCAGGAGGTGAAGGCGAGTGCGCTGCGCACCGCGCGCAGCTGGACGCGAGCCGAGGTGCTGCGCGACCCGGTGTTCTATCTGCTGCAGGTCGGGGCGCTCGCCCCGCCGTTCGTCGCGACGGTCATCTTCTTCAATCAGGACTACCTGATCGCGCTGCGCGGGTACGACCCGCTGATCTTCGCCGCTGCGTTTCCGGTGATGTCGCTCTCGACCGTGGTGTTCGGTCTGGCCGGCGGACACCTGATCGATCGGTTCGGCGCGGTGCCGCTGTTGCCGTACTTCCTCGTACCGCTCGCGGTGACCGCCGCGGTGCTCGGGCTGATCGCGCCGGTCTGGGGGGTGTATCTGTCGATGTTCCTGTTCGGCATCAGTAATGGGTTGACGTCCACGATGCTCGGGGCGCTCTGGCCTGAGGTCTACGGTCTCGCCAATCTCGGTGGCATCCGCGCGATGATCGTGTCGGCCATGGTGCTTGCCTCGGCGATCGGGCCGGGGCTCTCGGGGCTGCTGATCGATCGCGGGGTGGCGCTGCCGCGCCAGTTGCTGTGGCTGAGCGGCTGGTGTGTGTTCGCGTGCTTCGTGCTGGCGTATGCGGCCCGGCGGATCCGGCGGCGCGAGGCGGGTGCGCCGGCGCCGCGCGCAGCCTGAGCGGCCCACGGGTCTGAAGGGGCGCAAGCGGGGCAGCTGGCGCTTGATCCCGCGCTGTGAGTGCACCCCCCAGGGGCGCAGCCGTGAGGGCTGCGCCCCTGGGGGGGGGCTAGGTGCCCGCCGCCGGTAGCGCCGGCGGGGTGTGCAGCGTTACGGCCGAACCGGTTGGCAGCGTTGCGACGCCCGCGGCGTAGGCCGCGCCGTTCCAGGCCTTCACCTGGGTCAGCACCGAGCCGTCGTAGCGGGTGAGCAATTGCTCGATCAGCGTGCGATCGGCGCGGATCAGCCCGAGCAGCTGCGCGCGCGGCTTGGCATCCCAGAGTCCGGCGCTCATGCCGTAGAGGGTGTCGACCTTGCGGTGCAGGTGCGAGAAGTGCCGCAGGAAGTCCTCCTCAGCCTTGTGCTGCGTATGCGGGTTCCACAGCGTGTTCTGGTAGGCGGTGAGGGTCTTCTGCAGCGCCTTGCCCTGCGCCAGCAGCGCAGCGTGCCGATGGCCCCAGGCCGGGTCGGAGGTGCCACGCGCCAGCACGCCGGCAAGCGTCTTGCGCATGACGGCGACGTGATTGAGCAGGCGGTTGACCGCAGAGAACTCCTCACGAGCGGCCAGACCCGCGCGGGTGTCTGCGCGTTCCGTGGCAAGCGAAACGGAGTAACGCGGATCGGATTCGACCTTCAGCGTCACCTGCTGCATCGAGGTTCCCGCGTGTACGGTGGCAGTGTACTGGCCGGGCAGGACGGCCGGTCCTGAGCCACCGCCGTGAGCGGAGCCGAGTGGCGGGTTGAGTTTGGCGGCACCGGTGTAGCGCAGGTTCCACACGACGGTATCGAATCCCGCCTTACCCGCTCCGTACACCGTCTTCACCAGGGTGCCGGCCGCATCACGGATCGTGATCCGCACCGGGCCGTGATGAGCCGCCTTCTGCGCCGCTGTCGGCTTCAATGCTTTGGCGAGGTGGTAGCTGATCATCGCCCCTGTCGGCGCGTTCGGTGCGACATAGCCGCTCGGACCGACACCGTTGGTGTAGGAGTGATACAGCTGCACGCCCGTCGAGGCGCTGAATACGTGCAACGGTGCGCGCATCGCCGCGGCGCTGTACTGCTCCAGGGGGCGCAGATTATCGAGCACCCAGATGCCCCGGCCGTGCGTGGCGAGCAGCAGCCCGCGATGCTCCGGCGCGAAGTTCACGTCCCACACCGAAAGTCCGCGTGGCAGATTCGCGTGCAGCGGCTGCCAGTGCGCGCCATCGTTGAACGAGACGTAAAGACCGGCCGAGATCGTTCCGGCGAACAGCAGTCCGGCGTGATTGGGATCCTCGGCCACCACCTCGACACTGCTGTTCGGCAGTCCCTGGGTGATGCGCGTCCAGTGCTTGCCGTAGTCGGTCGTACGGAACACGTACGGGGAATTGTTGCCGATTTCGTGTGCGTCGAAGGCCGCATAGGCCGTGCCGGCGGCGAACGGCGAGGGCTCGACGTGGTAGACGCGGGCCCACTGCGGCGCCCCGGGTGGCGTCACCTTGTTCCAATGGGCGCCGTCGTCACGGCTCACCCATACCCAGCCGTCGTCGGTTCCAACCCAGATGACCTTCGGATCGGTCGGGGCGAGCGCGAGCGACTGGATGGTGTCATAGGTCTCCGCGCCGCTCATATCAAGGTTGATCGGCCCGCCGCTCGGTTGCTGTTTGGCTTTGATGTTGCGCGTCAGATCCGGACTGATGACACTCCAGTGCCTACCGCCGTCGGTGCTGTGGAACACCACGTCGGCGGCGGTGTACAGGTCCTTCGGGTTCGTCGGTGAGACCGCGATCGGGGTTGTCCAGTCGAAGCGGTACTTCTGGGCGTAGGTCGGTTTGCCCGAGAGCAGCAGCCCGGCGAGCACATCGCGCAGGTAGGGGTTGATCTCGCGCTTGCGGCCGGTGGCGCGGTTCAGCACCGTCGCGAATCCGTCATCGGTGGTTGAGTAGATCATCGAGGCGTCGTTCGGCGCCGGTACCACGTACTGGCCGTCGCCGCCGGAGACATCGAACCAGTCCTGTGCGCCCGTCACGCCGCCGCGCTCGTAGTCGCTGCTCGCACCGCACCAGGCGTCGTTGTCCTGCAGGCCGCCGCACACCAGATACGGCCACGGATGGGCCGTTGCGCTCGCCGCCACCTGGTAGAACTGCTCGATCGGCAGGTTGTCGAGGTACTGCCAGTGCTTGCCGGCATCGAGCGACAGGTACACCCCGCCGTCGTTGCCCTGGATGATGCGGTTCGGGTTGCTCGGATCGATCCAGATGGCGTGGTGATCGACGTGCACGCCCTTGTCGGCGTAGAACACGTGCTTGCCGCCGTCCTTGCTCTCCATCATCTTCATCGACAGCAGGAACAGGCGCCGCGGGTCGTTTGGCATCACCGCGAGCTGCGTGAAATAGAATGGCCGCACGTCGCTGTTGTGGTTGTCGCTGACCTTCTGCCAGTGGCTGCCGAGGTCGTGCGAGACCCACAGCACGCCGCCCTTGGCCTGCACGACCGCGTACACGGTCTCAGGCTGGCTCGGCGCGAACGCGACCGCGCTGCGGCCGATGCGTCCGGCCGGTAGGCCGTGGGTGAGTTTCTTCCAGTGCAGGCCGCCGTCGGTGGAGCGGTACAGACCGCCGCTCTTGCCGCCGCTGGTGAGCATCCAGGCGCGCCGCTGCAGCGGCCACATACCGGCGATCAACACCTTCGGGTTGCCCGGTTCGAAGGCGAGGGTGCTGCAGCCGGTGTGATTGTTAAGGTACAGCACCCGCTGCCAGTGAGCCCCGTCATCGGTGCTCATGAACACCCCGCGCCGCGGGCCGCGTTTCCAGAGATTGCCCTCGGCGCAGACGAACACGGTGTTGGTGTTGTGCGGGTCGACGGCGATCGCGGCGATCTGGCCGGCGTGGCGCAGACCTTTGTCGACCCAGGTCTTGCCGCCGTCGGGGCTGAAATACACCCCATCGCCGTTCAGCACGTCATTGCGTGGGTTGGCCTCTCCGGTGCCGACCCACAACCAGTTCGGATTGCCGCCGGCGAGGGCCATCGAGCCGATCGACTGCGTCGGTTCATGCGTGAAGATCGCCTTCCAGCTCATACCGCCGTCCTGCGTCTTCCACACCCCGCCGCCGGCGGCGCCGACGTAATAGAGCGCGGGATTGCCGGCGACGCCGAGCACGCTGGTGACGCGACCGCCGGCGACCGCCGGGCCTAGGTCGCGGAACTTCAGACCGTGGAACGGCCCCGGCTCGTGGTGTGCGGCCGGGGTGGCTGCCGCCGCCATCAGACTCGTGCCGAGCAGCGCAGCGGTCGCCATTGCCAGGATGGGGCGCATTGCAGATCTCCATGCCAGTGGATCGGAAATGGGACCGTTAAGGTATCGCTTTGGCGCCGTCATCGGTCGCTGATTTGCCTCGTTCCGTCGCCTCTGAGGGCGCCGCGGCCTGTCCTCGGGGTCGCGACGGGCTCGTCAGCTCGCGCGCTGCCGCCGATGCGAGGGGGGGATCCCGGACGGGTCGCCACGGCCTACCCTGCGCGCGGCGGCCGCGAACCTGGCGCCGGCGGCCGGCCAGGGCCAACAGCGCTCGGGGGCGGTCGGGGCGGGACTGTCACTCGGGCGGTGACGGCGTGGGGTGTGAAGTGCTAACTTGCCGATCACTGTCGGCTTCATTGGAGGCGGATCATGATCACGCAGATCAAGCGGTTTGGAGTGCTTGCGCTGCTCGCTGGCGCCCTCGGCGTCGCGAGCGCAACGACGGTGCATGTTCGTTTGAGCGGAGCTGCGGAGGTGCCGGCGGTCAAGAGCGCCGCCAGCGCTCGGGCCGTCATCACGGTGTTGCCCGATCACGCGGTGCGCGGCGAGGTCATCACCCATGGAATCCGCCCCACCATGGTGCACATCCACCGGGGCGCCGCCGGCACCAACGGTCCGGTGGTGATCGGGCTGAAACATATGGGCACGAACGTCTGGCGGGTGCCCCCCGGGGCGAAGCTCACGCCGGACCAGTACCGCGCATTCCTCGCCGGTGATCTGTACCTCAATGTGCACAGCCATCGCCATCCGGCCGGTGAGCTGCGGGGGCAGATCAAGCCATAACGGCTTGATTACAAACGAATTGTTTGACTCCTCCGGGGTGCCTCGGGCGCCCCGGAGCGTGTGCTCATAGTTTGCTCTCGTTCACGGCGGGCGCGCAGACCCTGAATTAACTTAAGTCCATGAATGAGGGCCTGAGCGTCGAGACGCTTCCGGATTCGGAATATGCCGTGCACCTGCAGCAAGAGACGCGGGCCGCGCCGTTTCCGGAACCGATCGAGTCGCAATACCTGCGCAGCGTGTTGCGCAATCACCGCATTGCCGTGCGTGGTGCGTGCTCCCTGGCGACGCTGCTGATCGCATTACGGGCGCTGCAGACGCTGCTCGGGCACCGTCTCCCATTCCTGACTGTGCCCGTGGCGGTCGTTTCCCTCAGCAGTGTGTGCTTGCTCTGGCTTGCCTGGAGTCCGAGCTACGAGCATCGGTACCTGCCAATGGCCCGGGTGCTGGTGCCGTTGCGTAACGTGCTGGGGACTGTGCTGGTGGTCCGTGCCGCCGCCGCGGGCGCGACCGACGCGCTGATGGTGGCCCCGCTCGCCCTCATCGGACCATTCTTTTTTCTCGGTTTGACGTTTCGCTCCGGGCTGCTGGCCGCGGGGCTCGCGTTGATGAGTGAATTGGCGGCGGCCTGGTGGTATCACCCGGCGGCGAACACTGTGATGAGCACTGCACTGTTCATGGTGAGCACCTTCCTCGCCTGCGCCCTCGGCGCTCTGGCGCTTGAGCGCCAGAGCCGCCGTGCGTTCCTCGAGAGCCAGCTGATCGCGGAGCTTGCCCAGCACGACGTGCTCACGTGGACTAAGAACCGGCGCATGTTTGATGAGAGCCTCGCGCGTCTGTGGCGCCAGGCGAGCAGCGATGCTCGGCCGATGGCGATCATGCTCATCGACATCGATGACTTCAAAGCCTTCAACGATCGCTACGGCCATCAGGCCGGAGACGCCGCGTTGCGCCAGACGGCCCTCGCCATCCAATGCTGCGCGCGCCGGCCGCTCGATCTGGTGGCGCGCTACGGCGGGGAGGAGTTCGGCGTCATTCTCTTCGACACCGATCGCGCCGGTGCGCAGGCGATCGCCGAGAGCATGCGCCGCGCGGTGCAGGAACGGTCGATCGAGCACGACGCCTCGCGCTGCTGCGAGGTGCTTACGATCAGTGTGGGCGTCGCGGTGGTCGAGCCGACCGCGTGGCGCAACCCCTATGGCGCGCTGCAGCTGGCGGACGAGGCGCTGTACCGGGCGAAATCGAGCGGCCGCAATCGTGTTGAGCTGATGGATGACGTGGAGCACCGGCTGTTGGTGACCGGGGAGTTCTCCACCGACATCATCGCGCAATTGAAATCCGCCACTCCGGGGGCCTGAGGGCCGCGCCGCCGCGTCGATCTGCACCTTCAGCGCATGCGTACGCCGTCGCGCGCCTGCGGCCGAAGATGCGGGAGCGGACCGCGCCGCGGCAGCGCCGATGCGCCCCGGGGAAGCAAGGCATCTAGACTCGGTCCAGCATCGATCGGGGATTGATCCGGGGTGCGGGTTCCCGCACAGCATTTCCCCGGCGTGTGGCGGTAAAATTGGACCACATTAAGGCGTGCAGGCGACCTCGATGTGAGCGAGAACCCGTCCGAGAACACAGTGCAGGGGGCTGACCTGGAGCGCCTGCGGCTGGTGTACGGCAACTTCACGTTCATGCTGAGCGCGGCGGTGCTGGCCGCCACAGTGCTGGTTACGCTGCTCTATAAGGTCGGCTCGCCCGCGGTGCTGCTCGGCTGGTTGGCGCTGGTGGTGGCACTCTCGGTGCTGCGCTATCTGGAGAGTCGCGCCTTTGAGCGCAATCCGCTGGCGCACACGGCGCGCGAGTGGAGGCGGCGGCTCGACGCCGCGACGCTGGTCTCGGGCATGGTCTGGGGCATCGGGGCGCTGCTGCTTCTGCCACTCGGGGACGTCGCGCACCAGATGCTCACCGTGCTGGTGCTCGCCGGCGTCATTGCCGGAGCGATGACCTCTTACGGGGCGCTGTGGCGCTGCTACATGATCTTCATGATGCCGCTCGCGCTGGCGATGGAGTGGCGACTGCTCACCGATCCGCTGGCGCTGCACTACGCGCTCGCATTCGTGAACATCGTGTACGTCGCGATGGTGGCGTATTCGGCCTACAAGACCGACCGGACCATCGGCAAGGTGCTCGACATCACCGCGGAGAATACGCAGCTCACCCGCGCGCTGCAGTACCAGGCGACGCACGATCCGCTGGTCGATCTGGTCAATCACCGTGAGTTCAACGTCCGGCTGCGCGAGGTGGCCGGTCGCACGCAGGAACCATGCGCGCTCGTGTTCATCGATCTGGATCGCTTCAAGGAGATCAACGATCGCGGTGGCCATGCCGCCGGCGATGAGGCGCTGCGACGGGTCAGTGAGATTCTCAAGGTGCACGCGCGCGCCAGCGACACCGCCGCGCGGCTCGGCGGTGATGAGTTCGCGTTGCTCTTGCCCGGCTGTCCGGGCGAGCGGGCTGAGCAGGTGGCGCGTGAGGCGCTCGCGGCGATCGAGCAGTTCGTGCTGCAGTGGGAGGGCGGACACTATTTTCGTGTCGGGGCGAGCATGGGGGTCGCCTGGGCCGAGCCCGGTGCGGCCGATGCGGCGGTGCTGCTGCGCGTGGCCGATGCCGCCTGCTACGCGGCGAAGAACGCCGGACGCGGCCGTATCGAGGTTCGGCCGGTCACCGCGCGCCGCGAGTCCGGTCGTTTCGTGCTCGAGGTCGTTGATCCGCTGAACTGAGTGCCGGTGCGCGCCGGGCAATCTGCCGAGCGGCAGCGCCCTCGGGCCGGTAAACTCACCGCCAGCCCCGCCCCCGTAGCTCAGTGGATAGAGCGACCGCCTCCTAAGCGGTAGGTCGCAGGTTCAACTCCTGCCGGGGGCGCCATCGCCCGTCGGCGAGGCCCCCTCCGCGGGCGGACTCAGGCGCCGCTCATG
>JAKBBE010000241.1 GCA_021826035.1 Pseudomonadota bacterium | reverse complement strand
GCTGCGGTGCACCAGTACGAGCGCCTCACGGTGCCCACTCTCGAGATGCGGCAATACCGGCAGCTCGGCAAGCCCGACGTGCGGCTCGAACCAGCGAGCGGCCGTACGCAGCGTCCACGGCGGCGGAGGCTGCCAGCCGTGCCCCGCGAGTTCGCGCCGCAGCACCGCACGGCGCCCCGCCCATTGGAGGGTGAGCGGCTGTTCCGCCCCGCCGATCAGATCGATCCGACGGGCCGGCAGGTGGGTCCATCCGTGCTGCCACCACGCCTCGAGCGGCATCCGTTGCACCTGCTGACGCACCTGGTAGCGCCGCATGTCGGACGCATGCCACTGCACGATGTGGATGCCACCGACGAGCAGCAGCGCCAGACCCGTGCTCATACACAGTCCGGTCGCGCCGACGCGGGGCGGATCGTGGCGCAGATAGGCAATGGCAATCAGCGCCGCGGTGGCGATGCCGAAGGCCGTTCCTGCGAGCACGTCGGAGAGCCAGTGCGCCCCCAGATATACGCGTGAGAAGGCCATTGCGCCGATCAGGACGGCGATTGCGCCAGTCATCGGCAAACGCCAACGGCCCTCCACCTCCCACGCCGTGATGATCGCGAGGAAGCCGTACAGCGCCGCGTTGGCCGCGGAGTGTCCGCTGGGGAACGCGAACGCATCCCATCCGGTGCCGATCGGCTCGGGACGATGGATGTGCAGCGCGATCTTAAGCACCGCGGTAGCAATCCCGGCGACCGCCACCACGCTCACCAGGTGGGCCGCGGCGCGCCAGTTGCGCCGCCACGCCAGCCAGCCCATCGCCGCCAGCGCCACCGCCGCGAAGACGCCGGTGTCGCCGAGCTCGGTGACGGCCACCATGGCCTGGTCGACCCACTCGGTGCGCAGACTTTGCAGAAAATGAAACACCGCCAGGTTGGCGCGTACCAACGGGTCACCGGCGATCACGTCCTGCAGCACCCCGAAGAACAGCCAAAGGCTCGACAGCACGATCGCCCCGAGCACCGCCAGCCCCGGCATCTCGCGCCGAGTCGGATCGAGCACCGCAAGCAGTTGTCGAGCGAACCAGCCGGTGCGCGCCGCCGCCCAGACCCGCAGCCGCTCCTGGGCGGCGAGCGCGTGCGGGGCAACGCGGCGCAACAGGTAGCGCATCAGCACGTACAGCAGTCCGAACAGCACCAGCACGATGGTGACCATCAGCGCGAGCCGCCCGGCCACGGCGCCGAGCAGCACGAACGAGGCCCCGATGGCCGCCCCGGCGAGAATGTGCGCCGGCGCCCACAGCAGCCCCGAGAGCAGGTTCATCAGGTAGAAGCGGGCCGCGTCCATGCACATCACGCCGCTCAGCACCGGCACGATCGCCCGCACCCCGGGGGTGAAGCGGGCCGTGAACACGCTTTTACCGCCATGACGATCCAGGAACGCCGTGCCGCGCGCCACGAGCCGCGGGCGGCCTCGAAACGGCCAGCGACCGAGGATGGCCGCGTGGTAGTGCCGGCCGAGCCAGAACGCGAAGCCATCGCCGAGCACGGCCCCGATGAACGCGGCGATGATCAGCGGCCACAGCCGCAGCGCGCCGGTCGGCACCAGCGCGCTGACGGCGAAGATGATCGCATCGCCGGGCACGAACGCACCGACCACGGGCAGCGATTCGGACAGCGACACCAGCAGGACCAGTCCGTAGGCGATGTTCTGATGCGCGCCGGCGAGGGTCACGACGGCACGGGTGATGGCGCCGAGCATGGGGATTCGACTCAGGAACAGGCGGCGCGTTGCATGGCGCCGGATTATTTCACGCGCCGCGTCCCGATGCGCATCCTCTGATGCCGCCCGGTCATTTCGCGCGTACGCTATGCGGATCGAAACCCCCTCAGAGGCACAGCATGTACCAACGGATCCTCGTCCCCGTCGACGGCAGTTCCATCGCGGCTCAGGGTCTGCGCGAGGCGATCAATCTTGCGCGCGACCAGGGCGCGCAAATCCTGCTGCTGCACATCGTCGATGAATGGCGGGTCGCGGCCGGTGACATCGCAGCGGTCAATCTCGATGCGGGCTCGAAGGCGCTGCGCGAGGCGGGCGCGCAAGTGCTGAAGGAGGCCGAAGAACAGGTTCGCGACGCGGGCATCACCGTTCACACCGTGTTGCTCGAGGAGCTGGGCATCCCGGTCGGGGAGTGCATCGTGCGCCGCGCCCAGCAATGGCCGGCTGACCTGATCGTCTGCGGCACCCACGGCCGTCACGGCCTCAGTCGCCTGCTGCTCGGCAGCAGCGCCGAGTACATCGTCCGCCATGCCTCGGTGCCAGTGCTGCTGGTGCGCGCCGCCACACCCAATCCGGCGTCCTGACGGACACCGAGCTTCCGCCGCCGCCGAGGCGGCTCGACCGTAAGCGGCGCATGCGGCCCTAGCGCTCGATCGCCTCCAACACGCCGTGATGGAGAGCCGACCTCTGCCGTCTGCTCGCCACGTGAGAGTTGTACGGGCTGAAGGGCAGCGCGCGCCCCTTGCGGCGAGACCCGGTGGCGGATGGCGCGCAGTCTGAAACAGCCGCAGGATCGCAGGCTCAGCACGCCTCTTGGCCGAACAACAGCCGCGTCGAGCAGACGAATGGAGCCACCGCGGCACGCACCGCCTGACGCTTGCGCAACGCCTCTATCGTCACCTTTCCGAGAAATGCCGTTGGTTGTCGTGTGTGCGCGCGGCCGGCGGCCACCGCCACTCATCACACCGCGGGGGCACACCGCGCCGCACCCTGCCGCCGGCCGCGGCGAGCACCGCCAACCGCGCGCCTCGGGCGAGCCAACGGCGCACCCGGGCACGGGTACCGCGTCAAACGCGCGGACAGGTCATGCCAAGACCTAAAAGATTCTTAAGGATTTTTATGTTACATCGGAGCGACAGCTCGGGGACAACCCCTTGATTTGTAGTTGTTTTTGAGCTGGCGGAGAGGGTGGGATTCGAACCCACGTGCCGGTTTTACCCGACCATCCGATTTCGAGTCGGCGCCGTTATGACCGCTTCGGTACCTCTCCCCGGGGTCGGTGATATTATAGCGGTATATTTTTG
>JAKBBE010000052.1 GCA_021826035.1 Pseudomonadota bacterium | reverse complement strand
TCGATGAGGATTACCTGGTGCTCTCGACCGTGCATTCGGCCAAGGGCATGGAGTGGGACACGGTCTACCTGCTCAACGTCGTCGACGGTAGCTTCCCCTCGGAGTTTGCGGCCGGGAGCACCGAGCAACTCGAGGAGGAGCGCCGGCTCTTCTACGTCGCGCTCACCCGCGCCCGCAACGACCTGCTGCTGTATGCGCCGCTGAAGTTTTATCTGACGGGCCAGCATCGCCACGGCGATGCGCATGTGTACGGCGGGCGCAGTCGCTTTCTCAGCGCCGGGGTGCTGGCGCACCTCGACAGTGACACGCCTGCGGCGCTCATCGAGGGGGCGGCGCAGGGTGCCACGGCGGGATTCGGCCCGGCACTCGATGTGGGCGCCCGCCTGCGCCAGATGTGGTAGCAGCCCGGCGCGCTCAGCGCCGCGGGACTTTGACGAATTTCAGCGTGAAGCGATCCGGTTCCCCGATCGCCGCATAGCGGGCACGGTGGGTCTTGCCCAACCGGTAGGTCGGCGGCAGCGTCCAGGCGCCCGCCGGATAGGCCTTGTGGTCGCGCGGATTGGCGTTCACCTCGGAGGCGGCCACCAGTCGAAAGCCGCTCGCCTCGATGAGCTTGATCGCCTCGGACTGACGTACGTAACCGGTGTGCGCGTGCGGATCGCGCGGAGCGCCCGGAGCGGCACGATTGTCGACGACGCCGAGGACTCCGCCGAGCGCCAGGGCACGGTAGAGCGTGTGCAGCGCAACGCCGGCCTCCCCACGCGCCAGCCATTGGTGCAGCACGCCGCAGGCGATCACAAGATTGACGGAGCCCGGGGGGACGGCATCACCGCCGCCGGCGGGGAACGTCACGACCCGGACGCGGTCGTACAAGTGAGGGTTGGATGCGAGCAGCTCGCGATAGCGGGTATTGCGCGCGGCGAGAAAGGCGCTCTGGCCGGGATCGATCAGCGCGGCATCGAAGCGGCCGCGGCGGCGTACCAACGGGGCGATGATGCGCGTGTAGTAGCCGTCGGCGCGCGGCCAGACCTGCAGGACGCGACTCGTGGGTCGCAGCCCGAAGAACAGCAGCGTCTGCACCGGATGGCGGTCGCGGTCCCAGCGGCGCTGCGCCGCGGGGCGCGGGCCGGCCAGAATGGCGTCGAGCGCCGCCGCCGTGGAATGTCGTCCACTGGTGGTGGCGCAGCCCGACAGCAGGCTCAGGGCGGCGAGCGCGGCGGCCGGTGCGGCTTTGGGTAAGGCTCGCATGAGGGCTGCCATTGTGGACGGGTACGCGGCCAAAAAAAACCCCGCTTTATCTGCAGCGGGGCCGTGGGCCGGCCGGCGGGCATTGCATGAATGAAAATCTCAGCGGCACCCCGCCCCGGGGGGTGCATTGGGATCGCGCAACGGCCCGCCGCACCGGCCGGATCGAGGGTCGCCCCCCGCCGCGGGCCGGGACGACCACCCGTGTGCCGATCAGCGGCGGAACGGCCCGCCGCCGGTGCGCGGCCGCGGCGCGCGTTCCTGCGCCTCGTTGACCCGCAGCGCCCGGCCGCTCATCTGGAAGCCATTCAGCGCCTGGATTGCCCCCTGCGCCTCGCCCGGCGTCATCTCCACGAAGCCGAAGCCGCGCGGCTTGCCGGTTTCCCGGTCATTGATCAGCTTGACGGAATCCACCTTGCCGTGACGTTCGAAGAGCGTCTTCACGTCCTGCTCAGTGGCGTTGAACGGCAGATTGCCTACATAAATCGTCGTCATCCGGAGATCTCTCTTGGCAGCGCGAGCCGCGGGCCACACGGGTCCTCCGCGGGTATCGCAGAATCGAACGGGAAGGTTGGGGGGTGGATGGCCACGGTCGGGCCGGGTACGGGCGCACCTGAAAACCGGCGATCGGCACCAGGTTCACGTACGAACGATGCGCACAGACAGGCGGATCGAAGGCGCCGGGCACTCAAACGTGATCAATCCACTGAGGACTGGGTACGTGCGGATGCTACTCCCGGCGTTTGCGGGACGCAAACACCGGTCACCTCGCCCCGGCGGGGCCGCCGGGGCGTCTGTTGTGGGGTTGCAACGGTCAGCCGGCGGTCGTCTCGAGATAAGAGTAACCGTCGAGCTCCGCTTGGTAGAAGCGCTTGAGCACCTGGCTCTCGGCGATGCTCATGCGGCCGGCGCGGATGGCGCGTTCACAGTCGCGCATCAGCGCCGGGGCCAGCTCGGCCACGTCGTACTCCATGTACTCGAGCACCCGGTTGGCGGTGTCGCCCTTGACCACTTCCTCGATCCACCAGCCGCCCTCGTCGTGCCGGCGCACGTGCACGACGTGCGTGTCGCCGAAGAGGTTGTGCAGATCCCCGAGGGTTTCCTGATAGGCACCGACCAGAAAGACCGCGAGGTAATATTTCTGTGCCGGCTTCAGCTCGTGCAGTTCCAGCGTGTGCTTCACCTCGCGCAGCGAGACGAAGTGGTCGATCTTGCCGTCGGAGTCGCAGGTGATGTCGGCCAGCACGCCGGTGCGGGTCGGACGCTCCTCGAGGCGGTGGATCGGCATGATCGGGAAGAGCTGATCGATCGCCCAGCTGTCCGGCAGGGACTGGAAGACCGACACGTTGCAGAAATACGTATCGGAGAGAATCGACTCCAGGCCCTCGAGCTCCTCCGGTTCGCGCTCCAGACGACGACAGACGTCGCGGATCTTCGCGCAGGTCGCCCAGTACAGCCGCTCGGCGAGGCCGCGGAACTCGAGCGACAGCAGCCCCAGGTTGAACATCTGCTGCACCTGGTCGCGGGCCGTGAGCGCATCGTGGTAGCACTCGACCAGTCGGCGCGGGCTCACCGAACTGAAGGCGTCGAACAGATCGAGCACCGGCTGGGGCATCTCCTCGCGCCCGCCGTAGTCTTCTACTTCGCGGCCGGTGACGCGGAACTTGTCGAGCGCCGAAGAGCCGAGCACGTCGAAGACCAGGACGCTGTGATACGCCGCGACCGCGCGGCCGGACTCGCTGATGATCATCGGGTGCGGCACTTCGCGCGCTTTGCAAACGCTGGCGATGCGGTACACGACGTCGCTCGCGTACTCGTTCAGCGTGTAGTTCATCGACGAGGAGTAGTTGGTCCCGCTGCCGTCGTAGTCGACGCCGAGTCCGCCGCCGACGTCGATATACTGCAGCCCCGCGCCCATCAGCTTCAGCTCCGCATAGACGTGCGCCAGCTCGTTGATCGCGTCCTTGACGCGACGGATGTCCTGCAGCTGACTGCCCGGATGGCAGTGCACGAGCTGCAGGCAATCGAGCATGTCGCGGGCCTTCAGCTCGCGCACCAGCTCGAGGATTTCGGTAATGAACAGACCGAACTTCGACTTCTCGCCCGTCGAGTCTCGCCACTTGCCCGACCCCTCGGTCACGAGCTTCACGCGTACGCCGATGCGCGGGCGCACGCCGTACTTCTCGGCGTGCTTGAGAATGAGCGCGAGCTCCTCGAAGTTCTCCACCACCGGAATGATGGTTCGCCCGAGCTTGGTCGCGAGCGTGACCGCTTCGATGTAACTGTCGTCCTTGAAGCCGTTGCACACGATCAGACGGTCGGGGGCATTTTCGGTCATCGCCATGACGGCGAGCAGCTCGGGCTTCGAGCCGACCTCCAGCCCGAAACCGAACTCCGCCCCGTAGCGGTAGACTTCCTCGACCACCAGGCGCTGCTGGTTGACCTTGATCGGGAAGACCGCCGCATAGCGGTTCTGGTAGTTGTTCTCCGCGATCGCCTGCGCGAAGGCATCGTGCAGGTGCTTCAGGCGGTGCGCCAGGATGTCCGAGAAACGCACCACCACCGGGGTGGTGAGGTCCCGGGCCTCCAGCCCCTCGATCACCTCGTACAGATCGATGTCGTTGCTGCTGTCGGCGCGCGTATCAGGCCGTACCACGACGTGGCCCGCCTCGTTGATGCCGAAATACCCCTTGCCCCACGCGTTGACGTGGTAGAGCTCGAGGGAGTCCTCGATGCGCCAGGGTGCTGCCGGGTTGTACTGCGGGTTGGTGATGCTCTTGGGATCTACGGCCACGTCGGAAATTTCCGTACGACGCGCGGGAGTGCGTTCGGCGCGAACGATATCAAAATCACGCGGCAGTGAAAGTCCCGTGCGTGAATTTTTTCCCGCACCGGTGCCGCTCAGCCGCCGGTCGCCACCGGGCGGGCCGGATCGCAGATCCACTCGCTCCACGAACCGCCGTACAGGCGCGCCCCGGGCAGGCCGGCGATCTGCAGGGCGAGCAGTGTGTGACAGGCGGTCACGCCCGAGCCGCACATGCACACGGCGCGCTCGGGGCGCTGCTCCCCGAGGGTGCGCAGGTAACGCGCGCGCAGCGTCGCGGCCGGCAAAAAGCGGCCGTCGGCGAGGTTGTCGGTGAACGGGTGGTTGCGCGCCCCGGGGATGTGCCCGGCCACCGGATCGATCGTCTCGTTGCGGCCGGCGAAGCGGTCCGCGCCGCGTGCATCGATCAGGACGTGCGCGCCGCTCGTCAGCTCCCCGGCGGTGAGCCACTGCTCGACTTGCGCCGTGGTGATGAGCTCATCGGTGTGCGGCCGGCCCTCGAAGGGGCGCGGGTGAGCCGCGGCGGGCGCGGTGGTCTCGACCTCGAGCCCTGCGGCCTGCCAGGCGGCGAGCCCGCCGTCGAGCACCGCCACGGCCGGGTGTCCGAGCCAGCGCAGCAGCCACCACAGCCGCGCGGCGAACGCCCCGGGCCCCTGGTCGTAGGCCACCACTTGGACGCCCGCGCCGATCCCCCAGCCGCCGAGGCGCTCCGCGAGCGCCTGCGGCGCCGGCAGCGGGTGGCGGCCGCTGTCGGGGCGCAGCGCGCCGGAGAGGTCCCGGTCGAGGTGCGCATAGCGCGCGTGCCGGATGCGCGCCTCGCCGAACGCCGCCTCGCCCCAGGCCGGCCGCGCCAGATCGAAGCGGCAGTCGAGGATGACGAGCGAGGGAGCCTCGAGCCGCTGCGCCAGCTCAGGCACCGAGATGAGTGTGTCGAACATGTCGCCTCCGGCCGCGCACCGCCGAGGTCTGGCTGGGCGCGGCGGCCCATTGTATGCAGTGCGGCACGTCGAGGAGAACCCGCCGCATCGGCGGCGCCTCGCGTCGCTGCAACCGGAGCGGCTCAACCCGGTACAATTGCCCCGGCACAGCGAATCGGGGGAGTGATGACGATCGAGGTCTATTGGGGCAGCGGCAGTCCGTACGCCTGGCGGGTTCTGCTCGCGCTCGAACACAAGCGTCTCGCGTACGAGGCGCATTTGTTGCAGTTCTCCAAGCAGGAGCACAAATCCCCGCACGTGCTGCAGATGAATCCGCGCGGGCGCGTGCCGGTGCTCAAGGACGGCGATTACGTCTGCTTCGAGTCCCTGGCCATCCTCTACTACCTGGACCTGAAGTACCCCGATCCGCCCCTGTTCGGCACCAGCCCCGAGGAGGCCGGCACGATCATGCGGGTGATCTGCGAATACCAGGCCTACATCGAGCCGCACCTGCGCACGATCACGGGTGCGGTGTTCGCCGGGGATGCCGATCTGCACAGCGATGCGCTCACCCAGGCCATGCATGCCGTGGCGAGCGAGGCGCGCACCATCGAGGGCCGGCTGTCGAAGTCCGACTGGGTCGTCGGGGAGCGCTTCTCGGCGGTCGACATGGTGATATTTCCGGGCATCCAGCTGCTGAAACGCGCGCTCGAGCGCCCCGCGGCGCGCGAGCTCGCCGCGCGCTTCATGCCGGTGGAGATCAACTACCCGGCGCTCGGGCGCTGGCTCGCGCGCATCGAGAGTCTGCCGGGCTACGAGCGGACCTATCCGCCGCACTGGCGCGCAGCCTGAAATACGGCATTTCGTTGCCTGCCCCGCTTTGATACCCTCCGCGCTGGCGACGCAGGGCGGGCCGCTGTGCGGCCCGCCCTACCGTGCGGTAGCTGATTTTTGTCCTGATCGATGAGTGAGATGAACGAACACAAAGTCCACGTTGAATTTCCCGGTCGTATCGTCCTGGTCGGTTTCGGCAGTATCGGTCAGGGGGTCCTGCCGCTGCTGCTGCGGCACATCGGCATTCCCGCCGAGCGCATCACCATCGTGACGGCCGAGGAGAAGGGCAACGCGGAGGCCGAGCAGTACGGCGTGCGTTTCATCCATGAGCCGCTGACGCGCGAGAACCACCGGCGCGTGCTCGGCCCGCTGCTCGGACGGGGCGATTTTCTCCTCAACGTGTCGGTGAACGTCTCGAGCCTGGCGCTGGTCAAGCTGTGCTGGGAGAAGGGCGCGATGTACCTCGATACCTGCATCGAGCCGTGGCCCGGCGGGTACACCGATCCAACCGTGCCGGCCGGTCGGCGCACCAATTACGCGCTGCGCGAGGAGGCTCTCGCGCTGCGCGCGGGCAATGAGCGTGCGCCGACTGCAGTGCTCACCCACGGCGCCAACCCGGGTCTGGTCTCACACCTGGTCAAACAGGCGATGCTGAACATCGCGGCCGACACCGGCCTTGAAGTCCGTACGCCCGGCACGCGCGCCGAGTGGGCCGCGCTCGCCCGCGAGCTCGGTGTGAAGACCATTCACGTCGCCGAGCGCGACTCCCAGCGCGCCAACCTGCCGAAGGAGCCCGGGGAGTTCGTCAATACCTGGTCGATCGACGGGTTCGTGAGCGAGGGCTCGCAGCCGTGCGAGATGGGCTGGGGCACGCACGAGCGGAATTTCCCGCGCGACGGCAAGCGGCACGAATCCGGCTGCCAGGCGGCGATCTACCTCATGCAGCCCGGCGCGGCGACTCGCGTGCGGACCTGGACGCCGCGCGCCGGGCATTTCTACGGCTTTTGCATCACGCACGGCGAGGCGATCTCGATCGCCGATTACTTCACGGTGCGCGAAGGCTCGCAGGCCCTCTACCGCCCGACGGTGCACTATGCCTATCACCCCTGCGATCAGGCGGTGATGTCGATGCACGAACTCGCCGGGCGCAACTACGTGCAGCAGGAGCGTCAGCGGCTGCTGATGAATGAGATCGTCACCGGCACCGATGAGCTCGGCGTGCTGCTCGCCGGGCACAAGAAGAATGCCTACTGGTACGGCTCGCAGCTGTCGATCGAGGATGCGCGTCGGCTCGCACCCTGGAACAACGCCACCAGTCTGCAGGTCACCATCGCGGTGCTCTCGGGGGTGATCTGGGCGATGGAGAACCCCAATCGGGGCATCGTCGAGCCCGAGGAGATGGACTTCGAGCGCAACCTGGCGATCTGCCGGCCGTATCTCGGGCCGGTGGTCGGGCAGTACACGGACTGGACGCCGCTGCACGAGCGGGGCCGGCTCTTCCCCGAGGACATCGACGCCACCGACCCCTGGCAGTTCAAGAACGTCCGGGTCGCCTGGTAGGCGCTCTCAGAGCCCCGGGTAGGCGACCTCGACGATGACGAAGCGGCGCAGGCCGCCCGGCAGCTCGACGCTGATGTCATCATCGAGGCGCCGTCCGAGCAGCGCGCGGGCGAGCGGGGAGTCCATGCTGATGAAGCCCGGCTCGCGGTCGATCTCATCCGGACCGACGACGCGGTAGCGGATCGCCTCGCCCGCTTCGGTCTCGAGCGTCACCCAGGCGCCGAAGAATACGCGGTTCGGATCCGACGGCGGCTGTGTCACGATCACCATGCCTTCGAGCCGCTTGCGCAGATAGCGCACGCGCCGGTCGATTTCGCGCAAGCGGCGCTTGCCGTAGGTGTACTCGGCATTCTCCGAGCGGTCGCCCTGGGCGGCCGCCTCGGCCACGGCACGGGTCACCTGGGGGCGCTCGGTGCGCCACAGCGCCTCGAGCTCCTCGCGCAGCCGTGCAGCGCCCTGCGGCGTGATGTATTGCGAGGAGGCGGGCGAGGGGGCTCGGTAGCGGTTCATGGTGTGCGGTCCGTGCCGGCGTCGCCGGCGGCCGCGGTCGCCGAATCGCGACAATCTGCGCACGGCATCACGGTCCGGTCGACGGCCGGGGCGTTAGGCTTCGATCGTGGCCGTAAAGTATTACACGCACTTCCTCACCGGTGGCGGCGTCGAGCCCGAAAGCCCGACGACGCACGAATGGAGCGGCGTGGTGGAACTGCGCGAACCGCTGCGCGACCGGCGCGAGCTCGGCGAGCTGCGTTCGCTGCTGGCGGTGAATTTCAACCTGGCGTCCGAGGACATCCGCATTCTGAACTGGGCGCGTCTGCACTGAAGTCCCCCTGGTCGGACGGGCCTGTGGAGGCTCATCCGCCACCTCACCCCGATCCGATCCGCGGATCGGGGTCCTTTTTTTTGCTGTCGCTGAACCCCGAAACCGCGATCGGGGTGTCATAATACAAGGCTATGAAACGCGCCAACTTCTGCGTCATCTTCGCCGTTTGCCTGCCCCTGGTGGCGATGGGCGGGGCCACCGCCTTCGCGAACACGGGGGCCGTGCCCTCCAGCGCCCCTGCGCTCGCCGCAGCCCCGAGTGCCCTGCCGCCGCCCATCCAGACTGAGCACTTCGTGCTCAAGCCGGGGCAGGACGTGGTCGGCCGGGTCCAGATCGTGCGGCTCAAGCCCCACCAGGTGCTCTCTGACGTCGCGCGCGAGTTCGATGTGGGGTACGACGCGATCCGTCACGCCAATCCGAAAGTCGACCCGTGGCTGGCGCCGGTCGGCACGCCGGTGATCGTGCCGACACAGTTCATCCTCCCCGATGCCCCGCACGTGGGCATCGTCGTGGACGTGGCGGCGATGCGCCTGTTCTACTTTCCGCCGCATCGACCGGGACAGCCGCAAGTCGTGATCACCCATCCGGTCGGAATCGGCCGGCTCGGCTGGCCGACCCCGACGGGGGTGACCCACGTGGTCGGACACATCGCGCATCCCGCCTGGATCGTGCCGCGCTCGATTCTCGCCGAGCATGCCCACGAGGGTGTGCCGCTGCCGCATGTCGTGCCGGCCGGACCGAACAACCCGCTCGGCCAGTATGCGATGCCGCTCGCCTGGGCGGGCTACCTGATCCACGGGACCGACAAGCCCGCCGGCGTCGGCCGTCGCGTCAGCCACGGCTGCATTCACCTATATCCGGAAGACATCAAGCAGCTGTTCGGCCAAGTGCCGAACGGCACGCAGGTGCGGGTGGTCAATCAGCCGTACCTGTTCGGCTGGAAGCATGGACGGCTGTACATGCAGGCCTACGGCCCGCTCCAGGACGACAAGCGGCCCTGGAAGACCAATGCCACGCTGCTCGACCGGATGCTGACGCACCGCTTGATCCACCGCTTGGCCAGCGCGCGCGAACGCATCGACTGGAAGCGGGTGCGCGCACTCGTGGCGACGCCGAAGGTGGTGCCGCTGCCGGTGTCCGGCCGCGGTCTGGTCGGTTCGGGACTGCAGGCGACGGTGGTGCAGAACCGCGTGCCGAAGGGCTCGGCCTGGAACGGTAAGAGCGACCTGCCGCTCAGCACCACCGAGTTTCGCAAGATCATGGCCCGCTACGACGCTTCGCACAAAGACAAGCGCCAGCGGCAGAGTAAGGGCAAGTCCGCCGATCCCCGCGCCGCCGGCGCTCGCACCGCGCACGCTTCGTGACGTTCTGCGTCACCGTCGCGGCGCAGAGGAGCGCCGCGACGGTGAGTCCGGTGCGGCCGCGGCGCGCACCGCCGTGCACCTGTGATAGAGTCCGCGCGCCGATCGACCAATAACAACGCTGCGGGGATATATCGGTGGTAGAAGGCGGTCCGGGCCTTTCCCTCCAAGTCGATGACGCAGAGCCGGTGGTGGCACATCGCCAGCCGGTCACCGCGTTCGTCGGCCGTACGCTCAAGGGGCCGCTGAATCGCGCGGTGCCGGTCGGCAGTTTCGCGGAATTCCAACAGATCTTCGGCGGCCTGTGGCAGCCCTCGACGCTCGCCTATGCCGTCGAGCAGTTCTTCGCCAGCGGCGCCAGCCGTGCGCTCGTGGTCCGGGTGGCCAACGGTGCGTGCGCCCCGACGCTGACGCTGCCGGCGGGTGCCGAGACGCTGCGGCTGGCCGGTCTGCAACCCGGCTCGCGCGAGTATCTGCGCGCCTCGGTCGATTACGACGGCATCGCCGACGGCGACGCGCTGTTCAACCTTGTGGTGCAGCGCACGCGTGCGGCCGGGTCCGAGCGCGTCGAGGACCAGGAAATCTTTCGCCGCGTGTCGGTGGCGAGCGAGCATGAGCGGTGCATCACCGGGGTGCTGCTGCATTCGCAGCTCGTGCGGGCCATCCCGCCGCTGCCCGCGCAGCGCCCGAACCGCTCCGCTCCCGGGATCGGCGGGGTCGGCATCAGCTATGTCGGCTCGAACAACGACGGGGATGACGGTGGGCCGCTCACCGATTACGACCTGATCGGCTCGGCCGCAGAGCGTATCGGTCTGTTCGCGCTGCGCGATGAACACTTCGATTTTCTCTGCGTCCCGCCGCTAGGCCGCGAACAGGACGTCGGCTTCGGCACGCTCCTCGTGGCCACCCGTCTGTGCCGGGAGCGGCATGCGCTGCTCATCGTCGACCCGCCGGCGGCCTGGGACAGCCCGCAGACGGCGATCGAGGCGATGCGCAAGTGGCCCTTCCGCAGCGATCACGCGGTGATGTACTACCCGCGTCTGCGCGCCCTCGACCGGCTGCGCGGGCGGATCGAGACGTTCGCCTGCTGTGGGGCCGCCGCGGGGCTGCTGTCGCGGGCCGAGGACGGCCTCCTCGGCGCATGCGCCGAGGAGGAGCCGATTCTGCGCGCCGGGCTGCAGCCGGCGCACGAGATCTCCGCGGCGCAGCGGCTGCGCCTGGCGCTCGTCGGCGTCAACACTCTGTCGGCGAGCCGCGCCGGCGCCGCTGCGGTCAGCGCGCGCACCCTTGCGGCCGGCGCCGGCGGTTCACCCGACTGGTCGTATCTGAACGCGCGGCGCCTCGCGCTGCGCATCGCCTCGAGCGTCGAGCGCGGTACGCGCTGGATGCTCTTCGAGCAGAACGTTCCGGCCACCTGGGCGCGCGGCTGCACGCTGGTCGATGCGTATCTCGCGCGGCTCGCCGACGAGGGGGCATTCGTCGGCGGATCACGCGATGAGCGCTATTTCGTCTTGTGCGACGAGCGGATCAATCCGGCCCAGTCGATCGCCGCCGGTTCAGTCCACCTGCTGTTCGGCATCGCCGCGCGCCGTCCCGGGGAATTCGACACCTGGCTGGTCAGCCACCAGCAGGAGGCGAGTCGCACCCGTCCGGTGTCGGTCAATCGCCTGGCGATGCGCCCGAGCCGCGGCAGCCCGGCGGAGTTTGCGCTCCGTCACTGAACACCGCGTGCCGCCTATGGCCACGCGCCGCGTTTGACGGCATCATTACCGGATGAGTGAAGAGGCGCCTTCTCAGGGGGAGCGGTCCGGCGCGCCCGCCGAGGCCGCACCGCAGCGGCACGTGGTCTTCTCGCACGGCCAGGCCAGTGGCCCGTGGGGCCGCAAGATCACGGCGCTCGCCGAAGTGGTGCGCAGCGAAGGCTACGAGGCGCACTCGGTCGACTACCGCGGCGTCGATGCGCCGCGCGAGCGGATTGCGCGGCTCGCCGAGTACTGCAAGGACCTGAGCGGGGACTTGGTGCTGGTCGGCTCGAGCCTGGGCGGTTACGTCACCGTCGCGAGCGCCTCGGTGCTGCACGCCCGGGGGATCTTCCTGATGGCCCCCGCGCTGTATTTTGCGCAGCTGCCGCCGCTGCGCCCCGGCATCGTCGATTGTCCGACCGCCGTGGTGCACGGTTGGCGCGACGAGGTCGTGCCGTACGAGCACAGTGTGCGCTTCGCGCAGAGCTGCCGCGCGGCGCTGCACCTGCTCGACAGCGACCACAATCTGCACAGTCAGATCCGCGTGATCCAGAATCTGTTCGAGTATTTTCTCATCGCGCTCGATCTGCCCACGCTCTCCTGCGATTGAGTCCGGCGGCATGATCGGGCGGGGAAATTCGCCGCGGCGGGCCGCGGGCGGGACGACGGCATGAACTGGTTTTTGCATCGAGTGGCCGCGCTGTGGGTGCGTTGCCGAATCCTGCCGGAGGACGCCGCGGCACGCTTGCGTGAGCGCTCCAAGCCGGTCTGCTACGTGCTCGAGCGGCACAGCGGCATCGATCTGGCCGTGTTGCAGAGCGTGTGCGAGCGGATGCACCTGCCGCGTCCGCGCAAACGACTGCTGCACCGGCGCAGCGAGCTGCGCTCGTTCTTCTATTTGACGCGCCTGCGTGGGGTGTGGAACGAGCGGCTCGACCGGCGTCCGCCGCCACAGATCGAACAGCTGCTGCGGGCGCTCGATGCCGATCCTCAGGCGGACGTCGAGCTGGTGCCGGTCGCGGTCTACTGGGGGCGCGCGCCGCAGCGCGAGCAGTCTTGGTTCCGGCTGCTGCTGGTGGAGAACTGGGCGCTCACCAGCCGGGTGCGCAAGTTCCTCCAGGTGCTGTTCAACGGCCGCAACGCACTGCTCGAGTTCGAGGAGCCGATCTCGCTGCGCAGTCTGGTGGGCGAGGAGCGCGGGCTGGCGATGCGCGGGCGGCGCGTGACCCGCTCGTTGCGCGCGCTGTACGTGCAGCGGCGGGCGGCGCGCATCGGACCGGATCTGTCGCACCGGCGCGGGGTGGTCACGCGGGTGCTGCGCACCAGCGCGGTGCGCAACGCCGCGGCGCAGCTGATGCGCGAGAAGAAGCTCACGCGCCGCGCGGCGCTGCGTGAGGCGGCCGGTTATGCCAACGAGATCGCGGCCAATTATTCGCATGCGTTCGTCCGCTTCCTCGAGCGGGTGCTGACCTGGCTGTGGAACCGGCTGTACGACGGCGTGGTGGTCGGCCACCTCGAGACGCTCGAGCGGGCCGCACAGGGCAACGAGATCGTCTACGTGCCCTGCCACCGCAGTCACATGGATTACATGCTGTTGTCGTACGTCATCTACGTCAACGGGTACGCCCCGCCGCACGTCGCCGCGGGCATCAACCTGAACCTGCCGATCGTCGGACGGTTCCTGCGCATGGGCGGGGCGTTCTTCATCCGCCGCCGTTTCGGCGGCAATGCGCTCTACACCGTGGTGTTCTTGAAGTATCTCGCCGCCATCATGGCGCGCGGCCACTCCATCGAGTACTTCATCGAAGGCGGACGCAGTCGCACCGGGCGGCTGCTGCAGCCGAAGACCGGGATGCTCTCGATGACGGTGCGCAGCTTCCTGCGCGACCCGGTCCGTCCCGTGGTGTTCGTGCCGGTGTACTTCGGCTACGAGCGCATCATCGAGGGTGCGACCTACATCGGGGAGCTCTCCGGCAAGCCGAAGGAGAAGGAGAGCGTGTTCGGGCTGGTGCGCTCCCTGGGCCGATTGCGCGAGCGCTTCGGCCGAGTGCACGTGAATCTCGGCGAGCCGATCGCCCTCGAGGGGATCCTGGATCGGCACGGACCCTGGCGCGAGCAGTCCTTCGATGAGGCCACGCGCGCCGCCTGGGTGAGCTCCGCGGTCGATGAGCTCGCCGGGCGCATCATGTGCAACATCAACGCGGCTGCGGCCGTCACGCCGGTGAGCCTGCTCGCGATGGTGCTGCTCGCGATGCCGCGCCAGGCGCTGCCGGAGGCAGACCTGGCGCGCCAGATCGATCTGTACCGCGCGCTGCTTGCCGGCTGTCCGTACAGCGAGCGGGTGACGGTGACCGAACTCACCGGGGCGCAGACGGTCGCCTACGGGGAGTCGCTGAAGATGCTCGAGCGTCTCGCCTATCCGTCCGGTGACGTGTTGCGCATGAGCGAGCAGAGCGCGGTGCTCGCGGCGTACTTTCGCAACAACGTCCTGCATCTGTTCGCGCTGCCCTCGCTGATCGCGTGCGTGTTCCTCAGCAACGCCGCGGTGGCGCATGAGGACATCCTGCGTCTCGTCGGACGCATCTATCCGTACATTGCCGCGGAACTGTTTCTGCGCTGGAGCGAGGAGGAGCTGCCGGTCGTGGTCGAGACGGTGCTCGGGGAGTTTGCCCGGCACGGACTGATCGAGCGCGACGCGCACGGAGCGCTGTGGCGCCGCCCGCCGCCCTCGAGCGCCCAGGCGATGCAGCTGTCGATCCTGGCTCAGGCGACGCTCCAGACCATCGAGCGCTACTACCTTGCGATCGCGCTGCTGGTCGAGGCCGGCTCCGGGACGATCAGCCAGGCGACGCTCGAGGAGCGCTGTCAGCTCGCCGCGCAGCGCATCGCGCTGCTGTACGGGCTGAACTCCCCGGAATTCTTCGATCGGCCGCTGTTTGCGAACTTCATCGACCTGCTGCGCCGGCGCGCCGTGGTGCGCGTCAACCGCTCCGGAATGCTCGAGTTCGACGAGGTGCTGATGCACGTCGCCGCCGACGCGCAGTTCGTGTTGAGCGAGCAGATCCGCCACAGCATCCTGCAGGTGACGCACGCCTGAGGCGCGCCCCTCACTGCGTGCGCGGGGAGACGGTCGGGATCTCCAGCGGCAGTTCTTCCCCGGCGAGCGTGTCGTCGTCGTGGCCGAGCGAGGGGATCCCGGGCAGGGTGTCGTTCAGGTTGGCGCGCGCATGCACCATGCGCTCATCGAGGTACACCAGCTCGTGCTTGCCGATCAGCACCACGTCTCCGTCGCGCAGGTAGTGCCGGTGCACGCGCAGCGAACGCACGTACAGCCCGTTCGTGCTGTTGAGATCCTCGATGATGCACGCCTGGTGGGTCGTGGTGATCTGGCAGTGATGGCGGCTGATGAAGCGGCTGTCGATCTGCACGTCGTTGTCCGGGGTACGTCCGATGATGATGCGGCCGGGCAGCAGCGGGATCTCCTGCTGTGTGTCGCTGCCGTCGAGCACCTGCAGCCGCGCGAGCGGTGACACAGCGGCTTCGCGTCGCGGCCGCTGGCGCACCGAGCTGGTCGTCGCCATGCCCTCCGGGCGTGCGGCGAATTCCACCCACTGCAGTTCGCTCACCGCGCTGGCGATGTCCGCGGCCGTGACTTGATCGCGATCGTCGCTGTAGGCGGCCATCATGGCCGTATCGCACAGTGTGTTGATCAGGCGGGGTACGCCGCCGCTATAGCGGTGAATCTCGGCGAACGTGTCGGGTGTGAAGATTTGCCGGTCCGCACCGCCGGCGACGGCGAGGCGGTGGCGGACGTACTCGGTGGTCTCGTCTGAAGAAAGCGCCGAGAGATGAAAGCGCAGCCGCACGCGCTGCTTCAGCTGCACCAGTTCCGGGGCGTCGAGCTTGACATTGAGTTCCGGCTGGCCGGCGAGAATGATGCGCAGCACCTTCTCCTTGGTGGTCTCGACCCCCGAGAGCATGCGAATCTCCTCGAGCACGCGCTGGGAGAGGTTCTGCGCCTCATCGACGATCAGCAGCACGCGCCGGCCGGCGGCGTACTGCTCGATGAGGAAGTTGTTCAGCGTCACCAGCAGCTCGCTCTTCTTCATCTTGAAGGGCGAGAAGCCGAACTGGGCGAGCAGAGACTGCAGGAAGTCCACTGCCGAGACCTGTGTCTGGTTGATCTGGGCGACCACGACGTCCTGTGGCACGTCGCGCAGGAACGACTCGATCAGCGTGGTCTTGCCCGCCCCGATCTCCCCGGTGATCACCACGAAACCGTCGGCGAACCAGATCGTCGACTCCATGTACGCCTTCGCCCGGGCGTGCTGTTTGGAGAGGAACAGGAATTGAGGGTCGGGGCTGAGCCGAAAGGGCAGTTCCTTCAGATGAAACGGCTCGATGTACATGGCACCGTATGCTACGGCAGGCGCACACCCGGGGCCACCTGGGCGAGCAGGCGGCGCGCCAGCCGGTCGCGCTGCGCGGCCGAGGGCTCGACCAGCGTGCAGTGCCCGAGCTTGCGTCCCGGCCGGGGCTGTTTGCCATAATCATGCAGGTGCAGACCGGAGATCCCGAGCAGCGCCTCGCGTGCGGGCATCTCGCCGATCAGGTTGATCATGGCGCTGTGGCCGGTCGGGCGCGTCGAGCCGAGCGGCATCCCGAGAATCGCCCGCAGGTGGTTCTCGAACTGGCTGGTGGCGCTGCCCTCGATGGTCCAGTGGCCGGAGTTGTGTACGCGCGGGGCCATCTCGTTGGCGATCAGACGGCCCTGGCGCACGAAGAACTCGATGTTGAGCACGCCGACGTAGCGGAAGTGCTCCAGGCAGCGGGTGAGGTAATCGATCGCGCTGCGGTGCCAGCGTCGCGTGCCGTAGGGTGCGCGGGTCACCCGCAGAATGCCCTCAGCGTGAACGTTGCCGTTCAGAGGATAGAAAACGGTTTCACCCCGCGTGCTGCGCGCTCCGATGATCGACACTTCGCACTCGAACGGCACCCATTCCTCGTAGATCAACGGCACGCTGCCGAGGCTCAGCCAGGCCCGCTCGAGGTCCTCGTGCGAGCCGATGCGCACCTGGCCCTTGCCGTCGTAGCCCATGCGGCGTGTCTTGAGGACCCCCGGCAGACCGATCTCGCGCACCGCGCGCTCGAGCTGAGCGCGCGAGCCGACCGCGCGCCAGCGCGTGGTGGGAATCTCGAGCCGCTCGAACAGACGCTTCTCGGCGACGCGGTCCTGGGCGGTGGCGAGCGCCGGGACCGGCGGACAGATGCGCGCGCGGCGCGCGCCGGCGGCATGCTTGCGCAGCGCCTCGACGGAGATGTTCTCCCAGTCGAAGGTCAGCACCTGACAATTCTGCGAGAGCCACTTCAGCACCTTCGGATCGGTGAACGGTGCATGGACCACGGGGGCGACCTTGCCGGCCGGGGCCTCCCGCGAGGGATCGAGGAAGAGAAAATCGAGCCCGAGCGGATAACCGGCGAGCGCCATCATGCGGCCGAGCTGGCCGCCGCCGATGATGCCGACCGTCACGAGCGCACCG
>JAKBBE010000240.1 GCA_021826035.1 Pseudomonadota bacterium | reverse complement strand
CAAATCCACCGGATTTGCGCGCCCGATCAGCCGCCCGTGCGCCGCTTGCAGGCGCACGGCTCAGCCAATCGCAGAGCAGCGGAGCGAGCCAGCGTGCGGCCGAGTGCCCGCCACCGCAGCCCGTGAAAAAACCATCGCGCCGCTGCAGCGCAGCGTGTTCGGTGACGCGGGTCCATGCTCTGAGTTCCGCCCGGAGCGCCGGATCCGCGCCCCGGATCTGATGGGCCGCCTCGTGCACACGCCCGTCCCGGACCCGGCGGCGCGCGAGGCTCACCTGCCCTCGCCTGTTGGGACGGAGCCGATCTTCGGCAATGTTCGCAGCCGCGGACATCGTGGATATCCGCAGGCGTTGCCGTTCCGCCACGTTCCGGCGCGCTCATTTCGCTCACCGGCGGACGAACCCGCCGCGCAAGGCGCCGGATCCGTCAGCGCCGCCGTTCAGCCGCCCGAGGCCCGAGTGATCACTGCATTCGCTGACGAAGTCGGTCTATGTCGATGAGCGTCAGTGCGTCCCCACGGACTTCGATCAACCCTTCGTCGCTCAAAGTGCGCAATGTCCGCGAGAGTGTTTCGGGCGTCACCGCAAGGTGTGCCGCGATGACGACTTTGCGCGCGGGCAGTCTCACCGTGACCGGACCGTGCGCGTCCGGGCGGACCAGCCCGAGCACATAATGCACGACACGGTAACGGCTGTTCTGCAGCGCGAGCGTCTCGATTTCATCCCAGTGGACCTGGATGCGGCGGGTCATCTGCGCCATGACCGCCCGGCAGGTGGCGAACGACTCCTGCAGGATGCCGAGGAACGTCTCGCGGTCGAAGGCGATCAGCTCGGCAGCATCGACCGCGGCCCCTGACACTGGGTAGCGCGGCAGGTCCATGAACAGGATGCTCTCGGCAAAGGTCTGCGGGGGGCGGATCAGGCGCATGATCTTCTCATCGCCTTGCGCCGAGAGCCGATACAGTTTCACGCAGCCGCGGCGCAGCAGAAAGAACTGCGGTGCCGACTCGCCGTGCGTGAACAACGGCTTCCCTGCCGCCACCTCGCACCGTGAGGCGCTCGCCAGCAACCGCTGCTGCTGAGTCTCGCTCAATGCGGCGAACAGATAATGGCGGTGCAGCTCGCGCCTCAGCGCGCCGTCGGCCTGCATGCACTCTCCCCGGTGACCCTGCGCTGGCGTGTCCCGCCCATGCGCCTCACTACCCTATACCGCGCCGGCCCACCGCTTCAACCGCCGCAGATCGCCGGGCGCCCTTGATCCTCATCAAGGCACCGCCGTACCGCGGCGCGCTAGCGTGTGCGCATCAAGTCGCCCGCAGCGACACGCAGAGCGCCGTGACCCCTGTCGTGACCGAAAACTGCATCAAGTGCCCGTACACCGATGGCGCGCCGGTCTGTCCGCTGGACTGCTGTCATGCCGGACCGAACATGCGGGTCATCGATCCCGAGGAGTGCATCGACGGCACACGGTGCGTGGAGGATGCCCCGCCGAGGCGATCGTGGCGCACGAGGCGCTGCCCGGTGATCAGGCCCATTTCCTGGACTCGAGGCGATGCGCGTTTGTACCTATTGACCCCTCGGGACCGTCCCGGATTTAAATATCGCATGACGACCCATCAACGCTGAAAACGCATGTTGCGGACGTCGTATCCGCGCGAGGAGTTTCCCCATGGCAGAGCAGACCCTTCCCCGTACCGACCAGCGCGCGCGCTTCGGCCGCCGCGCCGCGCCCGCGCACGGCGCATCGGTGCGCTCGCATCGGTCACGGCGGGCGGCGCAGTGAACGGCGCGCGGCCGGCCACCCGGGCCGCTCACCCGCTTTTCTCCTACGGCTTCCGGCCGTTCTTCCTCGCCGCGGCCCTGTGGGCGGCCCTCGCCATCGGGCTGTGGATCGCCATGCTGACGACGGGCCTGTCGCTGCCCAGCCGGCTCGATCCGCTCGATTGGCACATCCACGAGATGCTGTTCGGCTTCGTGCCGGCGGCGATCGCCGGCTTCTTGCTGACGGCCGAGGCGAACTGGACGGGACGCGAACCGGTGAACGGCGGGCCGCTCACGCTGCTCGTGGCCTTGTGGGCGCTCGGCCGTCTCGTGCAGCTCATCGGTGCCTGGCTTCCGATCGGGCTGGTCATCGGAGTCGATCTGGCCTTTCCGATCGCGCTCACCGGCACCGTGGCGCACGAACTGATCGCCGCTCGCAACCGGCGCAACTACGTCATGATCGTGCCGCTCGTCGTGCTCACCGGCGCGCAGCTGTTGATGGACCTCGCCACCGAGGGCGGCGTCGCGACGCTCGCCGGCTACGGTTGGCGGCTCGGGCTCGCCGCGACACTGATTCTCGTCTCGGTGCTCGGGGCGCGGATCGTGCCGGGCTTCACCCGCAACTGGCTGCTGTCGCGCCGCCGCGAACCGCCGCCGGCGAGTGAGCGGATCGGACCGATCGCCTCTGCGCTGCTGCATACGGCGCTGATGGCCTGGGTCTTCTTTCCGCAGGCGCGTGGGGTCGGGGTTCTCCTCCTCGGCGGCGCGGTGCTCAATCTGTGGCGCCTGCTGCGCTGGCGGGGCGTGGCGACGCGCGACGAGCCATTGTTGCTCGTGCTGCACGTCGGCTACGCCTGGCTGGTCGTGGGCGTCGCGGCCCTCGGCATCGCCACCCTGACGCCGACGTTTCCGTTGGCGGCAGCGATTCATGCGCTCACCGCCGGGGCCATCGGCACGATGATCCTCGCCGTCATGACGCGCGTCAGCCGAGGACACACGGGGCGCGCTCTGACCGCCGACCGGGCCACTGCCGTGATGTACCTCCTGGTGGTGCTCGCCGCGACGGCGCGGATTGCCGCAGCCCTCCTCGGGCGCGCCGAGGAGGATCTGCTGATCGTCGCAGCGCTGCTGTGGATCGGCGCCTTTGGCCTGTTCGTGCTGCGCGATGCCCCGTTCCTGGTGCGTCCGCGCCCC
Source organism: Pseudomonadota bacterium (assembly GCA_021826035.1). The sequence goes on along the minus strand of JAKBBE010000240.1, from coordinate 173 downwards.
CTATCGTGACCGGATCCTCTCGGGCACGGGCCGGGTTGACGGCGGCCACTCACCCGCTAGCGTTTGAGCCGCGAAGTACACCGCTCTTCGGTGCCGACGCACCCGCCGATCGGCCCACACTCCAGGGGATTGTGAGGATCGTCGTTCGGCCCCGATCCACGTTGCCGTGGATG
>JAKBBE010000239.1 GCA_021826035.1 Pseudomonadota bacterium | reverse complement strand
CCCGCAGGACGCGGGCGCGCCGATCCGGCCCGCGGCGCCGCTCGAGCTCGGCCGGCTCGCTCGGCGGTTCACGGGCGCCGGAGGCGCGGTCGGGAAGCGGTCTGGACACGGTGGGGGCGCGCGAAGATAAGTCAGTCGGATTGTAGGGCGCACTCCCGCCCCCGCCGCCCGCGGTGCCCCGAAGTGTGATGTCGATCGCATGCCGCGGCTCACCGGCACCGCCGGGCGGAGCCGCGGGGGCGCCGCTCGGGCGCGGGCGCTGAAACCATATCCCAGAGGCTTGCACGGTGCGCGGGAGTATAGTGAGGCGCACCGGTCCACTTGCGCGAGACCCCTCATGAGCCAGACCGCCGCGAACCCCATTCGAGAGAGGCCCGGCAAATCCCTCGGCCTCGCCGTCACCCTCGCCTTTCTGTTCGGCCCCTTCGGCCTCGCTTACGCCAGCCTCACGGGCGCCGCGGTGATGCTGATCGTCTCGGTGGTGGTGCTGGTGCCGGTCCTGCTCGGGCTGTTCATCAACGCCGTGATCTTCCTGCCGGTGTGGATCGTGTGCGTGATTTGGGCCGCCTTCGCCACCCATGAGCGCCTCCTGAGCGCCCCCGCGGAGGGGACCGGACCGGCGGGCGATGGCGCCCCCGGCAGGAGTTGAACCTGCGACCTACCGCTTAGGAGGCGGTCGCTCTATCCACTGAGCTACGGGGGCGGGGCCGGCGGTGAGTTTACCGGCCCGAGGACCCTGCCGCTCGGTTGATTGCCCGGCGAGCACCGGCGTTCAGTTCAGCGGATCGAGTACCTCAAGGGCGAAACGACTGGGCTCGTGACGCGCCGTGGCCGGACGAACTTCGATACGGCCGCGCCCGGCGTTCTTCGCCGCGTAGCAGGCGGCATCGGCCACGCGCAGCAGCGCCGCGGCATCGGCCGCACCGGGCTCGGCCCAGGCGACCCCCATGCTCGCCCCCACTCGAAAATAGTGCCCGCCCTCCCAGTGCAGCACGAACTCCTCGATCGCAGCGAGCGCCTCGCGCGCCACCCGCTCGGCCCGCTCACCGGGACAGCCGGGCAGCAGCAGCGCGAACTCATCACCGCCGATGCGCGCAGCGGTGTCGCTCGCGCGCGCGTGCATCTTGAGAATCTCACTGACCCGCCGCAGCGCCTCATCGCCGGCCGCATGGCCCCCGCGATCGTTGATCTCCTTGAAGCGATCGAGGTCGATGAACACCAGCGCGCAGGGTTCATGCTTGCGGCCGGCCACCTCGCGCAGCCGGACGTTGAACTCACGATGATTGACCAGATCGACCAGTGGATCGTGCGTCGCCTGGTACTGTAGCGCGCGGGTGAGCTGTGCATTCTCGGCGGTGATGTCGAGCACCTTGCCGATGGTCTGGTCGGTCTTGTACGCCGAATGCGCCACCATGGCGACGTACACGACGTTCACGAATGCGAGCGCGTAGTGCAGCGCCAGCGGATCGGTGAGCAGTCGCCACTCCATCGACAGCGCAAGCGGCGTCATGAAGATCATGTAGCAGCGCCACAGCGCCCCGTAAGAGGTCATCGCCCCAGCGATGACGCCGGCGAACACCAGCACGGTGAGCATCCGATGCGCGACGTCCCCGAGCGGCAGAAACAGCAGCGCCCCGATGCCCCAGACGATGCCCGAGACCAGCGTCGCGGCATCGAGCCGCCGCCGCCACTCGCGGGCCGAGCGTGCCAGGGGATTGCGCTCGAAGGTGCGGCTCTCCAGATGGCGCAGGACCGAAAGCGACACGATCAGCGCCAACCAGGCGAACAACATCGTGCGCGAGGCAACCTCGTAGAGCAGCGCCACCAGCATGGCCGCGCCCACCACCGCGGCGCTCAGCATGAACGTGAAATTGCCGTAGACCAGCCGAAGCCGTTCGAGGTCGGCCCTCTGCGCTGCGTTCTCCGACGGGTTCTCGCTCACATCGCGGTCGCCTGCACGCCCTAATGTGACCCGATTTTACCGCCGCGCGGGGCAAAAATGCTGTGCGGGAACCCGCACCCCGATCAGTCGCCGATCACGACTGGACCGAGTCCAGACGCCGGCGTTCCTCGGGGGTCGCCTGGTGCGGCGCTCGGCCTGGCGGACCGCGAGCGGCGGTGCAATCGGCGCCTGCATCTTCTGCGGCGTGCGCGCGACGGTGTGTACGCCTGCGCTGAAGGTCTGGGTCGATGCACCGGCGCGGCGAGCGTGACACCAGAGCCGCCCCTCTGCGACACACCTCAGCGCAGCGGCGAGGGGGGAGCGTCGATTTCCTCGCGACCTCCTCGATCACTTCGGACCTGACGGCCGCAGCCCATCCCCCGGCAGTGCCCGTCAGGATCTGCCGCGCCCCTGAACCCGAGCGCGAGTACCGGCGGGGCGTGCCGCTCAGGCCCCGGAGGCGCCGGACTTCAGCTGCGCGATGATGTCAGTGGAGAACTCCCCGGTCACCAACAGCCGGTGCTCCACGTCGTCCATCACCTCGACGCGGTTGCGGCCGCTCGACTTCGCCCGGTACAGCGCCTCGTCGGCCAGCTGCAAAGCGCCATAGGGGTTGCGCCAAGCGGTCGGCTCGACCACCGCGACGCCCACGCTGATCGTGAGCACGTCGCAGCAGCGCGAGGCGTCATGCTCGATCGACAGCGCCTGCACCGCCTGGCGCATGGTCTCGGCGGTCTCCCGCGCACCGGCGCGATCGGTATCGAAGAGAATGACGCCAAATTCCTCCCCACCGTAGCGCGCCACCAGATCGAGCGGCCGGCGCGCACAGCATTGCATGGCGAGCGCCGCCTGGCGCAGCGCGCGGTCCCCGGCCTGGTGGCCGTAGCGATCGTTGAAGGCTTTGAAGTCATCGATGTCGATGAGCATGATCGCGATCGGCCGCGCATCGCTGCTCGCCTGGCGCCACAGTCGCGCGAGGCTCTCATCGAACATGCGCCGGTTCTTGGTCCACGTGAGCACATCGTGCTGGGCGAGCTCCCCGATCAGCTGGCTCTCGAGGAAGGCACGGCGAGTCTGGCGCTCGAGCGCCAGAGCCCCGAGAGCGCAGGCGACGAAGGTAGTCACCATGAACAGCGCCGTGCTCAGCGCCGTGTTCGCCGACAGGTGATACCACCAGGTCGCGACCAGTTCGCTCGTCAATGCGAGCGCCCCGGCGAGCAG
>JAKBBE010000008.1 GCA_021826035.1 Pseudomonadota bacterium | reverse complement strand
ACGAGCGGCCTTCGCCGCCCCGAGACTCTCGGCCAGTGACACGGCCTGCGCCTTGTAATCGGCCGTATATTGAGCACGAACCTGACGTTCCATAGTGACCTCCAAAGGGTGGGTTTAATCCATCCATCAGATGTCCGTCAACGGGGGACCACTTCATCCTGGCCCGGCTGCTGGAAGGCGCTGGGGGTCGGACGGCTGCGGCCCGTGGACTACCGGGGAAACCGTGCCACCTCAGGCCGCATCGTCCACTCAAAATTCAACAGAGCCTAAAAGTTCAACCTCGTGTTGGCCAACGAACTCATGCAGTTCTCTGTTGCCGGTCGATCCGTCGGAGGTTCAATGGAAGGCGTCTGATTGAAGGGGCCTCTCGAGGCGCTGGCCGGCCCGTACGATGCGCCGCAGAAGTTGGCCGATAGGGAGCGATCCCGGAGCCCATCGGGAATTGCTAGGGCGCGATCCTGGCGGCCGCGACGACACGATGCATTGGATGTGCGCGCATCTTAGGCGCGCGCCAAGTTATCGCGCGGAGTGTGCGCTCTGCGAATCGGACCGGGTGGCGGACCGTCGTGTCACGTTCGCCTCCTCCCACCGAGCCTGGTCAACCGGCGCCACGGCCCGCAGCGCCCATGACGAGTCCTCGCGCTGTTAGGACCCGCATGAGAAGCCGCCTGTGCATGACTGCGGCGCGCGCTCGATCGCTCACTCAAGGCCTGGTGTGCGAATGTAGCGTTGCGTGTTCACAACATACATCCTGTAAATATTGACTTATCGCATCGTAGCGGTGGGATGCCGGTCCGCATCCTTGCGTGACGTTCGATGACATCGATACCATTGGTATCGATGTCAATCGGTGAATTAAGAAACCAACACCGATTTCTTTAGCATTTTTGGGGGTAGTGCTCTTGATCGTCGGACTCGAATCCACGGCCACCCTGCTTTACCGCGGCGGACGGCCGGCAGCGTTTCCCGTTCTCGATGCGACGCGCCGGATGGGCAAATACCGATGCCGCTTTGGCGTAACAACAACACCCCAGCGCCGGGTGCAAAAGGCCACATCCCGCAAGGGAATCGGTCGCGTAACGCGCCTGGCGCACGTCTCGTCCCATTCACACTGAAGAGGCAATCACTATGAAATGTCGTCCGATGACGGCCATGGTCGCGGGTCTCCTGACGATCGCGGCAGGCAGCGTTCATGCCAAGACCGCTCAACCCGCTGACTCGGCGAGCCAATCTCATGGGGGAGCATCGAACGCCACCATACCCTCGCTGCCGACGCTGCAAACGGTGATCGTCACTGCTACGCCCCTGACCAGCGGCGTGAAGCTGCTGAACGCGAGCTTCTCGGTCACTACGGCCAATCTCAGCCAGATCCACGATGCGATGCCCTCGAGCGCCGCGGATCTGCTCAAGATCGTGCCAGGTCTTTGGCCGGAGGCGAGCGGGGGTGCCACCGGCGCGAACATTGAAATCGCCGGCTTTCCCGGCGGCGGCGATGCGCCCTACGTCACGATGCAAATCAACGGTTCACCGGTGTATGCGGCGCCGACGATTTCCTTCATGGATAATTCATCGCTGATCCGTCTCGACGATACCGTGAAGCGGGTGCAGGTCGTGCAGGGCGGACCGTCTGTGGTGTACTCCAGCGGCCAGATCGGCGCGACCGTCAACTACATCCTGCGCCACGGTACTGCGACGCCGCACGGTGAGATCGGCCTGACCGTCGGTACCGACGGCCTGTATCGACTGGACGGGTACTACGGCGGACCCTTGGCCCACCGGTGGTACTTCAGCGTCGGCGGCTTTTACCGCGAATCGAGCGGAATCCGCAGCAGTCAGTTTCCGGCCAATCGGGGCGGACAGATCACCGCCACTTTGTATCACACCTTCCATGGCGGCAATTTGCTGTTCTGGGGGCGTGAGCTGAATGACAAGAACTTGTTCATCACCGATATCCCGGTTGCGGTCAGCGCGAACGGCCAGAGCGTGTCCGGATTCCCGGGGTTCAACCCCAATACGGGCACGTTCGCCGGTGACGCAAACCGCAGCATCACCGTCCAGGAGTTCCCCTGCGTTGCACCCGGCGCCCCGGCGAACGGCTGCACTCCGGGCACCATCAGCGGTGATCTCGCTAATGGCCGCGGATCCAGTGTCCACATGTTCGGGACGGATCTGAATCTGCATATCGGCCGGTGGGCTCTGAGCGATAACCTTGGCTATACCGCCGGGCGCATGCCGACCAACGCGTTATTCAACAATTTGTCGCCCGAGACGTTGTCGAGCTTCATCGCCAGCCAGATCACCTCCGCCAATTCCAACTCATCGATCATGGACGCTACCGGCGGCAGCCCGTTCGTCAGCGGAACAGGGAGCCTGGTCAACGGCGCAACGCTCAATCCGGCCACCGAGGTGGCCTCGCTCGGCTTCTGGATCGTGGACAACAAGATCCAGTCGTTCACCAATGAAATCCGCCTGTCGCGTGAGATCTTCAAGGGCAATTCGCTCACGGTCGGCAGCTACTTCGCCAGCTATTCGGCCAACGACAGCTGGTTTCTCGGCAATAACGAGCTGATGCTGGCCGTTCCGAACGCGCCGCTCGTCAACGTAACGCTGTCGACCGCGGCCGGTTGCCCGACTGCGGCCACCGCCGGCGGCGCCTGTACGGGGTACGTCACCCAGAACGGCATCTTGGGCGGTTCGTTCTACAGCCTGCGCGACCATTACACCGGCCGTAACACTGCCGAATACCTGTCGGATCAGTGGCACACCGGGCCTTGGCTGTTCGATGCGGAATACCGTATCGAGAATGACGTGATCGACGGCAGTATCGAGGGCTTGCAAAACCAGAACCTAGACGGTAATCCGCTCACGTTCTACAACAACAACGTCAGCGTGCGCACGGGTCAGTGGACGCCATCGACCTATGATCACACGCTCGGCGCGTGGAGCGTGGGTGCGAACTACGACTTCAGCAGCCGCATGAGTGCGTACGTGCGCGTCAACGCCGGTTACCACTTCCCGAGCTTCGATGATCTGCGCAGCGGTACGCCCAATGCTCAGCAGGTGAAGAACTACGAGGTCGGATTCAAGGCGGAAGGCGATACCTTCTTTGCCTCTCTGACGCTGTTTCATCGCCAGTTCTTCGGTGTGCCGTTCCAGGCATTCCTGTTCAACGGTTCGCAGGTGAACTACTCCTACGGAGCAAATTCAAACGGCCTGGATTGGTCGGGTGACTGGCGTCCGTTGCCGAACTTGCAGTTGCAGTTTACCGGCGACTGGCAGGACTCGAAGTACACGCATTTCTGCACGCAGTTTCTGGCCACCGGCAGCTGCGCGCCGGGCGCGAACAACGATGGCTCATACCTGCAGCGCCAGCCGCGGTTGCAGTTCAGAATCACGCCGCAGTACACGCTGCCGATGAGCTGGGGTGCGCTCACGGTGTTCACCACCTTCACGCACGTCGATCAGCGCTACTCCAATCCGGGAAATCAGCAGATACTGCCCGCCTATGACACGGTGGACGCGGGTATCGTGGGCGATATTGGCTCGCACTTCGAGGTGCGCATCGAGGGCTCAAACCTTACCAACACCATCGGACTCACCGAAGGCAATGCGCGCATTCTGAGCTCTGGGATCTCGAATGGATTTGAGATGGCGCGGCCTATCTTCGGACGCGAGATCCAGGCGCAACTGAAGTACCTGTTCCATTGAAAATGTAGAGAAAAGGGCGACACTGCTGTGACGCGCGCGTAGTCCCGCATACCCGCTCGCCGAGGCGCGAGGTGGCGATGGACTACAGGTGAGCATGGCGGTCGCTCAGGCGCCGCCGCACGCCCCGGGGGTGCGGCGGCTGCGACAGGAGGTGTGAGCGCAGAGGGGCCGGCGCGTGCCGCGCTGTCACGCGCCGGCTCTTCGTGTCCCTCGGTTCCTCATCCTGCGGCGAGGGGTGCCATGGTGCTCATCCGGGCGGTGAACACGGGTGCGCCTGTCGAGAGCGCCTCAGGTGCGCAGGCGGAACGGGTCACGGACCCAGGTCGCTCGGTGGTGGTCTCGCGGGCGCGCGAAACGGGGGCGGGGCGCGGATCCCAAAGCGCGGTACCATGACGCCAAGGGAGGTACAAGGAGCCCTGCGATGCGCGAGCGAGCAGATCGGTGGAATGATCGGGGAGTCGGTGGTCACCCATGATCGGGTGCTCGACCGCACGGCGCAGCGCCAATGCGGTGCGATACGGTCGCGGGCGCAGGCAGGGGCGGCTGTGTTGCTGGCGCACCCCCAGACCCGGCAGGTTGTGGCGAGCGAGGTCACGCGCGCGGCAGCCGGTGCGCAGCCGTTGCGCGCTGAGAGCCCGACGGGCGCGTGCGCAGGGCGAGGCGCGGATGAGCTCCGCGCGGTGCGGCAAGCAATCGACGTTCATCGCGGAGTGGTGCCTGCGTGTCGGTACGCTCTGGTGACCCGGGGTGCGGCGCTGTGCGAGGCTGAGTGATGCGCACGCAGTTCGCGATTCTCGGACCCGGTGCTCTGGGATCAATTTTGGCGGCGCATCTGGCGCACGCCGGACAGCGCGTGATCGTGCTGGCGCGCGGGGAGCGCGCCCGGCGCATTGAGCGCGAGGGGCTGCGCATCAGCGGACTTAACGAGCTGACCGTCCCGGTCACGGTGCTCACCGATCCGGCGCGCCTGGAGGCGGCCGAGTGCCTGATCGTGGCGACCAAGACGCCCGGCACGCAAGCGGCTCTGGCCTCCCTGCGACACGTGACGGTCGACGCGGCGTTCTCGGTGCAGAACGGGGTACTGAAGAACGAACTGCTCTCGGCGGTGTTCGGTGCCGAGCGGGTGTTCGGCGCACTCGCCAACACCAGCGGGGAGCTGCGCGCCGACGGGGAAGTGCTTTTCACGCGCAACGTCAACCTGTTGCTCGGGGAGCTCGACGGGCGCGAGAGCGAGCGGGCCCGATCGCTCGCGGCGAGGATCGATGCGGCTGGCGTGCGCGCCTGCGCCGTGGCGCACATCCTCAGTTGGGAGTGGAGCAAGTTCGTGGCCTGGCTGCCGCTGATGAGCCTGGCGGTCACGACGCGTACCCCGACTTGGCAGTACCTGAGTGACCCGGGCAGCGCCTGGGTGCTCGTGCGCATGGCACGCGAGGCGGTACGGGTGGCGAGTGCCTGCGGCGTGGAACTGCTGCCCGAGGGAGCGATCCTCCCGCTGCAGGCGATCCTCACCGGTTCGCAAGCCGAGGCGGTCGAGTCGGTCCGCGCCGCCGGGGCGCAGTTCGCCGCTCAGGCGAGCGGGCACCGCATGTCGGCGCTGCAGGATCTGGAGGCGGGCCGACGGCTCGAGGTCGAAGAGACCTTCGGCGACGTGGTGTCCAAGGCGCACCGGGCAGGCCTCGAGGTGCCGCTGCTTGAGGCGTTCTATCACCTCGTGGCCGCGATCGACCGGACGCGCGTTGCCGCGCCGTGAACCGGCGAGGCATACCGTCCGCTCGACGGGTGTTGCTGGCGCGCCTGCCTTCGAACTGCACAATGGGGCCGCAGCCGTGCCCGCCGTGGGCGAGGAATGGCGGCGGCGTCATGGTCGGGTTGCGCAGCCAGCGGATGAAGTTCCCGCTCAGCCGACGGATGTGGCGGACCCCGACCGGCCACTCCTCGCGCCACCGGGAGGCCCCGCAAGCCGACCGCATCCTGCCCCGGATGCTCTGGCGCGGATCTTTGCGGCGTATTCGGCGCTGCGGGCAGGTGGTACGCCGGCCGATCCGCGAGCACCACCGGATTCGGTGGTAAGTGGCGAAGCGGATCGAGGGCGTTATCGCAGCAGCAACTGCAGGCGCACGCGGTGATGCCAGGGCGTAGCCGAATGCTTCGTAGTGAGCAACACGCGCTTCGGATTGAGCGTGCCTTTCGCAAGGAGCGCGTTCTGAACGGCCTGGGCGCGCGCGAGCCCGAGGGCCACGAGCGCCCCGGGGGCGAGGTGCACAGTGGGACGCAGGTGCTCACGTAGCCAGCGGATCTGGCGGTGCATACGGGCGAGGCGCTGCGCGGCGGCGGTCTTGGCGGTGGCGCCCGCCGTGGGGGCCTTCACGGGCGGCGCCGGATAAATGGGCCGCCGGTGCAAGCGGGCGCGGTACAGTGTCTCGAGTGCCCGGCGTTGCTCCCGTGCCGCCAGCGCGGCGAAGCCGCCGGGTGGGGCACGGTGAAGATGCGTCAGGGCGAGAGCCTCGATCCGCTCGTTCTCCAGGGCAACGGCGTCGGCGGGGCCGGCGGGGCCGGCGGGCACCTCGACTCGCAACGCCGGACGCGCCGCGAGCGCTCTCGAGAGCGCCGCGAGGCTCGCACCGGCCGCATGCGGCAGCGCCGCCGAGCCGGGCTGGAACGCGATGTACTGTGCTTGCGCGGCGCCCGCAAACAGCGTGCCGATCAGGTCGAATGGGGCGAGCGCAGCCTTCTCCAGCAGATGCAGCAGCATCATCCAGACGATCGAAGCGATGTGAAAGTCCGGATTGTTCAGCGAGCCGGTGACCGGCAGGTGGATGCGGATCACTCCATTGCGGTCCTTCAGCAGCGCCGTGGCGAGCCGAATCGGCCAGCCGACCCGATCGCGGCTCGTACTGGCCCCGCCCCACTGCAACTGATCGACCACGATGCGGTGATCGGCGTTGAGCTGGCCGTTGTCGATGCGGTAGCGGAACTTCGCACTGAGAATGCCCTGGGCGATCGCGTAGCCGGCGTAGCGGTCCGAGTACGGGTCGAAGATCGGCAGCTGGATGTTCTGAAAGCCGGCACGAATGTCGGTGTCGCGCCCGAGTCCGTAGGGGTTGAATGCACCGCTGATGTGCACCGGCGAGTAGCGGTTGATCACCTGACCGGTGAGCGCGACTCGGGCGATCGCGGTACGGGCGGTCGAGACGTTGGCGATGCTGCCGTGCAGATCGTTGATCGGTGCATGGAAGTGAGGTGAGATCGATTCATCGGCGAAACGGATCGAGCCGTTGACGATCTGCAGCCGCCGCAGCAACATCGCGAGCGCCGCCGGTCTCGGGACCTTCGATCGCGGTGGCGGCGCGGGCGGCGGCTGTGCGCCGGCCTTCACCGGCGGGAACAGTGCCGCGAGATTCAGCGTGCGGTTCGGCAGGATGACGATGCGACCCACCGGCGCATCGAGTCGGGCGCCATCGACGACGAGCCGCCCGGGCCGGTAGTCGATGCCGTTCACGTTCAGGGCGCGCCAGCCGATCAAACCGATGCCGCTGGCGCGCGCGATCAGTTGCAGGTCATTCAGTGCGGCGCTGCCGTGCAGGCGCATCAGGTGCCCGCCGGCGAGTTCCGCGAAGCCGTGCACGCCGAGTGAGCCGGAGTGGACTTCGGCGGTGCGGGCGAGCGGAAGGTAGGGCACGAACGGTGCCAGGGGCAGGTGACTCAGCGACACCCACAACGCGGCGCTGCGCCGGCCCGGGACGAGGCGTCCGTCGAGCGCCAGATACGCCCGCGGTGCGATCCCGGCGCGCAGCGAGAATGGCACGGCCGTCTTGAGGTTGGAATCGAGCGCCCGGGCAGTGAGGGAATACAGCCGCACTTCGAAGTGCGCCGCCGGCGTGACCGATCGATCACTCACCGGCAGCGTGACGTTGCTCACGGTGAGCTGCGCCAGGTGCACGCGCCACGGCGAGGCCGCGGGCGGCGCCCCGCGGGGCACAGGGTGCGCGGCAGGCGCGGTCGAGTGTTCAGGCAACAGGCGCAGCAGCGCCAAGCGCCCGTTGCGCTCGCGTTGGATAGGCAGCTGCAACCCGCGCAGCGCAAGCGCCGCGATCGCGATTCGGCGCGCAGCCCACTGCAGCTGCACATGTTCCAGCGAGAGCGCCGCGAGGCGCGCATGCTGTCCGTGGGCCGCGCCGGTGCCCTCGAGGCGGATGCCGCGCAACAGGAGGGCATGCAGGTGTGCCGCGGGCGCGGCGCCGGCGGCGAGCTGTATGGCTGCGCCGGAGAGGTGGATCGAGTGGGCCTGGATGAGACCGTGCAGCACCGAGCCGCCGTCAAGCGAGAGGGCGCGCACGGTCATGGTGAGACCGGCGAGCGCGAGCGCCAGACCGTGCGGATCTGCGCCGAGCGTGTAGCGTGTGTTCAGGCTCAGCACGCCGGCGCGCGGTATGACGGGCAGGTGCGCTGGCGCGAAACGCGTCAGTGCCGTCAGCGGCTCACCGCGGACGGACACTCCGCCGCGGATGGCGAGCGGTGCCATCGACACTGCGCCCCACCAGGCGATGTGGGTGCCGTCGCCGCTGATGGCCTGCAGGGCGAACTGTCCGCCGCCGGCCCAGGACCGGAAGTGCACCAGGCGGAACGTGATGGGCGAGAGCGACTCGCGTGCCGTCGGGGAGAGTTTGTGATCGCTGAGGCGCAGCGCGCCCCGCTTGATGCGCAGATCATCGATGCGGATCTGCGGCGGCCGGCCACTCGGGGCGTGATGTGTGCCCGCGGCGAGTGCCGCGAGGTTGAGCTGGCCGTCGGCGCCGAGGCGCACATCGAGGCGCGGCGCGTCCAGCTCGAGGGTGCTGATGTGATAGGTGCCGACGAGCAGCGCCAGGGGTTTGAAGCCGATGAACAGACGTCCCACGGTGGCGATCGGCTGGCCCCGCTGCCGGAGACGGAGGTCGCGGATCGAGACGGTCAGGTGCACCGGGTCGACCCGGATCGTGCCGAGTGCGAGCGTCACTCCCGGGTGCTGCCGAGCCCAGCGCGTCGCCTCAGTCCGAATCAGGCGCGGCGCGAGTGCGTAACCGGCCCACAGGTAGCCGAGCAACACCAATGCGATGAGGCTGAAGGTGATGAGCCAGCGTCGCCCCAGTCGACGGATGCTCGCTCGCAGGCTCATCGGTGTCTCGCACGCTCGGCGGCGCACGTCAGGCGATCGGCGCATCGCGCAGCGCTCATCCAGCGGGTCGGTCGTTCGGGGAGCGTGCGCATCGGCATCTCTGACATCCCGCACCGGGTTGAAGGTCGCCTGCCCGGTGAAGTCTACAATATACTACGGACTGGCCGCACCGCGCCGGCGCGCAGCGCATTCCCTGACAATGGAGGGTGAAATGAATTCGATAACCCCGCTTTACACCGCCCATGCCAAAGCCACCGGCGGGCGCGACGGCAGCGCCGCAACGGATGATGGCCGCCTGAGGGTGAAGCTGTCGGTGCCCAAGGAGCTCGGCGGGCCGGGCGGCGAGGGCACCAATCCGGAGCAGATGTTCGCCGCCGGCTACGCGGCCTGCTTCATCGGCGCGATCAAGTTCGTCGCCGGCCGCGACAAGGTCGCCGTACCCGCCGACACCTCGATCGAGTCATCGGTGGGCATCGGGCAGATCCCGGCGGGCTTTGGCATCAACGTGGAGCTGAAAGTCTCGCTGCCGGGTGTGGCGCGCGAGACTGCCGAGCGGCTGGTGAGCGAGGCGCACAGGGTGTGTCCGTACTCGAATGCGACCCGCGGCAACATCGACGTCACGCTGATCGTCGTCTGATGCAACTGCCCGACCGCGCCGGCGAGGCGCGTGTGCCGAGCCTCGGCGTGCGCACAGCGGCGCGCTAGATGGAAGCGTTTCTCGCCAGCCTCTCGACGGTGGCAATCGCCGAGATTGGCGATCGGACGCAGCTGCTGCTGCTGATGCTGGCCGTGCGGCACCGGCGCCCGTGGCCGATTCTGGCCGGGATGCTCTGCGCAACGGTGCTGAGCGCGGCGCTCGCGGCCTTCATTGGCGAGCGGCTCGGACACGCCCTCAGTCCCCGGCTGGTCAATCTCATCGTCGGCGTGAGCCTCGTCGTCATGGCCGCCTGGGAGCTGAAGCCGGAGCGGGCGGACGGACCGCCGGAGGATGCGGCGCGCGGGGGACTCTTCTGGACCACGCTGCTGACGTTCACCGTGGCCGAACTCGGCGACAAGACGCAGATCGCCACCGCGGTCCTCGCGGCCGCCTATCGCAACTTCGCCGCGGTGGTCGCCGGCAGCACGGCCGGCATGGTGCTCGCCTGCGCCCCGGTGATCTTCATCGGCAAGCTGCTCGCGCTGCGCCTGCCGCTGCGCGCGATTCGGATCACCGCGAGTCTGCTGTTCCTGGGTCTTGGGGTGTTGTTCCTGGTCCGCGCCGCCCTGGGTGTGCCGTAAGGGCGATGCTCAGGCCGCGCCGAGCAGTTGCGGCTCCTCGCCACCGAGTGCTTTCAGGATGGGGCAATCGGTCGGATCGCCGTGGCCCGGGCAGGCCTCGATGAGCATCGCCAGCCCATCGCGCACGCGTTGCAGGGCGGCGATGCGCTGCTCGACGTCGGCGAGCTTGCCCTGCGCGGCGCGCTTCACGCGCGCCACGTCGCGGCCCTTGGACAGGGCGAGCAGGTCGCGGATCTCCTTCAGGGAGAACCCGAGGGTCTGGGCGCGGCGGATGAAGCGCAGACGGGCGAGCTCCGCGGCGCCGTAGCGGCGATAGCCGGACTGCAGGCGCATCTTCGGGGCAAGCAGGCCGCTGCGTTCGTAGTAGCGAACGGTGTCGACGCGTACGCCTGCGCGCCGGGCGAGCGCGCCGATACCCAGGGTGTCCATGGTCGCTCCCGCAGATGAATCGGGCTGCAGTCTACGCCCTGGAGCAAGGTCCAGAGTCAAGGCCGGGGTCCGTTACCGTCCCGGTACGACCTCACCCCGCACGGCGGCCCGCTGAACTGCTATGATGGCCCCCTCCCGGCGATCATCCTGGGCACTGCCTGGCCGTGGGCGCATGCTCAGGGGCGGGTGAGCCCGCAGATGCGGGTACGAGTACATTTGGCTGTGGTGGCCCGCATCGGCTACTCCGCGACGACCAGTCGTGAACCCCGTCAGGGCCGGAAGGCAGCAGCGGCAGCGGCGATGTCGGGTGCCGGAGCACCCGCTGGTGCGGGCCGCCTCCCATTCCGGTTGGGGATCCATGACCGAGACCTATACCGCGCTGGCGCGCAAATGGCGCCCCAAGACGTTCAGTGAACTCGTGGGGCAGGATCACGTGCGCCAGGCGCTCGTCAACGCCCTCACGAGCGGGCGCGTGCACCACGCGTTCCTGTTCACCGGCACGCGTGGGGTGGGCAAAACGACGATCGCGCGCATTCTGGCCAAGTGCCTCAACTGCGACCCCGGTGTGACCGCTACGCCCTGCGGGGAGTGTGCCAGCTGTCGTGAGATCGACACCGGCCGGTTCGTCGACCTGATCGAAGTCGACGCCGCCTCGCGCACCAAAGTCGACGATACGCGCGAAATCCTCGACAACGTGCAGTTCGCGCCGACCCGCGGGCGGTACAAGGTGTACCTCATCGACGAGGTGCATATGCTCTCGACGCACTCCTTCAATGCGCTGCTGAAGACGCTCGAGGAGCCTCCGCCGCACGTGAAGTTCCTGCTGGCCACCACCGATCCGCAGAAGCTGCCCGTGACGGTGCTCTCGCGCTGCCTGCAGTTCAATCTCAAGCGCATTCCGACGACGCAGATCGCCGCGCACCTGCGCGCGGTGCTCGAGCGCGAACAGATCGAGTTCGAGCCGGCGGGACTTGCGCTCCTGGCGCAGGCCGCCGACGGCAGCATGCGTGATGGCCTCTCGCTGCTCGATCAGCTGATCGCCTTTGGCGGCGGACGGGCCGGGGAGGCCGAGGCGCGCGCCATGCTCGGCACCGTGGCTCGTGATCACGTGGTGCAGCTCGCCGAGCGGCTCGCCGTCGCCGATGCCGGTGAGTTGCTGCGCTTTGCCCGCTCGATCGAGCAGTGGGCGCCCGATTACGCCCAGCTGCTCGATGAGCTGGCCTCGCTCCTGGCACGCGTCGCGCTGAAGCAGGTGGTCAGCGATTACCAGGGGGATGAGCTGTACGCGGACGAGCTGCTCGGACGGCTCGCCGGCGCGCTCGGCGCCGAGGACGTGCAGCTGTATTACCAGAGCGCCATCCTGGGCCGGCGCGATCTGCCGCTCGCGCCCGATCCGCGTACCGGCTTCGAGATGACGTTGCTGCGCATGATCGCGTTCCGGCCGCAGGGTGGCCCGGTGGTGGCGCCGGGCGCGGGCCCAGCGCCGGGCGCGATGGCCCCGCGCGCCGAGCGGCCCGCAGCGCCGGCTCCGTCGGCGTCGGCGCCCGCGACCCCGAGCGGGGAATGGGCCGCACTGCTCACCCAGATCGACCTGCAGGGGGCGGCCCGCCAGCTCGCTCAGCACTGCGTGCTGGTCGCTCGAGAGGGCGCTCGGGTGAAGCTTGCGCTCGACCCGCGCAGCCGCTCGCTGCGTACCGCCTCACTCGAGGAGAAGCTCGCCCAGGCGCTCTCGCGGCATTTCGGCGAGACGGTGCGGCTCGAGTTCGTCGCGGTGAGCGAGCGGCGCGAGACGCCCGCCGAGACGAACCAGCGCGCGGTGCGCGAGCAGGCCGATGCGGCCCGTCAGTCCTTCGAGTCCGATCCCGGGGTGCAGGGCTTTCGCGAGCGCTTCGGCGCCGAAGTGATCCCCGAGACCGTTCGTCCCCTGAAATGAACCGGCGCGGTTGCCGGTTCCACTCAACCGATCGAGGAGCGACCTCATGCGAGGCAATATCAATCAGCTGATGCGCCAGGCGCAGGCCATGCAGGCCAACATGCAGAAGGTACAGGACGAAATCGCGAGCCTGGAGATCATCGGTGAGGCTGGCGGTGGCATGGTCAAAGTGACGATGACCGGCAAGCACGAGGTGCGCGCCGTGGCGATCGAGCCGGCGGTGATCGGCGAGGATCGCGAGATGCTGGAGGACCTGGTGGCCGCAGCGATCAACGACGCGGTGCACAAGGTCGAGGCGCGCGTGCAGGAGAAGATGTCCTCGGTCACTGCCGGACTGCAGTTGCCGCCGGGAATGAAGCTGCCGTTCTGATCCGCCCGTGAAGCATCCGCCGCGACTCGCCGAGCTGATCGAAGCGCTGCGCACCCTGCCGGGTGTCGGCCCGAAAAGCGCGCAGCGCATGGCGTTTCACCTGCTGCAGGAGGGGCGCTCCGGTGCCCAGCGCCTGGCCCAGTCGCTCGAGGCGGCGCTCGCCGCGGTGCACCGCTGCCAGCGCTGCCGCATGTTCGCCGAGCAGGAGCTGTGCACGATCTGCGCCGCGCCGCAGCGCGAGGCGGCGCTGCTGTGTGTGGTGGAGTCGGCCGCCGACGTGGTCGCGATTGAGCAGTCCGCGAGCTTCCGCGGGCGCTATTTCGTGTTGATGGGCCACCTCTCGCCGCTCGATGGCATCGGCCCGGAACAGCTCGGGGTGCGTGAACTGGAGGCCATTCTCGATGAGGGAACGGTGCGCGAGCTCATCCTGGCCACCAACCCCACGGTGGAAGGGGAAGCGACCGCGCACTTCATCGCCGAGCTGGCCCTGCGGCGCGGACTGAGCGCGAGTCGCATCGCGCATGGCGTGCCGATCGGCGGGGAAATCGAATACGTCGACGGTGGGACGCTGGCCCGGGCTTTGAGCGGCCGGCAGAGCGTCTGAACGCTCAGCCGTCGCGGCGGCGCGCCCGCTCGTGGGCGGCCGCGCCCAGGGTCTGCTGCAACCGGCGCAACCGACGATAGCTCTCGTACCGGCGCGGGTGCATCCGTCCCTGCTCGACGGCGGCGCGCACCGCGCAGTCCGGCTCGCGCAGGTGCTGGCAGTCGAGAAAGCGGCACTCCCCGGCAAGGCGCGCCAGTTCGGTGAAGCCGAGGGTGCGCCGCTCCAGATGCTCGATCGCCGGCGCGAAGTCGCGTACCCCCGGGGCATCGATGAGCTCACCGCCTCCCGGCAGCATGAACAGCCGCGACGCGGTGGTGGTGTGGCGTCCTTCGGCGGCGCGCGCCAATGCGCCGACCTCGATGCGCTCCGCGGGGGCGAGTCGCGCGGCGAGGGAGGACTTGCCGACGCCGGACTGTCCGACCAGCGCGCCGGTGTGGCCGCGGCAGGCTGCAAGCAATGCGCTCTGGCCGGCACCGGTGACGGCCGAAACCTCGATGCACGGGTAGTCGGCCTGCCGGTAGGCCTCGAGCGCCGCGCCGAGCGCCGCATCGCAGCCCAGATCGGCCTTGTTCACGAGCAGCACCGGCTCGATACCGGCCGAGGTGGCGGCCGCCAGGTACCGATCGGCGACGAACAGATCCGGCTCGGGCACCGGGGCGATCACCACCAGCAGGCGGGTGAGATTGGCGAGGACCGCCTCGGCGCGGCCGCGCGCATTGGTCCGGTGCAGCACCGTGCGCCGTGGCAGCACTTCGAGCACGTGAATCTCGTCGTGGCGCTCATCGCGCCGGCAGCGGACCTCATCGCCGCAGACGATGCCGAGTGCGCGCCCGAGCGGCCGTGCCGGGTATTCGGTCCCGTCCGCGGTACGCACCCGTACCTGCCGTCCGAACGCGCCAATCACGCGTGCATCGAAGGTTGCTACACTCATCGGACGCCGATTATCCCCCAGTACGAGCTGAACATGCCGAGCAATGAGAACCTGATCTGGATCGATCTCGAGATGACGGGCCTGAAGCCCGAGCGCGACGCGATCATCGAGATCGCCACCATCGTCACCGACAAGTCGCTCAACGTGCTCGCCGAGGGGCCGGTGGTCGCCATCCACCAGGAGGAGTCGGTGCTCGAGTGCATGGACGAGTGGAACCAGCGCCAGCACCGCAGCTCCGGACTGCTCGCGCGGGTGCGCGCCAGCCGAGTCGAGACCGCCGAGGCCGAGGCACGCACGCTCTCGTTCCTGATGCCCCTGGTGCCCCCGGGCGTCTCACCGATGTGCGGCAACAGCATCTGCCAGGACCGCAGGTTCCTCGCGCGGCTGATGCCGCAGCTCGAGCGCTTCTTTCACTACCGCAACCTCGACGTCAGCACCCTGAAGGAGCTGGCGCGCCGCTGGGCACCGAGCGCCCTCGAGGGCTTGACCAAGCAGGAGGCGCACCTGGCGCTCGCCGACATCCGCGAGTCGATCCGCGAGCTGGCGCATTACCGCGCCAAACTGTTCCGGCCGGCCTTCGGCGGCGAGCCGCTCTGAGGCGTCGGCTCCGGGCGTTTCAGCCGCGGTTCTCGCCGGCGAGGAACAGCCAGGTCTCGACCACCGTATCGGGATTGAGCGAGAGGCTCTCGATGCCCTGCTCGAGCAGCCAGCGGGCCAGATCCGGGTGGTCCGAGGGCCCCTGACCGCAGATGCCGATGTACTTGCCCTGCGCGCGGCACGCGCTGATCGCCATGGCGATCAGGCGCCGCACCGCCGGGTCGCGCTCATCGAACTGGCGGGCGACGATGGCCGAGTCGCGATCCAGGCCGAGCGTCAGCTGCGTCAGGTCGTTCGAGCCGATCGACATGCCATCGAAGTGCTCCAGATACTGCTCGGCGAGCAGCGCATTGGTCGGCAGCTCGCACATCATCACGACCTTCAGGCCGTGCTCGCCGCGCTTCAGGCCGTTCGCGGCGAGCAGTTCACCCACCTTGCGGCCCTCCTCGACGCTGCGCACGAACGGCACCATGACCTGCACGTTGGTGAGCCCCATCGCCTCGCGCACGCGCTTGATGGCGCGGCACTCGAGTTCGAAGCACGGCCGGAAGCGCTCATCGACGTAGCGCGCCGCGCCGCGAAAGCCCAGCATCGGGTTCTCCTCGTGCGGCTCGTAGCGGCTGCCACCGATGAGATTGGCGTACTCGTTCGACTTGAAGTCCGAGAGGCGCACGATCACCGGCTCCGGGGCGAAGGCCGCGGCGATCTGCGCGATGCCCTCGGTGAGCTTGGTCACGTAGAAGTCGACCGGATCATCGTAGCCGGCCATCTGCGCACGCACCTGCTCCTTCAGGGCCGCATCGAGCTGCTCATACTCGAGCAGCGCACGCGGATGCACCCCGATCATGCGGTTGATGATGAACTCCAGACGCGCCAGCCCCACCCCGCGGTTCGGCGTCCCGGCGAAACTGAACGCCCGGTCCGGGTTGCCGACGTTCATCATGATCTTCACCGGCAGCGGCGGCAGTGCATCGAGCTCGATCTGGCGCTGCTCGAACTCGAGCAGCCCCTGATAGACGTAGCCGGTGTCCCCCTCGGCGCACGAGACCGTGACGTTCTGACCTTCGGCGATGCGCTGCGTCGCATCCCCGCAGCCGACGACCGCCGGAATGCCGAGCTCGCGCGCAATGATCGCGGCGTGGCAGGTGCGCCCGCCGCGGTTGGTGACGATGGCCGCCGCGCGCTTCATCACCGGTTCCCAGTCCGGGTCGGTCATGTCGGCGATCAACACATCGCCGCTCTGCACGCGGGCCATTTCGCTGACGTCGCGGATGATGCGCGCCGGGCCTGCGCCGATGCGCTGGCCGATGCTGCGGCCGGTGACGAGCACCGTCGTGCGCGCCGCCTTCAGCGTGTAGCGCTGCAGGGTACGCCCGGCGCGGCTCTGGACCGTCTCCGGCCGGGCCTGCAGGATGTACAGCTCGCCCGTGGCGCCGTCCTTGCCCCACTCGATGTCCATCGGCTTGCCGTAGTGTGTTTCGATCAACAGCGCCTGACGGGCGAGGGCGAGGATATCGGCCTCACTCAGGCAGAAGCGCGCACGCTCCGCCGGCGCGACGTCGACCGTGCAGACGCGCTCGGCGGAGCCCGCCGGCGCATAGACCATCTTGATCGCCTTGGCGCCGAGGTTGCGCCGCACGATCGCCTCGTGACCGGCGCGCAGCGCGGGCTTGTACACGTAGAACTCATCCGGGTTCACCGCGCCCTGCACCACGGTCTCCCCGAGTCCGTAGGCGGCGGTGATGAACACGACGTCGCGAAAGCCGGAGTCGGTGTCGAGCGTGAACATCACGCCGCTCGCCCCGAGATCGCTGCGCACCATGTGCTGCACGCCGGCTGATAACGCTACCGCGCTGTGATCGAACCCCTGATGCACCCGATAGGCAATGGCGCGGTCGTTGAACAGCGAGGCGAACACCTGGTGCATCGTCGCGAGCACCTGCGTCTCGCCGCGGACATTGAGAAATGTCTCCTGCTGGCCGGCGAAGGACGCCTCGGGCAGATCCTCCGCGGTCGCCGAGGAGCGCACCGCGACGGCGATCTCCGCCCCGTCGCTCATCTGGCGCAGGCTCGCGCGCACCGCCTGCTCGAGGGCCGGCGGGAACGGCGTGGCGAGGATCCACTGGCGGATGCGCGCGCCGCAGACCGCCAGGCGCTCCACGTCATTCACGTCGAGTGAGGTGAGCTCGGCGCGGATGCGCTCATCGAGCCCGTTCTGCTTGAGAAATTCGCGGTACGCAAAGGCGGTGGTGGCGAATCCGCCCGGAACGTTGACGCCCACGCGCTTCAGTGCGCCGATCATCTCACCGAGCGAGGCGTTCTTGCCGCCCACGGTCTCGATGTCGTGCTGTCCGACCCGCTCGAAGGGAATGACGTATGCGTCCAAAAGAAACCCCCGCCTGCCGCTTGCTCCGCGCTTCGCGCGGTGGAAAACTGCCCGTCCACTGACTGCAACCGAGGCTCGCGCCGTGGGCCGACGAACCGTTTTCTTCGTCTCAGACCAGACGGGCGTGACCGCTGAAACGCTGGGTCACAGCCTCATGACCCAGTTCGAGGGTCTCGAATTTCGCGCGGTGACTTTGCCATTTGTGTCGACCCTTGACAAGGCCGAAGAGGCGGTGCGTCGCATCGATCGGACAGCCCTCGAGGACGGCCTGCGGCCGATCGTGTTCAGCACGCTGGTGCAGGACGATCTGCGCGAAGTGGTGCGCCGTTCCAACGGGCTGTGCCTGGATTTCTTCGCCGCGTTCGTCGGGCCGCTCGAGGAGGAGCTCGACACCCGCTCGACGCACCGCACGGGCCGGGCGCACGGCATCGCCGATCCGGCCATGTACTCGGTGCGCATCAATGCGACCAACTTCGCGCTGGCCAACGACGATGGGGTCGGCGGCGACTACGAACACGCCGATGTGGTGCTGATCGGGGTGTCGCGCTGCGGCAAGACGCCGACCTGTCTGTATCTGGCGCTGCAGTACGGGATCTTCGCGGCCAACTATCCGCTCACCGAGGAGGATCTGGAGTCCGGCCGGCTGCCGCAGCGGCTCGATCCGTACCGCGCCAAGCTGTTCGCGCTCACCATCAAGCCGGAGCGGCTGCAGCAGATCCGCAACGAACGCCGACCGAACAGCCGCTACGCCTCGGCACCGCAGGTGCGCTTCGAGCTGCGCGCGATCGAGGCGTTGATTGCCCGCCACGGCATTCCCTCCCTCGACACCACCGAGTGCTCGATCGAGGAGATCGCCAGCCGCATTCTCAACACCACGGGGATCGAGCGGCGCAACCGAGCCTAGCACATCTTCTTAGCACGAATATTGCACCGGCGAGCGCGCGTGCGCACGGGGCAAAGCGGCTTGCGCTGGGCCGATCCTCCGCTATAGTCGGGGTGATGCTCAACGATGCGCTCTCGCAGGTTTCCTGGCGTGCCCGTCCGCGCAGCTTCGTTGCGCTGATGAGCCTGTATGAGAGCAACTACATTCGCCTCGGCTGGCTCGCCGGGGACTTGTGCGCGCTGCGCGGCACGTACCGCTCGCGGATCGAGGGGGACTGCGATCTGTTGCTCACGGTCATCGAGCAGTGCGCCTACACCAGTATCTTCGATCTGACCTACGAGCTGCCCGAGGTGCTCGGCGTCACGCGCTGCCCGGATCTGCGCCTGCGGGTGTATCACGATGCCCGGCTGGTCGAGGCCGCATCGCCCGCCGACCGTCCCGCAGAGGCCGCGACCAAGGTGGCAGCCTGCGCGGAGCGTGAACTCCGTCAGCGCTGGGTGCGCAACATGATGTTAAATAAGTGGTTGGAGTATTGCGCGGAGCGCGGGCATCGTTTCGCGGGGACCGCCGTGTGACGTGTCGCGGCGTTCGCCGCACCGGTCATGAAGGCATTTCGACAGCTTGGGTTTCTGAAGCTTCCCTTGCAGCGCGCGCAGTCGGCGCCCGAGGACCATCGGGTGTTGGCGCTGTTTCGCAACCGAGCGGAGCTGAAGAAGGCGTTCGGGGACCTGAAGGAGGAGGTCGAGCGCCTCAAGGACCGCATCAAGCAGCAGGAAGGGGTGACTCGGCGGGTACGCGAGACGCTCGCGGCGCTCGAGCAGCGCCTCGGGGTCGATGAGACGGCCTATCCGGCACTGGTCTTCTACCAGCTGCGCCGGCTGTGGAAGAGCGGACACGATCAGCTCGAGCGCTTCATCGCCGAGCTCGCCGCGCAGCAGGAGGAGCGCGAGCGGCGGGCGCATCTGGCCGAGCACAACCGGCGGCAGTTCGCCCGGCGCCAGAGCGCCGAGCAGCACGTGCAGGTCGTGCGCGAGCTGTGCGCGCAGGCCGGCGGGCGGGTTGCGGCGCTCGAGGAGGAGCGCGCCGGCCTGCGTCGATTCTGGCACTTCTTCAAACGCCGCGCGCTCGAGCAGATCCTGACGCGCGCGCGCGCCGAGGCGGCCGCCGCCGAGGCCTCCTTCCAGAGCGCTTGCCTGAGCGCGGCGGAACTCGCCGCGGAGCAGGCCCCGGAGTTCCCCGGGCTCTCGCTGCAGGCGCGCCGGCTGATCAATCTGACCGTGATCGCCTACGCCGAGGTGATGTGCGCGAGCCTGACGGCACTGCCGCTGCTGGTGATGCGCGCCCGCGAGGCCACTCAGCACCGCGAGGTCATCGATGAGTACGGGACCCGCGCGGAGTGCCTGGCGCTGATGAATCAGATCCAGCGCGCCGAGACGCTGCTCGGGGCACGCACCCGGTTCGGACGGGAGATCCGCTCGCGCCTCGCGCACCTGCGTCGGGCCGCCCAGTATCGCGACGTGGAGGACACGGTGCCGATGGCCGAGGCCTTCAGCGACAGCGCCGAGCATCCCTCGGCGGCGGCACCGGAGGGCATCCCGAACGTGCTCGCCGAGGACACCTGGAACATCCACGGCGTCCTGCTGCGCTGAGCGGGCGGCCGAACCGCCCGCTCAGCGGAACTCAGGTGCCGCGCGCGACCTGCGGAGCGGCGCGCTCGGCGTCCAGGCGGATCATGTCGGCCATGACGTCCTCGGCCTGATCGAGGATGACGTCCGGAATCTTGTCGTTTTTGCCGCCGATCTGCCGCGAGTGCTGCAGCGGCTTCAGGCCGAGCGCCGCCCGCCGGTGGTTATCGAGGGCGAGCAGCTCGGCATCGCGCGTGTGCCGCGCGGCGCGGCGGCTCGCCAGATCCAGCGTCACGGACTTCTGTGCGCGCATCGAGTCGATCAGCTGAATGTCCCCGACCAGCCACTGGAAGTTCGGATCGTGCTGCTGGCGGGCGAGCTCATCGCGCTGCAGCGTGCGGATCGAGGGCACGGCGGCCGCACCGGTGGCCACCGGGAAGGGCACCGCCCCGATGGTGTCCCAGGGCAGCGAGCGGGGCAGGGCGCTCTCCCCGACCAGCTTCGGATCGATGGGTGAGGGCAGCACGATGTCCGGGATCACCCCACGGTGCTGGGTGCTCTGGCCGGTGACTCGGTAGAACTTGCCGATGGTCACGGTGAGCTGCCCGTCGACCGGCTTGCGGCTCCAGCGATCGAGCGGGATGAGGTTCTGCACCGTGCCCTTGCCGAAGGTGTTCTGGCCGATGATCACCCCGCGGTGATAATCCTGGATGGCGCCGGCGAAGATCTCCGAGGCCGACGCGCTGTAGCGGTTGACCAGCACGGCGAGCGGCCCGTTGTAGACCGGAGCGCTCTCCGGGTCATCGAGCACCTCGATGTGCCCGCTGCGCTCGCGCAGCTGCACCACCGGGCCGTGCTGGATGAACAGGCCCGTCAGCGCCAGCGCCTCGGGCAGGTAGCCGCCGCCATCATCGCGCAGATCGAGGACCAGGCCATTGATGTGTTGCTGCTCGAGCTTCAGCAGCAGCCGCAGGACGTCGCGGGTGGTGCTGCGGTAGTTCGCCTCGCCGGCATCCTCCGCCGCCACGTCCTCATAGAAGCTCGGCACGGTGATGATGCCGATCCGGTAGGTGTGCCCATTCTGGGTGACGGTGCGCAGCTTGCTCTGGGCTTCCTGGGCTTTGAGCGTCACCTTGTTGCGCACGAAGCTCAGCATCTGCTCCTTGCCGCCGGGGTGCTCGCCGGCCGGCAGGATCTGCAGCCGCACGGTGGTGCCCGCCTTGCCGCGGATCAGCTGCACGACATCGCTCAGCCGCCAGCCGACCACATCGGTGATCGCCCCGGCCTTGCCTTCGCCGACGCCGGTGATGCGGTCCTTCGGCTTGAGCGTTCCGGCCACCGCCGCCGGTCCGCCCGGGATGACGTTGACCACCGTGACGTAATTGCCGTTCATCTGCAGCGAGGCGCCGATGCCCTGATAGTTCAGGCTCATCTCGATGCGATATTCCTCGGAGCTCATGGGCGAGAAATAGCTCGTGTGCGGGTCGTACGTGAGCGCATAAGCGTTCATGACGTCCTCGAACACATCCTCGGCGCTGATCTGCGTGATCCGGTGCAGCTCGGCCTGGTAGCGCTTGCGCAGCAGGGTCGCCGTTTGCGGCCAGGTCTTGTGCGCCAGCAGCAGCGAGAGTTCCTCATTCATGACCCGCTTGCGCCACAGGGCGTTCATCTGCACCTCATCGGCGGGCCAGGGGGCGTGCTTGCGGTCGAACTGGTAGACCTCATGGCCCGTCCAGTTCGGCTCCTTGGTAAGCAGGCTGATGGCGTATTTCAGGTGTTCCTGGCTGCGCCGCTTGAAGCGCTGGAAGATGAGGAACGCCGGGGAGAGCTTGCCGTGCTCGATCAGCTTCGCGAAGTCGTTGCGGTAGGCCGCGGAGAAGCCCTGCACGTCGCTCGCGAGCAGGTAGTCGTGCTCGGGGTCGAGGAAGTGCAGGTAGCGGTCGAACACCAGGTGCGAGAAGTGCGTGTCGATGTCCGGATGGCTGTACTGGTACTCATTCAGGATCCCGGCGACTTTGCGCGCGATGGCGCGCTGATTGGCCGTCGGGGCGAGCGCGCCGGGCGGTAGGATCGAGGCGCGCGCCGGGGCACGCAGCAGCAATGCCGCGGAACCGATGAGGGCGGCCGTGGCCGCGATGGCGCTAAGCCAACCAAGACGAAATCGCAGAGATTGAGTCATCGTGAGAGCGCTCGCTGCAGTCCTTCAGACACGGAGTCAGACACGGGGCAAATGAATGGCGAGGGGGCGCTGCGCCGCGGCAAGTCGGTCATTCCCGCGACAGGCGTCGCAGGAGCGCAAGCCACAGCCGCGCGGCGAGCAGCACCAGCAGCGGCCCGAGCGCCACCGCCCAGTAGAGCAGCCAGCCGTGCCCGAGCCCCGAGAAGTAGTCCCCGTAGAGCGTGAGCGGGCCGTAGCCGGGGCCGCTGTCGCCATGGATGTACGGGCCGAGCGTGGCGTGTCCGGCCAGCCAGATCAGCAGCGGCATGACCAGTACGCCGAGCGCGAGCGCGCCGCCGAGCAGCGCCGCCTCGCGCCGCAGGCGCAGCGGTCCGGCCGTCGGGGTCGCCGAGGGTTCGGTGCGCGAATTCACCATAGAGGGCCAGTGTAGCCGATCCGGGCGGCCGGGAGGCCCGAATGCGCCCCCCGCGGGTGTGATCGGCGGCCCGCGGCCCGCCCCGGCAGGTCATAATGGTGCGCATGGAGCAGATTAAAACAGCCGTCATCGGCGTCGGCTATCTGGGCCGTTTCCATGCCCAGAAATACGCCCAGTCCCCCCGCTGCCGCCTCGAGGCGGTGGTCGATGCGCGCGCGGAGGCCCGCGAGCAGGTCGCCGCAGAACTCGGCACGCGGCCGCTCGCCGATTACCGGGTGCTGCTCGGCCAGGTCGATGCGGTGAGCGTCGTGACCCCCACCCCGGCGCATTTTGCGATCGCACGGGACTTCCTGCTCGCCGGGGCGCATGTGCTGGTGGAGAAGCCGATCACCGAAACCCCGCGCGAGGCGCGCGAACTGATCGACGTGGCGGCGCGCTGCGGCCGTGTGCTGCAGGTCGGGCACCTGGAGCGGTTCAATTCGGCCATCCTCGCCGCCGAGCCGTATCTGCGCTCGCCGCGCTTCGTCGAGTGCCACCGGCTCGCCCCGTACAAGGAGCGGGGCACCGACGTGAACGTCGTGCTCGACCTGATGATCCACGACATCGATCTGGTCCAGACCATCGTGGGCGCGCCGGTCGCGACCATCGACGCGGTCGGCACGCCGGTGTTCTCAGAGGCCATCGACATCGCCAATGCGCGCATCCGCTTCGCCAACGGCTGTGTGGTCAATGCCACGGCGAGCCGCGTGAGCCTGAAGACCGAGCGCAAGATGCGATTGTTCGAGGACGATGCGTATCTGTCGCTCGATCTGCATCAGAAGATCATGACGCTGATCCGCAAGCGCGATCCGCACGGGGAAGCGGGGGCTCTGCCGGTGAGCATCGAGGAGCAGAGTCTGGAGCAGGGCGATGCGCTGAAGGCCGAAATCGAGGCCTTCCTCGAATCGATCCGCACCGGCAAGCCGCCGGTGGTGAGTGGGGAGGACGGGCTGATGGCGCTCGAGACCGCGATGCGCATCACCGAGCAGGTGCACGAGTCGCTGGCGACCCGTCAGCTGATGGGGCGAGGGCCAGACCATGGCTGAGCAGCCCGCGCACCTGACCGCGACGCCTCGGCCCGTGCGCGTCGCGGCGATCCAGATGGCCTGCGGTTGGGACGCTGAGGCGAACATCGCCGCAGCGGAAACTCTGGTGCGCCAAGCGGCTGGCCGCGGCGCGCAGATCATCCTGCTGCCGGAGCTGTTCGAGACCCCGTACTTCTGCATCGAGCAGGACGTGCGGCACCTGCGTCTGGCGAGTCCCGTGGAGGAGAACCGCGCGGTGCGCCACTTCGGCGCCGTGGCGCGCGAGCTCGGGGTCGTGCTGCCGATCAGTTTCTTCGAGCGGGCGGGCGTGGCGTATTTCAACTCGATCGCGGTGCTCGACGCCGACGGCACGCGGCTGGGTGTCTACCGCAAGGCGCACATTCCGAACGGACCGGGGTATCAGGAGAAGAACTACTTCAGCCCCGGGGACACCGGGTTCAGGGTGTGGAAGACGCGCTATGCGCGCATCGGTATCGGGATCTGCTGGGACCAGTGGTTCCCCGAGGCCGCCCGGGCCCTGGTGCTCGGTGGAGCAGAGCTGCTGCTGTATCCGACGGCGATCGGCACCGAGCCGCCGCCGGCGCTGCCGATCGACTCGCGGGCGCACTGGCAGCGAACCCAGCAGGGACACGCCGCGGCGAACCTGACGCCGCTGATCGCGGCGAACCGCTACGGTCTGGAGCGCTCGCTGCAGGATCCCGAGGGACTCTATATCCGTTTCTACGGCTCCTCGTTCATCACCGATGCGCTCGGGGCGAAGATCGCCGAGGCCGGCGAGTCGGGCGATGCGGTGCTGACGGCGGATTTCGATCTCGATCAGACCGCGAGCCTGCGCGACAACTGGTTCGTGTTCCGGGATCGGCGGCCGGAGCTCTACGGTGCGCTGGTCACGTACGACGGGCGGACGCGGTGAGCGCGCCGATCGTTTCCCGGCGCAGCGCCGGCCGCGTCGCGCTGGTCGGCGCGCGCGCCGCACGCGGACTGGATGAGGACATGCCGGCGCTCGAGGCGGCGCTCGCCGCCGCGGGGCTCACCGCTGAGGTGCTCGATTGGGACGACCCGTCGGTGCGCTGGTCCGCCTATGATCTCGCGCTGCTGCGCTCGACCTGGGACTACACCGATCGGCTCGAGGCGTTCCGCGGCTGGCTCGCGCATGTGTCGGGCGAGACGCGCCTGCACAATCCCGAACCGCTGGTCGCCTGGAATACCGACAAGCACTACCTGCGCGAGCTCGCCGCGCTCGGCTTGCCGGCGGTGGCGAGCGCCTTCATCGAGCCCCACGAGCCGGTGCGCCCGGCGCTCGAGCGATTTCTCGCCGAGCAGCCTTGCGCCGAGTTCGTCATCAAGCCGACGGTGGGGGCCGGTTCACGCGGCGCGCGCCGACTCGGCCGCGCACAGCTGCAGGAGGCGAGTGCGCATGCGCAGGCGCTGCAGGCGGCCGGACGCAGCGTGCTGCTGCAGCCGTACCTCGAGGCGGTGGACCGCGATGGCGAGACGGCCTTGCTGTTCTTCGGCGGCGAGTTCAGTCACGCCATCCGCAAAGGTCCGCTGCTGCGCCCGAACGCCGATCCGACGCGGGCGCTGTTCGCCGCAGAGCACATCACGGCGCGTACGCCGCAGCCGCAGGAGCGAGCCGTGGCCGAGCGGGTGCTCTCGGTGCTGCGCGCGACGGGGCGCACGCCTGAGACATTGCTCTATGCTCGGGTGGATCTGCTGCGCGATGCGGCCGGGGCGCCGTTCGTGCTCGAGTTGGAGCTTGCCGAGCCGTCGCTGTTCCTCGGCTTCGCCGCCGGTGCGGCCGAGCGCTTCGCGCAGCAGATTGCCGCGGCGGTGCGCAGGGGCTGAGGCGGCACACCCGCCGCTCAGCCCGGGCCGCTCCGCCGCCAGAGAAGGGTGCGGTTGTGCGCCGGCATGGCGCAGTCCTCGATGAGCGCGAGGCCGGCGGACTGGGCGAGCGCATCGACCGCCTCGAAGTCGCGTACCCCGCTCTCGCTCGAGCGCTGCTTCAGCCACAGGTCGAACGCGGCGTTGCTCGGGCTGGTGAAGGTCCCGCCATAGTTGAAAGGGCCGTAGACGGCGAGCAGCGCCTCGGGCGCAAGAACGTCGGGCAGTGCCGCGAACAGCGCGCACACGTCAGCCCAGCTCATGATGTGCAGCGTATTCGCCGTGAACAGCGCATCGAATCGTGTCGCAGGCCAGGGGCCGGCCACATCGAGCGCGAGCGGTGGCGGGAGATTCGCGAGCGCGGCCTCCTCGAGCCACGGCTGCAGGCCGGCCAGCTGGGCGGGGCGCTCCGAGGTCTGCCAGCGCAGATGCGGCATCTTGGCGGCGAAGTACACCGCGTGCTGCCCGGTGCCGCTGCCGATTTCAAGCACGCGGCGCCGGTCGGCGAAGTGCCGTTGCAGCACCTCGAGGATGGGCTCGCGGTTGCGTGCGCAGGCCTCGGAGTAGGGTTTCGGATCGGACATGGAGGCGCATGATAGCCGCGCGCGGGGTCCTCGGGCGCACCGAGCGTGCGATACTGCCGGGCCTGATCGAGAGCAGCGGCCACGGCGAGGCGGTTGGCGCGTCCGACCGGGCGAGTGCATCGGCATGTCGGGTCCGACGCGGGTGTCAGCGCCGAGGCGCAGGCGATCGCGGCAGTCCCGGTGCGCCGCGGCGTATGGGGTTCAGACGGAGGCGGCGCATGATCACCTTTCGCGATCGGCTGACGCGCGGGGCGAGCCGCACGGGGTGGCTCGAGAGCCGCCATACGTTCTCGTTTGCCGATTACCGCGATCCGGATCACATGGGCTTTCGCACGCTGCGCGTGATCAACGAGGATCGCGTGGTGCCCGGCGCGGGCTTCCCGACCCATGCCCACCGCGACATGGAAATTCTCACGTACGTGCTCGAGGGCGCGCTCGAGCATCGCGACAGTCTCGGTCACGGCACGCAGATCCGCCCGGGGGAGCTGCAGCGCATGAGCGCCGGCACCGGCATCCGGCACAGCGAATTCAACCCCTCGGGGAGTGCGCCGATGCACTTCCTGCAGATCTGGGTCATTCCGGCCGAGACGGGACTGACACCCGGCTACGAGCAGCGCGCGTTCGCGCCCGAAGGGCGGCGCGGGCGGCTGCAACTCGTCGCGTCCCCGGACGGCGCCGAGGGTTCACTCACCGTGCATCAGGACGTGCGGGTGTACCTTGCCAGCGTGTCGCCGGGGGAGAAGGTTGAGCACGCCATCGCCGCGCGGCGCGGGCTGTGGTTGCAGGTGGCCCGGGGCATTGCAGCCCTGAACGGCACCGAGATGCGCGCCGGTGACGGGGCGGCGGTGCAGGCGCAGGCGACGGTGACGATCGAGGCCGATACCGACAGCGAAGTGATGCTGTTCGACCTCGCCTGAGCGCTCGGCGCGGCCCGTCAGCCCGGCGCGCCGGCCGGGCGCAGGCACTGCACGCTGAAGAGTCCCTCGGCATCCGTCCAGAGGTCGCTGACCGAAAGGCCTGCGCGGGTGGCAATGTGTGCGAAGGATGCGGGCGAGTACTTGCAGCTGAGCTCTACGCGCATCGCCTCCCCGGCGGCGAAGTGGACGCGGTGTCCGCCGACGCGGACCTGCTGCTCGCACCGGCTGATGATGTAGGTCTCGATCCGTTCCCGCTCGGGGTGGTAGCGCGCGCGGTGGCGGAACGCACCGAGGTCGAAGTTGGCCCCGAGCTCCCGGTTCAGCCGGGTGAGCAGATTCAAGGTGAACTCGGCAGTGACGCCCGCGGCGTCGTTGTAGGCCGCTTCGATCCGCTGCGGGGACTTCACCAGGTCCACGCCGATGAGGGCCGCGCCGTTGCGGCCCATCGCCCGGCGCATCTGCGTCAGCAGCTGCACGGCCTGATCGGCGCTGAAGTTGCCGATCGTCGAACCGGGAAAGTAGATGACCGTGCGCGCCGGCCGGCGCGCCGGCTGCGGCAGCGTGATCGGCTGGGTGAAATCCGCGCACACCGGCAGCATCTGGATGTCGGCAAAGCGCTCACTCAGGCGCGCCACGCTCTCGGTGAGCGCGCTGCGCGAGATCTCCACCGGCACGTACGCGGCGACCTCGGGAAGGTGCTCGAGCAGCAGGCCGGTCTTGGTGCCACTGCCGCTGCCGTACTCGAGCAGCAACGCGTGCGGGCCGAGCGCTGCGCCGATGGCCGCGGCATGCGTGCGCATCAACGCGATTTCCGCGCGCGTCAGGTAGTACTCGGGCTGCTCGCAGATGCACTCGAACAACTCCGAGCCGCGCGCATCGTAGAAGTATTTCGAGGGCAACTGCTTGGGGCGGCGCGCCAGGCCCTCGAGCACGTCGCTGCGGATATCCGCATCGCTCGGGTGCAGATCGTACAGCCGGATCTCGCTCGGCAGCGTGTTCATGGCAGATCCCGGGCGAGGCGGATGCCGCTGAACTGCCAGCGGTCGCGCGGATAGAAGAAGTTGCGGTAACTGGCGCGCACGTGCCCGCGCGGTGTGGCACATGACCCGCCGCGCAGCACCCATTGCCCGCACATGAACTTGCCGTTGTATTCGCCCAGGGCCCCGGGCAAGGGCTTGAAGCCGGGGTATCCGACGTACGGGCTACCCGTCCATTCCCATACGTCACCGAACAGCTGTCGGGGGCCTTCCTGCTGCGGGTGCGGATCGGCCTGCGGTTCGAACAGACCGTCATCGGCGAACTGTCCGTCCGTCGGGTCGAGCGGCTCGGCGAGCATCTCCCACTCGGCCTCGAGCGCCAGGCGCGCACCGGCCCAGCGGGCGAACGCGTCGGCCTCGAAATAACTGACATGACAGACCGGCGCGTTCGGATCGAGCGCGCGTACGCCGCCGAGGGTGAACGCGCTGGTGAGATCCTCGGCCCAGTAGAGCGGACGGGTCCAACCCTCGCGCTGCACGCAGGCCCATCCCTCGGACATCCACAGCAGCGCGGTGCGGTAGCCGCCGGCGCGGATGAACTCGGCGTACTCCCCGTTGCTCACCGGGCGGTGCGCGATGGCGTGCGGATGCAGCAGTTCGCGGTGGCGCGGAAGCTCGTTGTCGTACGCGAAGTGCGTGCCGCCATAGCCGCTCTCGACGATGCCGGTGCGACCCGGCAGGAAGCGCAGCGGCGCGACGCTGCGGCCGGGTGTGCCATGTCCGGTCGTGTACACCGGCTGCAACGGGTTGCATGCGAACAGATGCTTCAGGTCCGTCAGCATCAGCTCCTGATGCTGCTGCTCATGGTGCAGCCCGAGTCTCAGTGCCGCGGCCAGCGTCTCGGGAATGTCCTGCGCCAGACGCTCAAGAACCGCCTCATCGATCCGGGCGCGGTAGGCGCAGACCTCCTCGAACGTCGGGCGCGTGAGCAGGCCGCGCGCATCGCGGGCATGCATCGGTCCGGCGCTCTGATAGTACGAGTTGAAGAGGAAATGCCATTCGGGGTGCAGCGGCGCGGCGCCCGCGGCACCGCGCCCGAGTACGAAGCGCTCGAAGAACCAGCTCGTGTGCGCCAGGTGCCACTTGGTGGGACTTGCCTCCGGCATCGATTGCACCACGGTGTCCTCCGGTGCGAGCGGGGCACACAGCTCGAGCGTGCGGGCGCGTACGCGACCGTACCACTGGCTCAAACCGTCCGGTGAGTCTGCGGGTGCCGGGTTGTCGCGGGCCAATGGCATGTTGTGCAGGCGGATTGGCGTCGGCATGCCGGTCCCGCGCGATCCGTCGCGCCGGTCCCGGGACCGTCCTGTGAGGTGCAGGGGCTGTCATTATGTTTGAATCGGGCGGATCTTGCCACCCTTTCTTCGTGCCCACCGCGCAGCGGCGTCGTAACACGGATGAAACATCCGCGTGAACCAACATCACATGGGTTCGTGTCTGGCGGTCGTGAGCGCTACGCGCGCGGCTTGCGCGCTGTCAGGTAAGCCATCCGTTCGGTGCTCACGGCGCGCGGATCCTCGATCACCGGGCGCATGCTGCGTTCGAACAGCTCACGTTCGCTCGGGGTGAATTTCTCCGCCATGATCGCGCTGAGTGGCGGGGCGAGCGGATGCGGCGCGGTGTTGATGAACACCTCCCAGGTGCGCACGATCGACGGGAGCGCGTCGATGTGCAGCTCCAGATGCACATCGACGAAGCCCGCGTTCTGCGCGAAGCGCACCAGGTCCCGCTCGGAGTAGCTCGCGATCGCGCTGGCGCGGATCGCCTCGTCGGTGTCCGGAAATTGCGACGCCTTCCAGCGGTGCATCAGGCGCAGCAGCGGACTGACCGCCTCGGGGGCATTCGCGCCGATGACCGCGCGCATCGCCTGTGCCGCGACCGCTTCGTCCTGGAAAATCGGCTCACCGATCGAGATGCGCCCGCCGGGGCGCAGCACGCGGTGGAACTCGCGCAGTGCGGCGGTCTTGTCGGCGACGTAGGCGAGCACCGAGCGGGTCGTGATCGCATCGAGTGACTCATCCGCGATGCCCGTGAGCCGCTCGGCCGTGGCGCAGAGGAAGCGGCAGCGCTGTGCGAGGCCGCGCTGCTCGGCGAGCTGCTGGGCGTGGCGCAGGAGGGGCGCGGAGAGGTCGGTGAGCCAGACCTGAAGGTCCCCGCCGGTGAGCTCCAGGGCGCGCAGCGCGAGCAGCCCCTCGCCGGCCCCGACGTCGGCAAACGTCTCGCCCGGCTGCAGTGCGGCGCCGGCGAGAACCCGCTCGACGTAACGCTCGACCAACGCGCGCAGCGCGCGCGCATAGTGAGGATCGCCGCCGTCGCGCCCGTGCAGGAGCCAATCGGACCAGACATCGCGCTCGGGCAGGGTGTTCTCGTCCATCATGGTCTTCGGCGGCGGTGTGTGACAGGTACGCCGCGCACGCACGGCGTGTCGCTCAGGTCTGCACGTAGCTGCGCTGCACGGCGAGCGATGGCGGTGTGTACTGGTACATCCAGGTCTCGGTGAGCGCCTGACCGTTCAGTTGCAGGAACAGCCTGAGGTCGATCTGCTGATCGGCCTCCTCGGGCACCAGGTCGAACATCGCGCGCCAGCCGCCCTTCAGCGGCAGCAGCGGGCGGGCCGACACGAGCTGCACGTGGCCGTGCGAGGTGCTCACCACCGCGATGACCTTGTCTGTGGGGGCGAGCATCGGCAGATCACCGCCGACGAAATCGACCACGAAGCGCCAGGAGAACTCGGTGCGCTTCTGGCCGACCACCCCGCCGATGCCGTCGCGGGTCGCGTGCACGTGTCCAAGGTGGGACTTGAAGGGGTTCTCGCGGCACCAGTACAGGCGGTAGCCGTAGGTGTAGTGGCGGCCGGGAACGATCTCCTCGGCCGGATTCCAGAACGCCACGATGTTGTCCATCGTCTCATCGATGGTGGGGATCTCCACCAGCATGACCGCGCCTTTGCCCCAGGCGCCCTTCGGGGCCACCCAGCAGCTCGGTCGGCGGTTGTACCAGACGCCATCGTCCTGGTAGTCGGCGAAGTTGTGATCGCGCTGCATCAGCCCGAAGCCGCGCGGATTGTCATCGAGGTAGGAGTTGACCCGAAGTTCGGCCGGGTTGGTGAGCGGGCGCCAGATCCACTCCCCGACGCCGGTGTGCATCTGCAGGCCGTCGGAGTCGTGGATCTGCGGACGCCAGTCGTCGGCAACCCGATGGTCGTTCTCTCCGACCAGGTACATGCTGGTGCCCGGTGCGATGCCGAGCCGCTCGATCTGGCGGCGCGGGTAGAGCGTGAAGTCCACGTCCATCACCAGCGTGCTCGCCACATCGATGATGAACCGATAGGCGCCGGCGACGCTCGGGGAATCGAGCAGCGCGTACACGGTGAGCAGCGTCGATTCACGCGCCGGCTTCTGCAGATAGAAGGCGACGAAGTCGGGGAATTCCTCCGGCTGGGCCATGCCGGTGTCGATCGCCAGTCCGCGCTGCGACATGCCGTACTGGCCGCTGCCGTCGACGGCGCGGAAGTAAGAGGCGCCCTGGAACACCGCCCGGTCATCCGCCCAGTTGGTGTGAAACAGCACGTTGAATCCGGAGAAGCCCAGATGAGTCGGGATCTCCTTCGGCTTCAGACCCGAGTGGCTGTAGTCGAACAGGTTCGGATCGAACAGGATCTGGCGCGCGATGTGTTGATCCAGGTCGTACATGCGCACCGGGCGCTTCATGGTGAAGCCGAGGTGGTCGAAGCGGATGCGGAAGAAGAGGTCATCCTCGTACCACAGTGTCCGCTCGGGACGGTAGGTGATCGACTCCCACTGGTCCCAGGAGAGCCTCTGGATCGCCGCCGGCAGCGGCGCGACCGGTTCGCTGTAGACGGTGAGGGACATCGAGCGCGCGAGCGCCTTCAGCCAGGCGAAGGAGAACGGCCGCGGCGCGCCGAAATGCGCCACACCGTGCGCCGGTCCCTGCGGGCGCTTCTTGTGTTTGAATTCCATCGGCCAGGGGGCGATGGCGGCGAAACTCGCCGCACTGCCGCGCAGAAATCCACGTCGATGCATCAGTGGGTCCTCAGCTCTTGCGCCAGGGGGTCAGCCAGCGTCGCCGCTGCGCATCGCCGGCGCGATGCGCTCCGGCGACGTAATGCAGAGGCTGTGCCTTCATTGCGAGCGGCACATGTGCCGGTACGCGATGTTCCAGGTCGCGCAGCAGCTCGCGCGCCGCTGCGGCTTCGCCGAGCGCAGGGCGTGCCGGCGGCGTATGGTGGATGAGACAGGTCTGCAGCGCGCGCAGTTCCGCCGGCGGGTCGGTCTCCTCCGGCGTCAGCAGCAGCCGATGCCGGCGCAGCCAGTAGGCCGGGGCGATGCGGCTGGTGAACATGGTGATCGGCACCGAAAGCACCATGCCGATGATCACCGGCAGCAGCCAGCCTATGTAGTGTGGAGCGAACCGCAGGATCAGAGCGCCCCAGGTGAGTCCGATCAGTACGTGCCAGGCGTGGCGGCGCAACGCCTCGAGGAAGCCGATGCCGCGATCGCCGCGCTCCTGGGCGTGCCAGGAGACGGGCTTGCCGGCAAGCGTGCTCACCACGAAGGCGGTGTGGAACAGCATCATCGCCGGGGCGAGCAGGACGCTGAAGAGCTGCTCGATGAGCAGGCTCCAGCAGACCCGTGAGGCGCCGCCGAAACCGCGGCGCAACTTCGGATCGCGCACCGTGAGCACGACGGCGAGGATTTTCGGACCGAACAGCGCCACGGCCGTGAGCGACAGCAGCGCGGCGATCTCCCCGTCGCGGTAATGCGGCCAGTTTGGGAACAGACCGTGCTGGCCGGGCAGGAAGTACTGGTGGCCGTGGATGGCCTGCAGGATCACCACGGTGGAGCTGAGCAGCAGCATCAGCAGCCACAGTGGCGAGGCCAGATAGGACAGCACCCCGCCAATGAGGTGGATGCGGTTCAGCCAATACAAGCCGCGCGCCGGCAGCAGCCCGAGGTGCTGGATGTTGCCCTGCGCCCAGCGCCGGTCGCGGGCCGCGTAATCGACCACGTTGGAGGGAATCTCCTCCCAGCTGCCGTGCTCGATCGGCAGCAGCCAGACCTCGTAGCCTGCGCGGCGCATGAAGGCCGCCTCGACGAAATCGTGACTGAGGATCTCCCCGCCAAGGGGTGCCGAACCGGGCAGGTGCGGCAGGCCGCAGTGGGCGGCGAAGGCTTTGAGCCGGATGATCGCGTTGTGGCCCCAGTAATTGCTCTCCCCGAGCTGCCAGTAGGCCAGGCCGCTCGAGAGCATCGGGCTGCTCAGACGCGCGGCGAACTGGATCAGGCGCGCGAACAGCGTGTCGCGGCCCGCCGGCAGCGGCAACGCC
Organism: Pseudomonadota bacterium; assembly: GCA_021826035.1. The sequence continues at coordinate 29,582 of JAKBBE010000008.1, read as the reverse complement.
TGGATGATGCCGGTGCGCGGGTTGGCGTCCATCAGCCGGGCCATCTCGAGGATGGTCACACCCGACATGATGCTGTCGGCATCGAGGACGACGGCGTAATCGTAGGCGCCGCCCCAGTGGTTGACGAAGTCGGCGATGTTGCCGGCCTTGCGCGCGATGTTCTCCGGCCGGCGCCGATAGAAGATGCGCCCGCGCGCGTTATGGCGGGTCACCAGATCGCGCCAGGCGGCCTCCTCGGCGAGGCCGATGTCGCGTTTGCGCGTGTCGGAGAGAATGAACAGGTCGAACGCGGACTGCTCCGCCAGTGCCTGCAGCGACGACCAGATCACCTCCAGTCCGGCCGCCACCCGCGTGGTGTCCTCGTTGTAGATGGGCATGATCACCGCGGTCCGCCCGCGCAGCGGTGCCACGGCGCGCCAGCGCTCGGCGATCTGCGCGCGGTCCCCGCCGCGCCAACGGACTGCGAAGCCCGCCACCGCGGTCCAGAACGAGCTGGCGAGCCACAGGAACAGGATGAAAAAGAGCACGAGTCCGGCGCGGTCGAGCGCGTTCAGGCCGTTCGCCGCCAGGATGTCCCACATCATGGTGGTCGCGACGATCGCCGTCAGCACCGTCAGGCTGAAAAAAACGGTGCGCCGCCGCCGCGCCTGTGGCCGTAGCCAGTCGCCGCGGGGGGTCACGATCCGGGCGTCCACTGATAGGTCCAGGTCTCACTGAGCGGTGCGCCGTAGAGCTCGAGGTAGCAGCGCAGGTCGACCGCCCGCCCGCCGGTCGGCTGCACCCTGAAGCGCACCCGCCAGTGCCCGTTCTCGGGCAGTCGCTCGGTCTGGACGTCGAAGATGCGGACCCCGAGCCCGCTCACCACGGCGCGCACGGGCTGACTGGCGCGCAGGCTGTGCAGATCCTCGCCGGCGAAATCGATCAGCATCTGGCGCTCGCCGCTCACCGGCTGGCCGGCGCGCACCACCGGCGCGATCCGCGTCGCCACCACGCGCCCGCCCGGCGGCCAGCGCTCCCCGGAGTGCAGGTAGGCCGAGAGGACGTAGGAGAAGGCGAGCGGCTGGCCGGCGCGCACCGGGGCGCTCGGCACCCAGTACGAGTCGATGTTGTAGTCGATGTCCGCCTCGCTGGGGATCTCGACCAGCTCGACCCCGCCGCGGCCCCAGTGCCCGAGCGGCTGTACCCAGTAGCTCGGACGGCTCTCGTAGCGCGCCGCAGGGTCCTCGTAGTCGGCGAAGCGCCGGTCGCGCTGGATCAGTCCGAAGCCCTTGGGGTTCTCGTCCATGAAGCGATTGACCTGCAGGCGCAGCGGATTGTGCAGCGGACGCCACAGCCACTCCCCGCCGCCGGTGTGCATCATCAAGCCGTCGCTGTCGTGCACCTGCGGGCGCCAGTTCGCCAAGCGCCGGCGTGCGGAGTTGCGGCCGTAGAGGAACATCGAGGTGAGCGGCGCGATGCCGAGTTTGGCGATGCGGTGGCGCGGGTAGAGCACCGCGCTCACCGTGACCTGGGTGATGTTCCCGGGCCGCACCACGAAGCGGTAGGCCCCGGCGACGCTCGGACTGTCGAGCAGCGCGTAGATCGTCATGGTGCGCGCCTTGGGCATCGGCTCGCGCAGCCAGAAGTGCGTGAAGTAGGGGATCTGCTCCCCGCCGGTGGTGGCGGTGTTGACGGCCAGTCCGCGCGCCGTGATCCCCTGGGTCTGGTTACGGCCAAGGACGCGAAAGTAGCTCGCGCCGAGGAAGGCGAGCACGCTGCGCGGGTGCCCGGGGCGCTCGAGCGGAAAGCGTACCGAGAGGCCGGCGAAGCCGAGCTGATCGGACAGACGCAGCCCGCCTAGGAAGCGCGGGAACTCGAACATCGAGGGGCTGTAGCGCACCGCCCGCACGCCAGAGGGGCTGACCGTGAAGATCTTCACCTCGCGCGTGAACGCGAAGCCACGGTGATAGAACTGCACCTCGAACCGCGAATGACCGCGCCAGAGCGCATCGGCGGGGCGGAAGTGGATTTGGTGATACTGCGCGTAGCTCAATCGGCGCAGCACGTTCGGCAGCGGCGTGGAGTGCACGTGGTAGGGGTGCTCGGCGCGCAGCGCCGCCAGGCGCTCGACGGCGGCGAATGTGAACGGGCGCGTCGGTGGCGGGGCGTATCGGGCTGGCGCGGCGGCACGACCGAGGGCGCAGGCGAAGGGGGCAAGCGTCAGAAACGCGACGAAGGATATCCGATTCTTTATTGTCACCAGTTTCTCGCGGGGCCTGTCGTTCGACGCCACAGCGGCAGTCGGGGGCTTCGGCTGCGGCATAACACCGGCCCATTGTCGCCGCGTGGCGACAGATCGCGCACTCCATCTAACACGCTGATCAGGGTGAAGCTTAACGCATTTTGTCGCGCGCGCGAAACGCGCCAGCCCCGCGCAGTGCGCGTGAGTTGATGTTTGTTGGAGACGTCAGGCTCATGGGCGCGCGTGCGCGCCGCGGCTCGGCCCCGCCGCATGCGGCGGGGCGGGGAAGTGGTGGAGGCGGGGGGAATCGAACCCCCGTCCGCAAGTCCTAGACTTCAGGCTCTACGTACGTAGCCCGCTCTTTAGTTCTCGCGCCGCGCTACCCGAGGGGCAGGGAAGACGAAGCGCCAGCGGACGGTGACTCTTAACGATCCGGCCCGTCGCACACCGGATCGCGAGCCTGTGAACGCGTCCCCCGAGTCGGCCGCACAGGCACGGACCGGTCGAAGGTCAGCCGCGGTTAGGCGGCGAGAGCGAAGTTGTCGTCGTTGGCAACTATAGTTTTGCAGCGAGATTTACGAGGGCACTGCGCCTCGGTACGCCTCTGAAGGTTCGCAACCCACGTCGAAACCGGTCGCCCCCAAGAGAGATCTGTCGCGCATAAGCATACGCGTCGGCGCGCGTTCTGCACAGCGGCGCGCGTGCACCGCGCAGACTGTCATTATAAACAGTTTCGGGCCGGACGTCTCAGCCGCGGCGCAGCAGGCGCGCCTTGTCGCGCTCCCAGTCGCGGTCCTTTTCCGTGGCGCGCTTATCGTGCTGCTTCTTGCCCTTGGCGAGTCCGAAGGTGAGCTTGGCCCGTCCGTTCTTCCAGTGCAGCTCGAGCGGGATCAGGGTGTAGCCGCGCCGCTCGACGGCGCCGATCAGGCCGTTGAGCTCGCTGCGATTGAGCAGCAGCTTGCGCGTGCGCGCCGGGTCGGCCAGCACGTGCGTGGAGGTCGCCGCCAGGGGCGAGAAGTGCGCGCCGAAGAGAAATGCCTCGCCGTTGCGCAGGTAGACGTAGGACTCGGTCAGCTGCGCCCGACCGGCGCGCATCGATTTGACCTCCCAGCCCTGCAGCACCAGACCGGCCTCGTAGCGCTCCTCGATGAAGTACTCGTAGCGCGCTTTGCGGTTCTCGGCGATGAGTCGGGCGGGGGCGGCGGGCTTGGCAGGCATCGGCTCTTCGGGTCGCTCGGGGGCGCGCATTGTAGCGTGCGCACGCCGCTCGGGTGCGGCGGCGGCTCTTGTCGGTGCCGGGGCGATCCTGGGACAATGTCGCCCATGCGAGAAGTCAAGCGCTCGGCGCTCATCAAGATGCCGCCGAACAGGCTGTTCGCGCTGATCAACGACATCGACAGCTATCCGCAGTTCCTGCCGTGGTGCACCCACTCGCGGGTGCTTTCGCGCAGCGACAGTGAGATCGTCGCCAGCATCGGCGTGCGTCGCGGGCCGTTTACCGGGGATTTCACCACCCGCAACGCGCTCGAGCCGTACCGGCGTATCCACATGCGTCTGGTCGACGGCCCGTTCAGTGCGCTCGAGGGGCAGTGGCGCCTGACACCCGCCGGGGAAGGCACGCAGGTCGAGCTGATGCTGCGCTTCCAGTTCAAGAACACCCTCTCCGCGGTGCTCTTCGAGCGCATCTTCGCCGAGACGGTCGGGTCGCTGGTCGATGCATTCGTCGCCCGCAGCCGCGATCTGCAGCTCACCGAGGGGCTCGCCGCGCCGTGAGCGGCGGGCTGAAGCGCTGTCTGGTGGCCTATGCCACCGAGCAGCGCCAGTTCCTCTGGCCGGTGGAGCTGCAGCAGGACGCCGATGTCGCTGCGGCACTCAGCGCCGCGCGGCGCGCGGCGCCCGATGTTCCGGTTCCCTGGGACAGCGCGCCGGTCGGGATCTTCGGTGAACCGTGTGCACGCGATGCGCGACCGGCCGACGGGGATCGCATCGAACTGTACCAGCCGCTCGTGCAGGATCCGCGCGCGCGCCGGCGCGCGCGCCTCGGATCTGCGCGGCGCTGAGTTACAGCAGCGGGAATTTCTTCGGCGAGGGCAGCAGTCCCGGGGCGATCGGCTGGCCCTTCGGCACATCGAGCAGCTTGAAGCGGCTGACCTTGCCGTCGTGGAAGAACACGGTCACGCGGCTCTCGATCGGCCGCTGCACGTAGCCGCGCTTGAAGTAGTAGACGTAGTCCCAGCGGTCCGAATCAAAGACGTCCTGGATCATCGGCGTGCCGAGCAGATAGCGCACCTGCACCCGAGTCATGCCCACCTTCAGCTGCCGCACGGTATGGCCGTCGAGATAGTTGCCCTGCTGAATCGACATGCGGTAGACGCAGCCGGCGAGCAGGCCCGAGAACGCCGCGAGCAGGGCGGCGAGACGCACAGCAGAGGTCAATTGAACTGGTCGCATGGAGGTCCGATGGGCAATAATTGGGCCGATCATACCTGATCGGGCAAGCACCGCCGCGATTCCCTGCGGCGGACACATCCGGAGGATCGCAACGCGTGGAAAGCAAGGACCTGCGTAAAGCCGGCCTGAAAGTCACGTTGCCGCGAGTGAAGATCCTCGAGATCCTCGCCGGCAGCCAGACGCGTCACCTGTCGGCCGAGGACATCTACCGCAGCCTGCTCGACTCGCACGAGGACATCGGACTTGCCACCGTCTACCGGGTCCTCACCCAGTTCGAGGCCGCCGGACTCGTGACCCGCCATCACTTCGAGGACGGCATGGCGGTCTTTGAGCTGAATCAGGGTGCGCACCACGATCATATCGTGTGTCTTGACTGCGGCCAGGTCGAGGAGTTCGTCGATGAGGGTATCGAGGCGCGTCAGAACGCGGTGGCCGAGCGGCTGCAGTTCCAGATCCGCGACCATTCGTTGATTCTCTACGGGCACTGCCGGCGCGAGGCCTGTCCGCACCGGCGCCTGCCGCGCCCGTGAGGGGCGCTCAGCGGCGCTGCGCGCCGCGCTTTGGCCGGCGCACCGGCGTGTGCGCCCCCGCAGGGGCGCGGCCGGCGCCGCTGAGCATCTCGCGGGCGTGCTCGCGCGCCGTGACGGTGACATCGACCCCGCCGAGCATCCGCGCGAGTTCCTCGATGCGCTCGGTCTCGGGCAGCTCTGTCAGGCGGGTGTGCGTGGCACGCCCGTCGCTGTGTTTGGCCACCCGCAACTGTTGATGGCCCTGTGAGGCCACCTGTGGCAGGTGCGTCACGCACAGCACCTGGCCGCGTTCCCCGAGCGCGCGCAGCTCCCGTCCGACGATCTCCGCGACCGCCCCGCCGATCCCGGAGTCGACTTCATCGAAGACCATGCAGCGCGTCTCGCGCGCGCTGCTGGCGACCTCGACGGCGAGCGACAGTCGCGAGAGCTCCCCGCCGGAGGCAACCTTCGCCAGGGCGCGCACCGGCTGGCCGGGATTGGCGCTGACGCGGAATTCAACGTCATCGGAGCCGTGCGGCGCCGGCTCGTCCGCGCGCGCCGTCAGGGCGACTTCGAAGCGGCCTCCGGCCATGCCCAGCGCCTGCATGTGCGCCGTCACCGCCTTGGCCAGTGCGCCGCCGGCTGCGCTCCGCGCCTCGGTGAGCGCCGCGGCCTGCCGGTGGTAGTGCGCGAGCGCCGCCTCGAGCTCCCCGCGCAGCGCCTTCAGGTCGAGCTCGGCGCGCTCGAGCTGCTCGAGCTCCGCGGCGAGCTCCACGGCGCGCGCCGGCAGCTGCGCGGGGCTCACCCGATGTTTGCGGGCGAGATCCTCGATCGCCGCGAGCCGGCTCTCGACGCTGTTCTGGCGTGTGGTGTCGAGCTCGAGGCTCTGCGCATAGCGCTCGAGCTCGCGGGCCGCCTCGCGCACGTTGACCTGCGCATCCTGTGTCAGGGTGACCATCGGGCTGAGCTGCGCATCGATCGCCGCCGCGGCGCGCAGCGCCTGCAGCGCCCGCCCGATCGCCCCATGGGCGTTGTACGGCTCATCCTGGTAGAGCTGGCCGAGGGCCCCCTGGGCGGCCTCGGCCAACCGGCCGCGGTGCGCGAGGCGGGTGCGCTCCTCGGTGAGGCGCTGGAGCTCATCGGCCTGCAGTTCGAGTGCGCGCAGTTCTGTGACCTGGTGGCGCAGCAGATCGAGTCGCGCATCACGATCCTCGGCCGCCGCGGCGAGCGCACGGGCGCGGCTGTGCCGTTCGCGCCAGTGTCGGTAGGCCGTCTCGACCGCGCTCAGTTCGGCGGCGAGCGCACCGAACTCATCGAGCAGCTCGCGCTGGCGCGCCGCGCGGGTGAGTGACTGGAATTCGTGCTGGCCGTGGATGTCGATCAGCAGATCCGCCGCCTCGCGCAGCAGCTGCACCGGCACCGGCTGGCCGTTGAGCCAGGCGCGCGAGCGTCCGTCGGTGCCGAGCACGCGGCGCACGATGAGCTCATCGCCCTCGAGCGCCTGGCGCTCCAGCCAGGCCTTCAGTTCCTCGGGCGCGCCGCGCAGGTCGAACGTGGCGGTGAGATCGGCCCGCTCGGCGCCGTGGCGGATCATTTCCGCCCCGCCGCGGCCGCCGCCGAGCAGCTGCAGCGCATCGACCAGGATGGATTTGCCGGCGCCGGTCTCCCCCGTGAGCACCGTCAGGCCCGTGCGCAGGGTGAGCTCGAGTTCATCGATGATGGCGAAGTCGCGGATCTTAAGGGCGATGAGCATGGCGGATCGCGCAAGGGTGTGGGTGGGGGTGGTAGAGGGCGTTCAGCGCTCGCTGTCGCCGCGGCCCCAGTGCAGTTTCGAGCGCAGCAGCCGGAAATAGTCGTGTCCGGGCGGGTGCAGCAGCGTGACGCGCTCGGCGGCGGGGCGAATCTCCAGGCGCTCCCCCGGCACCAGCGTCCCGAGGATGCTGCCATCGCAGGTCACCTGGGCGCGCGTGTCGGGCCGCTCGAGCAGGCGGACCTCGATCACCGAGCGGCCGGACACCACGATGGGCCGGTCGGAAAGGGTGTGCGGGCAGATCGGCGCCAGGACCACGATGTCGAGCTGTGGCTCGATGATCGGCCCACCGCAGGACAGGGCGTAGGCGGTCGAGCCGGTGGCGCTTGCCACGACGATGCCGTCGCCGGCGTGGGTGTTGACGTAGCGGCCGGCGACGCGGGTCTCGAAATCCAGCATCCGGCCCGTGGCGAGCTTCTGCAGCACCACATCGTTCAGCGCCAGCGCCTGGCGGCAGGTGCCGTCGGCGTGCTCCAGCCGAGCCGCGAGCAGCGGCCGCTCGTCGGCGGCGAGCTGCCCGGCGAGGGCGGCATCGAGGCAGGCGGCGATGTCCTCGGGCATCACGTCGGTGAGAAAGCCGAGCCGGCCGCGGTTGATGCCGAGCAGCGGCACGCCGTGGCGGGCCACGAGCCCCGCGGCGTAGAGCAGCGTGCCATCACCCCCGACGGCGATCATCAGGTCCGCCCCGGGGCTGAGCTCGGCCGTCGTGACCGCGCTCGCCCCCGCGCTCGCCGCGAGCGGCGCGGCGCCATCGACCCGCACCGTCACCCCGCGCTCGACCAGGTGGGCAAGCGCCACCCGCGCGGACTCGGCCACCCGCGGGTCCGTGAAGCGGCCGACCAGAGCGCAGATACGGGGAGGGGTCATCGGTGAGAATCCTAGCAGGACGACGCAAGGGTTGCTTGACGCTTGGGCGTGGCGTCTATAGCTTTTCAGAACAGTCGGTGGCGCCAGAGCGGCAGGTGTGCGCAGCGGCGCACGTATATATGACGCACGAATCCCCGGAAGAACAATTGAGCGAGCGAGCGCAGCACCTGCTGCGCTCGCTCGTGGAGAGCTACATCCGCGACGGCCAGCCGGTCGGCTCGCGCGCGTTGTCGCGCGAGTCCGGATTGCAGCTGTCCTCCGCCACCATCCGCAACGTGATGGCCGATCTGGAGGAGCTCGGTTTCGTCGCCTCGCCGCATACCTCCGCCGGGCGGGTGCCGACTGACAAGGGGTACCGGTTCTTCGTCGACTCGCTGCTGCAGGTCCAGCCCCTCGAGGCCGCCGCGGCGGCCGAGATCGAGCGGCAGCTCGAGGCGGTGCGCGAGAGCGGCAAGGACCTGGTGAGCAGCGTCTCGCAGCTGCTCTCGAGCCTGACTCGCCTCGCCGGCGTGGTCACTCTGCCGCGGGCCACACAGGCCACCATCACCCAGATCGAGTTCGTCGGGCTCTCCGAGAACCGCGTGCTCGTGGTGCTGGTGTATGGGGAGCGCGAGGTGCAGAACCGCATCGTGCAGCTGGAGCGCTACTTCTCCCACGATGAGCTGCGCCGCGCCTCGAACTTCCTCAACGAGCAGCTGCGTGGCCGCTCGCTGGAGGAGGTGCGCCAGGAGATCCTGCGTCAGCTGAGCGAGACGCGTGCGCACCTCAATCAGGTGATGCTCGATGCGATCTCGATGGCGCAGCACGTGTTTGCCAGCGGCGCGCAGAACGGGGAGCTCGAGTACGTTATCAAGGGCGAGACCAATCTGATGAGCGTCGCGGAGCTCTCGAGCGTTGAGCGACTGCGGCGCTTGTTCGAGGCCTTCAACGAGAAGCGTGACTTCCTGCACCTGCTCGATCACAGCCTGCGTGCCGAGGGGGTGCAGATCTTCATCGGGCACGAGTCCGGCTACCGCATTCTCGATGACTGCAGCCTGGTGACCGCCCCGTACGGCACGCCGGCCTCGGCGTTCGGCGTGCTCGGGGTCATCGGTCCGACCCGCATGGCCTATGAGCGGGTCATCCCCATCGTCGACATGACGGCTAAACTCCTCGGCGCCGCCTTGAATTCGCGGCGCTGATCCCCACACCGAGCGCTGTCCGTTGCCACGGCGCGAGCCGCGGGTCGGGGTGCGTTTTTTTTTCACGGCGCAAGAGCGGAAAGAGGATTGCGGATGAGCACTGATCAGGCGGGCGCGAGCCCCTCAGGCGAGCGCGAGACCGACGCGGCGGTCGCCTCGGACGAGACGATGCGGCTGGAGCAGGCGCTGGCGCAGGCCGAGCAGCGTGCCAAAGAGAGCCAGGAACAGATGCTGCGGGCGCTGGCGGAACTGGACAACGTGCGCAAACGCGCCCAGCGCGACATCGAGGCGGCCAACCGCTACGGGCTGGAGAAATTCGCCGCCGAGCTGTTGCCGGTGCAGGACAGCCTGGAGCTGGCGATCCAGAGCGCCGCGCGCCCGGAGGTGGATCCGGCGAACCTCAGGCAGGGCCAGGAAGCGACGCTGCAGCTGCTTGCCAAGGCCCTCGAGAAGCTCGGCGTGAGCGCCATCCGTCCGCTCGGGGAGTCGTTCGACCCGGCGCGGCACGAGGCGATGCTGGCGCAGGAGTCGGCCGAGGCCGCCCCGGACACCGTGCTGCAGGTGGTGCAGGCCGGCTACGAGCTCAACGGACGGCTGCTGCGCCCGGCGCGGGTGATCGTGGCGAAAGCCAAGACGTAGGTTCAGCGAATGCCCCGCCACCCTTGAATCGGCGGGAGATACCCCCAGAAAGTCCTCCAGCGGACTCTCCATAAGCAACTGATTTCGGCGGAGCAGATCATGGCAAAGGTAATCGGCATCGACCTCGGGACCACGAACTCGTGCGTCGCCATCATGGAGGGCGGCAAGCCCCGGGTCATCGAGAACAGCGAGGGCGACCGCACGACTCCGTCCATCGTCGCCTTCACCAAGGACAACGAGGTGCTGGTGGGCCAGCCGGCCAAGCGTCAGGCGGTCACCAACCCGCAGAACACCCTGTTCGCGATCAAACGCCTCATCGGACGGAAGTTCGAGGACGAGGTGGTGCAGCGCGACTCGAAGATGGTTCCGTACAAGATCGCCCGCGCCGACAACGGCGATGCGTGGGTCGATGCGCAGGGCAAGAAGATGGCCCCGCCCGAGGTCAGCGCGCGCGTGCTGATGAAGATGAAGAAGACCGCCGAGGACTATCTCGGCGAGCCGGTCACCGAGGCGGTGATCACGGTGCCGGCCTACTTCAATGATTCGCAGCGCCAGGCGACCAAGGATGCCGGGCGCATCGCGGGCCTGGAGGTCAAGCGCATCATCAACGAGCCGACTGCCGCCGCGCTCGCCTACGGGCTCGACAAGCAGAGCGGGGACCGCAAGATCGCCGTGTATGACTTGGGCGGTGGCACTTTCGATATCTCGATCATCGAGATCGCCGAGATCGACGGGGAGCATCAGTTCGAGGTGCTCTCGACCAACGGCGATACGTTCCTCGGGGGCGAGGATTTCGATCTGCGCATCATCAATTTCCTCGCCGAGGAGTTCCTGAAGGAGTCGGGCGTCGATGTGCGCCGCGACCCGCTCGCCATGCAGCGCCTGAAGGAGGCGGCCGAGAAGGCCAAGATCGAGCTGTCCTCCACGCAACAGACCGACATCAACCTGCCGTACATCACCGCGGACGCCTCGGGGCCGAAGCACCTGAACATCAAGCTCACCCGCGCCAAACTCGAGTCGCTGGTCGAGGAGCTGGTGCAGAAGACCATCGCGCCGTGCCGCACCGCGCTGAAGGATGCGGGGCTCTCGGCGAACGAGGTCGCCGAGGTCATCCTGGTCGGCGGTCAGACGCGTATGCCGCTGGTGCAGAAGTACGTGAAGGATTTCTTCGGCCGCGAGCCGCGCAAGGACGTCAACCCCGATGAGGCGGTGGCGGTGGGCGCGGCGATCCAGGCGGGCGTGCTCGCCGGTGAGGTCAAGGACGTGCTGCTGCTCGACGTCACGCCGCTGTCGCTCGGCATCGAGACGCTCGGTGGGGTGATGACCAAACTGATCGAGAAGAACACCACGATCCCGACCAAGGCCGCGCAGGTGTTCTCCACCGCCGATGACAACCAGACGGCGGTGACCATTCACGTGCTGCAGGGCGAGCGCGAGCGGGCGGTGGACAACAAGTCGCTCGGCAAGTTCGACCTGTCGGACATCCCGCCCGCCCCGCGCGGCATGCCGCAGGTCGAGGTGTCCTTCGACATCGACGCCAACGGCATCCTCAACGTGTCGGCCAAGGACAAGGCGACCGGGCGCGAGCAGAAGATCGTCATCAAGGCCTCGAGCGGTCTGAACGACGACGAGATCAAGCGCATGGTGCGCGACGCCGAGGCGCACGCCGCGGACGACAAGCGCTTCCGTGAGCTCATCGAGACGCGCAACAAGGCCGATGCCATGATCCACGCCGTCGAGCGCAGCGTGAAGGATCTCGGGGAGAAGGTTGAGCCGGGCGAGCGCGCCAGCGTCGAGTCGGCGATTGCCGATCTGCGCACCGCGCTGAAGGGCGATGACCGGGCGGTCATCGAGAAGAAGACCGAGGCGTTGGCTCAGGCCTCCGCCGGCATCGCGCAGAAGGCCTACGCCGGGGAAGCCGCCGCGGGCGGCGCGACGGCCGGGGCCGAACCCGATGCGTCGGGCGAGCCAGCCGCCGCCGGCAAGGAGAATGTCGTCGACGCGGAGTTCGAAGAGGTCAAGGACAAGGGCCGCAAGGCATCCTGACCGCCAGGTTGAGCCAGTCGGTATAGTGGGCGGGGTTCGCGGCGCGAACCCCGCCGCCGCTGTGCGAGACGCATGAAAAAAGACTTCTACAAAGTCCTCGACGTCCCTAAGACGGCGACCGAGGCGGACATCAAAAAGGCGTACCGGCGCCTCGCCATGAAATATCACCCGGATCGCAATCCGGATGACGCGGAGGCCGAGGGGCGCTTCAAGGAGGCCAAGGAGGCCTACGAGGTCCTCACCGACCCGCACAAGCGGGCCGCCTACGATCAGTACGGCCATGCCGGCCTCGAAGCGGCCGCGGCCGGCGCGCGCGGCCGCGGCAACACCGCGGATGCCTTCAGCGACATCTTCGGGGATGTGTTCGGTGACATCTTCGGTGCGGCCCGCCGCGGCGGACACGCCCAGGTGTTTCGCGGCGCCGATCTGCGCTACGAACTCGAGCTCGATCTGCACGAGGCGGTATTTGGCCACTCGGTGGAGATCGAGGTGCCGAAGCTCTCCGAGTGCGAGACCTGCCACGGGAGCGGCGCGGCCAAGGGCAGCACGCCACAGACCTGTGATGCCTGCGGCGGCGGCGGCCAGGTGCGCATCTCCCAGGGCTTCTTCCAGCTGCAGCAGACCTGCCCGAAGTGCCGCGGTGCCGGCACGATCGTGCGCAACCCCTGCGATACCTGCCTCGGGCAGGGCCGGGTGCGCCGCACGCGCAAGCTGCAGGTGAAGATCCCCGCCGGCGTGGACACCGGGGACCGCATCCGCCTCGGCGGCGAGGGGGAAGCGGGCCGCAACGGCGGGCCGCCAGGGGACCTCTATGTCGAGGTGAACGTACGCGAGCATGCGATTTTCGAGCGGGACGGGGAGCATCTCTCGTGCGAAGTCCCGGTCAGTTTCGCCACCGCTGCGCTCGGGGGCACCGTGGAGGTGCCGACGCTCGACGGCAATGTGGCGCTGAAGATCCCGGCGGAAACCCAGTCGGGCCGGGTCTTCCGGCTGCGCGACAAGGGGGTCAAGCCGGTGCGCGGCGGCTCACGCGGGGACCTGTTCTGTCGCGTGGTCGTCGAGACCCCGGTGCACCTGTCGGCCGAGCAGCGCGAGCTGATCCGCGCGCTCGAGGAGTCCCTGAAAGTGGAGGGCCCGCGCCACTCACCGCGGGAGAAGGGCTTCTTCGATGGTGTGCGGCGCTTCTTCGGCGGCTGAGCGGCGATGATGAGCACCCGCGTCGTCATCATCGGAGCGGCTGGCCGGATGGGACGCGAACTGGTGCGCGCGGCGGCGGATTTCGACGGGCTTGTGCTTAGCGCCGCGGTGGCCTCGGCCGCGAGCGGTGGGCTCGGGCGCGATGCCGGGGAACTCGCCGGCGCAGCGCCGCTCGGGGTCCGGCTGAGCGCGGACCTGGCCGTGGCGCTGCAGGACGCCGACGTCGCGATCGATTTCTCCGCCCCGCAGGCGACGGCCGAGCACCTCGCGGCCTGCCGAGCCGCTGGGGTCGCGCTGCTGCTGGGCACCACGGGCTATCCGCAAGCGCTCGAGGCCGAGTTCGCCGCCGCGGCCCGCGATGTGGCGCTGCTGGTGGCGCCGAATACCAGTCTCGGGGTGACCTTGCTGCTTGAACTGGTGCGCACCGCCGCACGGGCGCTGCCGGAGGCGTTTGACATCGAGATCCTCGAGACCCACCACCGCATGAAGCGCGATGCCCCCTCGGGGACCGCCCTGGCGCTCGGCCGGGCGGCCGGCGAGGGGCGCGGCCTCTCCTGCGAGGCGGCACTCGCGGCCGCCGGCGCCGGCCGCGCCGGCGCACGGCCGAGCGGGCAGATCGGCTTCGCGGTGCTGCGTGGCGGGGACGTGGCCGGGGAGCATGAGGTGCGCTTTCTCGGCACCGGGGAGACGCTCGTACTGGGCCATCGGGCGGCGGATCGGCGCGTGTTCGCCCGCGGCGCTCTGACCGCTGCGCTCTGGCTGGCGCAACGGCCGGCGGGCCGCTATTTCATGCGTGATATTTTGATTAAAAATCAATAGGTTGCGAAATTTTACACGGCGGCTTCATACCTCCATGTAGGCGAATTTTCCGTGGACACCCGCAGCCTCCGACCGTAGAATTTCGCCCGATCCGCTGCAGGTTTTTCGAATCCTCGGCGGGTTAGTCCACGCAAGGCGGGAGGATGTTCAGCACGAACTCCTCCCGCTTTGTATATCTGCAGGTCTTGGGCCGAGAGCTCCGCAGCGCGGGGCGATCTACGCGCCGGCCGGCTGACACGAGAACCCAGCGCTAAAGAGAGGATTCATCGAAGTGAGCGTACCGGCAGTACTGGCACTTGCGGATGGGACCGTCTTCCGTGGCCAGTCGATTGGTGCCAAAGGCAACACCACAGGCGAAGTTGTCTTCAACACCGCCATGACGGGTTATCAGGAAATCCTCACCGACCCGTCATACGCCCGTCAGATCGTCACGCTCACCTGTCCGCACATCGGCAACACCGGAGCGACGCCCGAGGATCTGGAATCGGCGCAGATCTACGCCGCCGGCCTCGTGGTGCGTGATCTGCCGGCGCGCTGGAGCAACTGGCGCGGCAGCGAATCGCTCGGGGCGTTTCTCGAGCGCGGCCGCATCGTCGCCATCGCCGGGATCGACACCCGTCGCCTGACGCGCATCCTGCGCGAGCGCGGCGCGCAGTCCGGTTGCATCATGACCGGTGAGCAGGCCGACGCGAACGCCGCGGTGATCGCGGCGCGCAAGTTCCCGGGCTTGAAGGGCATGGACCTCGCCAAGGTGGTCAGCACCCGGCGCTCCTTCCAGTGGAATGACGGGAGCGTCTGGCCGGAGGGCACGCGCACGCTGCGGGCGCATCAGCGGCTGCACGTCGTGGCGTACGACTTCGGGATCAAGCGCAACATCCTCAGGCTGCTCGCCGACTACGGCTGCCGCATGACGGTGGTGCCGGCCGAGACGAGCGCCGAGGAGGCGCTGGCGCTCGCCCCCGATGGCATCTTTCTCTCCAACGGCCCGGGCGATCCGGAGCCGTGCACCTACGCGATCGAGGCGGCGCGCGCGTTCCTCGCCACCGACTTGCCGGTGTTCGGCATCTGCTTGGGACACCAGATTCTCGGGCTCGCCAGCGGCGCGCGCACGCTGAAGATGAAATTCGGTCACCACGGGGCGAACCACCCGGTGCAGGACCTCGAGAGCGGGCGGGTGCTCATCACCAGCCAGAATCACGGCTTCGCGGTCGATGAGACGACGCTGCCCGCGAGCGTGCGCGCCACGCACCGCTCGCTGTTCGATGGTTCGCTGCAGGGGCTCGCGTTCACCGACCGTGCGGTGTTCGGCTTCCAGGGCCACCCCGAGGCGAGCCCCGGGCCGCACGATGTGAAGCCGCTGTTCGAGCGCTTCGTGCAGCTGATGGTGCGCCGGCTGCAGGCGCAGCTGCGCCAGACCCCGCCGGGCGACACCGGCTCTGCCCAGAACCCGCCGCGACAGCCGGCCCTTTCCCGTTGATGCGAGACTGACTCAGTGCCCAAGCGCAGCGACCTGAAGAGCATTCTGATCATCGGCGCCGGTCCGATCGTCATCGGCCAGGCATGTGAATTCGACTACTCCGGCGCGCAGGCCTGCAAGGCGCTGCGCAGCGAGGGGTACCGGGTCATCCTGGTCAACTCCAATCCGGCCACCATCATGACCGACCCGGAGATGGCCGATGCCGTCTACATCGAGCCGGTCAACTGGCGCACCGTGGCGCGCATCATCGAGAAGGAGCGCCCCGATGCGCTGCTGCCCACCATGGGCGGTCAGACCGCACTCAACACCGCGCTCGATCTGGTGCGCGAGGGGGTGCTCGAGAAATTCGCCGTGGAGCTGATCGGCGCGAAGCGCGAGGCCATCGACATGGCCGAGGACCGCGAGCGCTTCCGCAACGCGATGAGCGAGATCGGCCTGGAGTCCCCGCACTCGCAGATCGCCCGCAACCTGGAGGATGCGCTGCGGATCTCCGGGGAGATCGGCTTTCCGATCGTGATCCGTCCGTCCTTCACCCTCGGGGGCTCCGGCGGCGGCATCGCCTACAACCGCGAGGAGCTCGAATCGATCGTCGCCGGGGGACTCGATGCCTCCCCGACCAGCGAGGTGCTGCTCGAGGAGTCGGTGATCGGCTGGAAAGAGTTCGAGATGGAGGTGGTGCGCGACCACAAGGATAACTGCATCATCATCTGCTCGATCGAGAACTTCGATCCGATGGGCGTGCACACCGGGGACTCGATCACGGTCGCCCCGGCGCTGACGCTCACCGACAAGGAATACCAGCGCATGCGCGACGCCTCGATCGCCGTGCTGCGCAAGATCGGTGTCGACACCGGCGGCTCGAACGTGCAGTTCGCGGTCAATCCGCGCGACGGGCGGCTGCTGGTGATCGAGATGAACCCGCGGGTGTCGCGCTCCTCGGCGCTCGCCTCGAAGGCCACCGGCTTTCCGATCGCGAAGATCGCCGCGAAGCTCGCCATCGGCTATACGCTCGATGAGCTGAAGAACGACATCACCGGCGGGGCGACCCCGGCGTCCTTCGAGCCGGCGATCGACTACGTAGTGACCAAGATCCCGCGCTTTACGTTCGAGAAATTCCCCGCGGCCAACGACCGGCTGACCACGCAGATGAAGTCCGTGGGCGAGGTGATGGCGATCGGGCGCACCTTCCAGGAGTCCTTGCACAAGGCGCTGCGCGGGCTCGAGACCGGACTTGACGGGCTGACGCCCCAGGCGCTGCCGCCCTCGGCGGAGGAGTGCGAGGGCAAACTGACGCACGAGCTGCGTGCGCCGGGGCCGAACCGCCTGCTGTACGTCGCCGATGCGTTCCGCGCCGGCTGGACGTTCGAGCGCATCGCCGAGCTCACCCACATCGATCCGTGGTTCCTCGCGCAGATCGAGGATCTGATCAACGAGGAGCGCGCGGTGAGCGCCGAGGGCCTCGCCGGCCTCACGGCCGCGCGGCTGCGGGTGCTGAAGCGCAAGGGCTTTGCCGATGCGCGCCTCGCCAAGCTCATCGACATGCCCGAGCAGGCCGTGCGCCACAAGCGCCACGACCTGGGCGTGCGCCCGGTGTACAAGCGGGTCGACACCTGCGCGGCGGAGTTCGCCACCTCGACCGCCTACCTGTACTCCACCTACGAGGAGGAGTGCGAGGCCGAGCCGAGCACGCGGCGCAAGATCATGATTCTCGGCGGTGGCCCGAACCGCATCGGGCAGGGCATCGAGTTCGACTACTGCTGCGTGCACGCGGCCCTCAGTCTGCGTGAGGACGGGTTCGAGACCATCATGGTCAACTGCAACCCCGAGACCGTCTCGACCGATTACGACACGTCCGATCGGCTGTACTTCGAGCCGCTCACGCTGGAGGATGTGCTGGAGATCCTGGAGAAGGAGAAGCCCGAGGGGGTGATCGTGCAGTTCGGCGGACAGACCCCGCTGAAGCTCTCGCGCGCGCTCGAGCAGGCCGGCGCGCCGATCATCGGCACCTCGCCGGAGTCGATCGATGTCGCCGAGGACCGCGAGCGCTTCCAGGCGCTGGTGCATCAGCTCGGACTGCGCCAGCCGGCCAATGCGACTGCGCGCACCGAGGATCAGGCCGTGCAGCTGGCGCGCGAGGTGGGCTTCCCGCTCGTGGTGCGTCCCTCGTACGTGCTTGGCGGGCGCGCCATGGAGATTGTCTTCAACGAGGAGGATCTGCGCGGATACATGAACCGCGCGGTGCAGGTCTCCAACGACAGTCCGGTGCTGCTCGATCGGTTCCTGGATGTCGCCATCGAGGTCGACGTGGATGCCGTCTGCGATGGTGAACAGGTGCTGATCGGCGGCATCATGGAGCACGTCGAGCAGGCCGGGGTGCACTCCGGGGACTCCGGCTGCTGCCTGCCGCCGAACAGCCTGAGCGCGCAGTTGCAGGAACAGCTGCGCGAGCAGACGCGCAAGCTCGCCACGGCGCTGAACGTGATCGGACTGATGAACATTCAGTTCGCGATCCAGAACGGTGTCATCTACGTCCTGGAGGTCAATCCGCGCGCCTCTCGGACCGTGCCGTTCGTCTCCAAGGCCACCGGGCTGCCGCTGGCGAAGATCGCCGCGCGGGTGATGAGCGGGCGGCGCCTCACCGAGCTCGGCGTGAGCGAGCGTCCGGCGCCGACATATTATTCGGTCAAGGAAGCGGTCTTCCCGTTCGTGAAGTTCCCCGAGGCCGATCCGATCCTCGGCCCGGAGATGAAATCGACCGGCGAGGTGATGGGCACGGGCCGCACCTTCGGGGAGGCCTACGCCAAGGCGCAGAGCGCCTCGGGCGTCACGCTGCCGCGCCGCGGGGTGTGCTTCATCAGCGTGCGCGACCGGGACAAGCCCGGCGCGGTGCAGCTCGGCCGGCGACTGCTCGAGCGCGGTTTCTCGCTGGTGGCCACCGAGGGCACCGCCCGGGCGCTGAGCGCCGCGGGACTGGAGTGCCGGCGCGTCAACAAGGTGCGCGAGGGACGCCCGCACATCGTCGATATGATCAAGAATGATGAGATCGACCTCATCGTCAATACGACCGAGGGCAAGCTCGCCATCCTCGAGTCCAATTCCATCCGCCGCGAGGCGGTGCACCGGCGCGTGACGTATTACACGACGCTCGCGGCGGGCCTTGCGACCTGCGAGGCGCTCGACCATCTCGACGAGGTGGAGGTGAACCGTCTGCAGGATCTGCATCAGGGAGCGCTGAGCGCATGAAACGTACCCCCATGACACTGCGTGGTGCCGAGGCGCTGCGCGCGGAGCTGAAGCGCCTGAAGAGCGAGGCGCGTCCGGCCGTTATCAAGGCGATCGCCGAGGCGCGCAGTCACGGCGATCTGTCGGAGAATGCCGAGTATCACGCCGCCCGCGAGCAGCAGGGCTTCATCGAGGGGCGGATCCGCGAGATCGAGGCGAAGCTCTCCACCGCCGAGGTCATCGACCCCAGTGCGCTGCCGAAGACCGGCAAGGTGGTGTTCGGCTCGGTGGTCGAACTGGAGGACGAGGAGGGCAACCGGCTCGTGTACCAGATTGTCGGGGAGGACGAGGCGGACATCGGTGCCGGGCGCATCTCGATCACCTCGCCGATCGCGCGGGCGATGGTGGGGAAATCCGAGGGCGATGCGGTGGATGTGGCGGCCCCGGGCGGCCTGCGCTCCCTCGAGATCGTCGAGGTCCGCCTCGAGTAAGGGCTATTCGCCCGGAATGACGATGCGCGGCACGTCACGCCGTGGCCGGTAGAGCGCCGCGACGTTGCCGATGCGCTGGACCAACGCGCTTGCGGTGCGCTCGGCGAGCTGAGCGAACAGCGCATTGCGCGCCTCGCGGTCGCCACCGGGCGCCTTGACCTTGATCAGTTCGTGGTCCGTGAGCGCCCGGTCGGTCTCGAGGGCTACGGCCTCGGTCAGGCCCGCGTGGCCCAGGAGAATGACGGGCTTGAGCGCGTGCGCCAAGCCGCGCAGGTGCCGGCGTTGCCGCTCGGTCAGATTCGGTGCAGGGGACATCCGGCGAATTGTACAGAACTCACATGGCGAATCGGTCCAAAAGCAGCGGTCGGTGGTTGCAGGAGCATTTTTCCGACCCTTACGTGAAGCGGGCGCAGGCCGAGGGCTGGCGGTCGCGCGCGGTCTTCAAGCTCGAGGAGCTTGATAAGAGCGAGAAAATGATCCGATCGGGAGCAATCTGCCTCGATCTTGGCGCTGCGCCCGGTGCCTGGAGCCAATATCTGCGCCGGCGCCTGGGCCGCAGCGGCCGGGTGGTGGCCACGGACATCCTGCCCATGGATCCGCTCGAGGACGTGGAGTTCGTGCAGGGTGATTTCCGCGAAAACGACGTTTTCGAGCGTATCCTGTCGCTAGTGCCCGCGCGCCAGGTCGACTGGGTGCTCTCGGACATGGCGCCGTCGATGAGCGGGATCGACTCGGTCGATCAGCCCCGCTCGATGTATCTGGCGGAATTGGCGCTCGATATGGCCGGCCGGGTCTTGAAGAGCGGCGGTGGCGCCCTGATCAAGGTATTTCAAGGCGCGGGTTTCGATGCGCTGGTGCGTGAGGCCCGTGGTCGGTTCGGCAAAGTGCGGCTGGTTAAGCCCGCCGCTTCGCGTGCGCGCAGTGCCGAGGTGTATCTGCTGGCGAAGGACTTCCGCTTGGTGTAGCGTGCTGAAGCAATGAACGATCTGACCAAGAACATCATTCTCTGGGCGATCATCGTGGTGATCCTGCTGGCGGTGTTCAGCCGCTACATGCCGAACACCAATGCGCCGCAGCCTCTGACCTACTCGACCTTCCTGAAGGACGTCGAGTCCAACCAGGTCTCCTCGGTGACCTTCCAGGGCACCATGCTCTACGGGTCCTTGAAGGACCATAAGCAGTTCAAGACCTTCAATCCCGAAACCGACTACACGGCGCTGATCGGGGCGCTCGAGCAGCACAACGTCGATATCTCCGGCAAGCCGCCCAAGGGCGAGGGGATTCTCGAGCAGATCCTGATCCAGCTGTTGCCGGTGCTGCTGCTGATCGTCGTGTTCGCCTACATGCTCCGGCAGATGCAAGGCGCCTCCGGCGGACGCGGCGCGATGTCCTTCGGCAAGAGCCGCGCCCGGCTGCTCGGGGAGGACCAGGTCAGCGTGACCTTCGCCGATGTGGCCGGGGTCGATGAGGCCAAGCAGGAGGTGGGCGAGATCGTCGACTTCCTGAAAGATCCGGGGAAGTTCCAGAAGCTCGGCGGCAAGATCCCGAAGGGCGTGCTGATGGTCGGCTCCCCGGGGACCGGCAAGACGCTGCTCGCGCGCGCCATCGCGGGCGAGGCCAAGGTGCCGTTCTTCACCATTTCCGGCTCGGACTTCGTCGAGATGTTCGTCGGCGTCGGCGCCTCGCGCGTGCGCGACATGTTCGAGCAGGCGAAGAAGCACGCCCCGTGCATCATTTTCATCGATGAGATCGATGCGGTCGGCCGCCACCGTGGTGCCGGCCTCGGCGGCGGTCACGACGAGCGCGAGCAGACGCTCAACCAACTGCTCGTCGAGATGGATGGCTTCGAGGGCAATGAGGGCATCATCGTCATCGCCGCGACCAACCGCCCGGATGTGCTGGATCCGGCGCTGCTGCGTCCGGGCCGCTTCGACCGCCAGGTCGTGGTGCCGCTGCCGGACGTGCGCGGCCGCGAGCAGATTCTGCGCGTGCACATGCGTCGCGTACCGCTCGGGGATGACGTCAAGCCGGCACTCATCGCCCGCGGCACCCCGGGGTTCTCGGGGGCGGATCTGGCGAATCTGGTCAACGAGGCGGCGCTGTTCGCCGCGCGCGCCAACAAGCGCATCGTCGGCATGGACGAGTTCGAGCGCGCTAAGGACAAAATCATGATGGGCGCGGAGCGGCGCTCGATGGTCATGACCGAGGAAGAGAAGCGCATGACCGCCTATCATGAGGCCGGTCACGCCATCGTCGCCATGACGGTGCCGGAGCATGATCCGGTCTACAAGGTGACGATCATTCCGCGCGGCCGCGCACTCGGGCTCACCCAGTTCCTGCCCGAGCAGGACCGCTACAGCATGTCCAAACGGCGCCTGGAGAGCACGATCGCGACGCTGTTCGGGGGGCGGGTGGCCGAGGAGCTGATTTTCGGACCCGAGGCGGTCACCACCGGGGCCTCGAACGACATCGAGCGGGCCACCGAACTGGCGCGCAACATGGTCACCAAGTGGGGTCTGTCGGACAAGCTCGGGCCGCTCACCTACACCGAGGAGACCGGCGAGGTGTTCCTCGGCCGCAGCGTCACTCAGCACAAGCAGGTCTCCGACGTCACCGCGCATGCCATCGACGAGGAAGTGCGGCGGGTGATCGAGGGCAACTACAAGCGGGCGCGGGAGATCCTGACCGCGACGCTCGACAAGCTGCATGCGATGGCCGAAACGCTGATCAAGTACGAGACCATCGAGGACGAGCAGCTGAAGGACATCATGGCCGGCCGCACGCCGAAGCCGCCGAGCGGCTGGGACGATTCGATCTCGCATCGACCGCCGATGCCGCCGGGACCATTGCCGGGCGCTCCGCTCGGCTCACCGGCCGGTTGAGGCCGATCCGGGCGGCGCGCGCCCGGCGCGAAGGCACGCGGTGATCGCACGGCTGCGCTGCGGCACACGGACGCTCCCCCTGGAGCGTCCGCTCGTAATGGGGGTGGTGAATCTCACCCCCGACTCCTTCTCCGACGGCGGTCGCTATCTCGACCCGGCGCAGGCCCTTGAACGGGCGCTCGCGCTGGCGGCCGAGGGTGCCGCGATCATCGATCTTGGCGGGGAATCAACCCGCCCGGGCGCCGCGCCCGTGACGGCGCAGGAGGAGGTGCGCCGGGTGCTGCCGGTGCTCGAGCGGCTGCGTCCACGAACCCCCGCCGTCCTGTCCATCGACACGAGCAAGCCCGAGGTGATGCGCGCCTGTGCCGCCGCAGGGGCCGATCTGATCAACGACGTCTATGCGCTGCGCGCCCCCGGGGCGCTCGAGGCGGCCGCCGAATCCGGCTGCGCGATCTGTGTCATGCACATGCAGGGCGAGCCGCGCACCATGCAGCACGCGCCGCACTACCGTGACGTGGTGGGCGAGGTGCGCGCGTTCCTGCAGGAGCGCGTACACGCCTGCCTTGCGGCCGGCATCGCCGAGGAGCGCATCGTGCTCGATCCTGGCTTCGGGTTCGGCAAGACGCTCGAGCACAATCTCACGCTGCTGCGCCGCCTCGGGGCGCTGCGCATCGAGGGCCTGCCCCTCCTGGCCGGCCTGTCGCGCAAATCGATGATCGGTGCGCTCACTGGCCAGCCGGCCCAGGAGCGCGTGCACGGCAGCGTTGCCGCGGCGCTCATTGCGGCCCAGAACGGTGCGCGGATTCTCAGAGTACACGACGTGGCCGCGACGGTCGATGCACTGAAGGTCCTGGCCGCCGTCTCGGGCGGGGAAGCGCCCGGATAGACGCGCCGCTGCAGCGGGCGAGGGTGAGTAACCGGTTGAACTCTATCCTTGTCCACAAGGAAACACTCAAATACATTCTGGTGCAGAACGACGCGCGTCGTTTGCCGCGCAGTGTCCCGCGCGCTCTGCAGCTGCCGATCGACATTCGCAAGGTCATCACCCTTGTCGGCATCCGGCGCAGCGGCAAGACGTATCTGCTCTACGACACCATGCGGCGCCTCATCGAGGCGGGCATTGATCGGCGTCGACTGATCTATCTGAATTTCGAGGACGATCGAATTCTGCCCATCCGAACTCGGCAGCTCGATTTGATCCTTCGTGCACACGAGGAGCTTTACCCGGATCTGGCAGGTCAGAAGAAGTACCTCTTCTTCGATGAAATCCAGAACGCGCCGGGCTGGGAAACGTTCGTCCGCCGGGTCGACGATACTGAGGACGTGCAGATCTTTCTCACCGGGTCGTCAGCACACCTACTGTCGCGCGAAATCGCCACCGGATTGCGCGGACGCAGCATCTCCTTTGAGGTGTTCCCGCTCTCGTTCCCGGAATACCTGCGCTTCCGCGACATCGTTCACGAACCGTATTCGCGCCGCTCAGAGGCTCGTCTGGCTGCGGCATCGACTGAGTATCTGACCACCGGAGGCTTGCCTGAAATCGTCTTGGCCGATGCGACGCTTCGCCCGCGAATCCTCAAAGAATATGTCGATCTCGTCTTTTACAAGGATTTGCTCGAGCGCCACCGGCTGAGCAATCCACAGGCGCTGCGCCAATTGCTCAAATACTGTCTCGCACAGCCGGCATCGCTGCTCAATGTTCACAAGCTCTACAACGATTTTCCCTCGCAGGGCATGAGTCTCGCCAAGGACACCCTCTATCACTATGTGCGCTGCCTGGAGGAGTCGTATCTGCTCTTTCTGTTGCCCATCGCGGATCGTTCAGTACGCAAACAGGCGGTCAACCCGAAAAAGATGCACACCATCGACTGGGCGCTCGGATTTCCCTTTGCGCCTGAGACCCATGTTGATATCGGTCGACGGCTGGAGACAGCGGTGTACTTGCACGCGCGTCGCGAGCGTGAGGATCTGGCCTATGTCGGCCTCGAGCGCGAGATAGATCTGGTCTTGGGCTCTGAGCGTCCGCAAGCGCTGATCAACGTGGTGCTGTCGTTGACGAAGGATGCGTCTTGGCAGCGGGAAATCGATGCATTGCAGTGGGCAGGGCAGAGGATGCCCGGCGCGCGCAGAATGCTGGTGACACATGAGCGCGGCGGTCGCGCCGCGCCGGAGGGAATCCAGATCGTTGACGCATGGCAATATCTTCTGGGCGGTCCATGAGCTGCGCCGGACGGTTCGTGCTGCTCGCCACGCTGGTTTCGGCGATACCCATGGGCCTTGCGACAATCTCTTAATGCGGGTCGTTCCACGCGGCCGCCGTGCGACTCGTCATCGCCGTGCAGCCGACTCGCCGCGCGTTGGCGTGAACGGCCTGCCGGTGCGCTCGCTGAAGGTCTTACGCCATAGTGGCCGCGGACCTTAGGGGTCGTTGCTCCGCAGAAATACACGCCTTGGGGATCAGCGATTCTCAATGCGGGTCGGGCCGCTGTGCAGCGCGGACGCCGACTATGGTGCCGCGCAGCCGTGGGACAGCACGAAGGTGAGCATGATGCATCTGCCCGGCACGTCCCTCTACATGGCGCAGGCCATCGCCGGTTCAGGCGCTTGCCAAGCCCTGCGGTGCGCGCTCCTCGGGACGCCGGGGGGAGGCGCGCGTGCTGGCAACACCGCCCGGCTCCCATGGGCTGTGCATGCGTGAGGGTCAGAGCGGGACACTCGCGATGGTCCTCGGGCGGACGGCCGATATCGAAATCGACAAGGTGTTCGTGACCTCAGCGGTAGGCACTCGGCACGCATCACGGCGTGGCGCGCAATACGATGCGGCGGCACCTGCCGGATCACCGTTCGATTCATGCATCGGTGCGCATCGATGAGGCGCCTCTGCAGCGCGAAGCGCAAGAGGTGTGCGGCCGCCGCCGCGGGGGCAGTCCGGCAGAGTGAGCAGTATCGAGTGCATCGACAGCGGCACCTTGCTGCGTTGAACGGTGGTAGGGTTCCGCAGCCTCATTGCGGTGCGCGATGGACCGCCCGGATTTGCGATCCGGTGGCGCGAGCGAGCCACATCCGGCGCGGCGAAGTTTATGACCTCGAGAGGCGCGCGGGCGTCACGATCGGGCGACCGCAGGTTCTGCTGGTCTGCCGGTCGCGCCAGTCTGTCAGGGTGTTCTTTCCGACCAGGCGCTGGGGGCGGCCCTAGCTCGGCGCGGTAGGCTCTCCGTCAATGCGGGCCGGGCACATGCTGTTCGTTCGCTTTAAGGCACCTCGGGTCCACGCGCAACGGCTGCATGCACTCGCCGGACTTGCGCTCAACCGGACCCTCAGCGACGCTGAGGTGCGCTGAGGTGCGCTGAGGGGGGCGATGGAATGTGCGCGGGCGCGGCACGAGACGCCCCTGACCGCCGCGGCTTGCGAGCGCACTCGCAGGCCGTTCGGTTCATGCTGGCCCGTCGGTGGCGCGATGGTCGATAATGCGCGCCGCGGTGAACGGGCAACGGCGAGGCGCAGCGCGTGAGCAGAAAATACTTCGGAACCGATGGCCTCAGGGGCCGGGTGGGCGAGGATCCCATGACGGTCGATTTCGCGCTGCGCCTGGCGAGCGCGGCCGGCCGGGTGCTCGCCCCGGAGGGCGGCACGGTGCTGATCGGCAAGGACACGCGTCTCTCGGGCTACATGTTCGAGTCGGCGCTCGAGGCCGGTTTCGTCGCCTCGGGCGTGAATGTGATGCTGATCGGACCGCTGCCTACCCCGGGCATTGCGTACATGACGCGCCGCTTCGAGTGCGATTTCGGTGTGGTGATCAGCGCCTCGCACAACCCGTACGATGACAATGGCATCAAGTTCTTCGACGGTGAGGGCAGCAAGCTCTCCGATGAACTCGAGGCGCGCATCGAGGCGGAACTCGACAACCCGGTGCTCACCCGCACCTCGCGCAGCCTCGGGCGCGCGATGCGCGTCGACCGCTCCCGCACCCACTACCAGGAGTTCTGCGCCGCGACGCTGCCGCAGGGGACGGACCTCACGGGCCTGAAGATCGTGATCGATTGCGCCAACGGCGCGGCCTACAAGGTCGCTCCGCGGGTGCTCGCCGATCTCGGCGCGGAAATCGTACCGATTGGCTGCTCGCCGAACGGGCGCAATATCAATGACGGCTGCGGGTCGCTGCACCCGGAGCTGCTGCAGCTCACCGTCACCGGGGTGCGCGCCCAGGTCGGTGTGGCGCTCGATGGGGACGGGGACCGGGTGGTGCTGGTCGATCACCTCGGGCGGATCGTCGACGGGGATCAGATCCTCTACATCCTCGCGCGCGCGCGCCTGGAAGCCGGCACGCTCAGCGGACCGGTGGTCGGCACGGTGATGAGTAATCTCGGGCTGGAAGTGGCGCTGCGCGAGCGTGGCATCGAGTTCCGCCGCGCCGCCGTGGGCGACCGCTACGTGCTCTCGCTGCTGCGCGAGAGCGGCGGCATGCTCGGGGGGGAGAGTTCTGGACATATTCTGTGCCTCGACCGCACCACCACGGGCGATGGTCTGGTGAGCGCGCTGCAGGTCCTGGAGGTGATGCAGCACACCGGTCGCTCGCTGGCCGAATTGGCCGCACCGATGCGCAAGTTCCCCCAGGTGCTGCTCAACGTGCAGGTCGCCGAGCGCTTCAATCCGAGCGAGGTGCCGAGCGTCTGCGCGGCAGTCGCGCGCGTCGAAGCCCGGCTCGGGAGCACCGGACGGGTGGTGCTGCGCGCTTCGGGAACCGAGCCGGTCATCCGGGTCATGGTGGAGAGTCGCGAGGACGCGAGCGCCAAGGCGGCCGCCGCCGAGCTCGCTGAGGTGGTGCGCACCGTCACGCGCTGATGGGGCGGGGCGCGTCGTGCGTTGCGCTGCGAAGAGCGCGCCGCTATCATCGCGCCCCCGCTCGAAAGTCCGGACTTGCGCATGCGTCGCCCCATCGTTGCCGGAAACTGGAAGATGCACGGGACGCGCGCCGACAACGCGCGCCTGATTGAGCAATTGCTCGCCGGACATCCGGACCGTGCGCCAGCCGAATGCCTGGTGTTCCCGCCGTTTGTGTACCTGCAGGATGTGGCGCGCCTGGTGCGCGATACGCCGATCCAGCTGGGTGCACAGAATGTGTGCGCCGAGGCGCGCGGGGCCTTCACCGGGGAAGTGTCGGCCGCGATGTTGCAGGACGTGGGCTGCCGGTACGTGCTGGTCGGGCACTCCGAGCGGCGCTGGATCTACCACGAGGACGATCAGCTGGTGGCGCGCAAGTTTGCTGCCGCCCAGGCCAAGTCGCTGGTGCCGATCCTGTGCGTCGGGGAGCACCTGTGGGACCGGGAAAATGGACGGACCGAAGAGGTCGTTGCACGGCAGCTGGATGTGGTGCTCGAGCTGTGCGGGGTGGGTGCGTTGGAATCGGGCGTGATCGCCTACGAGCCGATGTGGGCCATCGGCACCGGTCGCACCGCGACGCCCGAGCAGGCGCAGGCGGTGCACGCGTTCATTCGTGAGCGGATTGCGAAACGGGATGCTAAAATGGCTGCAGCGACCCGCGTGCTTTATGGCGGCAGTGTCAAGGCGAGCAACGCGGCCGAGCTGTTCGCACAGCCGGATGTCGACGGCGGCCTGATCGGCGGCGCGTCGCTCAATGCGGAGGAATTTTTGGCGATTCTCGCTGCGTGCGGGTTGCGCTGAGCGGTTGTAATTATGCTGCATGACGTTTTATTGGTGATTCAGCTGATTGCCGGGATATGCATCATCATCTTGGTGATGCTGCAGCACGGGCAGGGCGCGGATGCGGGCGCGGGCTTCGGCGCTGGCGCCTCCGGCACGGTGTTCGGTGCGCGCGGCGCCACGACGGCGTTGTCGCGCGCGACGGCGATTTTCGCCGCCATCTTCATGCTCAACAGTGTGGCGCTGACTTATCTCAGCACGCGCACGCACGAGCAGCAGAAGACGATTCTTGATATTGCGGGGCAGACGCATGCCGCGGGCGCGAAGACGCCGGCGCCGGCTGCGGGTGCGCCGCAGAATGCGGGGACGGCCGGCAAGCCGGCTGGCGCACCGCCGAAGCCGTGAGGCGCGCACCGCAGCGATGATTGTTGATGTTGCCGACGTGGTGGAATTGGTAGACACACTAGCTTGAGGGGCTAGCGCCGCGAGGCGTGTCGGTTCGAATCCGACCGTCGGCACCAAATTGTTTTCGTGCGCTGCTACAATGTGCAGCTTCGGAGGGGAGGCACCGAGAGGGCCTTCTTTTTCCGTGGTTCTGCCCAGGCGATGGAAGCATGCTGAACAATTACTTGCCGATTCTCATTTTTCTCACCCTGGCGACCGCCATCGCGCTGGTGCTGCTGGCCCTCGGCTCGACCATCGGCCGCCTGTTCGCCCGCAACCCGGCCGACCGTGAGAAGCTCTCCGCCTACGAGTGCGGCTTCGAGGCCTTCGAAGACAGTCGCATCAAGTTCGATGTGCGCTACTACCTCGTGGCGATTCTGTTCATCGTCTTTGACCTGGAGACCGTGTTCTTCTTCCCCTGGGCCGTGGCGCTCGGGAAGAACGGGATCGCCGGTCTGATCGCCATGGGGGTGTTCCTCGGCATCCTCACCGTGGGTTTCATCTACGAGTGGAAGAAAGGGGCGCTCGAGTGGGATTGACGCAAGAGCAAGAGGGATTCGCACAACGCGGATTCCTCACGACCCAGGTCGACAGCCTGCTCAACTGGGCTCGCACCGGATCGCTGTGGCCGATGACCTTTGGCCTCGCCTGCTGTGCGGTCGAGATGATGCACGCCGGTGCCTCGCGCTACGACCTGGATCGGTTCGGCGTGGTGTTTCGCCCGAGTCCGCGCCAGTCCGACGTGATGATCGTGGCCGGCACGCTGGTGAACAAGATGGCCCCGGCGCTGCGCAAGGTGTACGACCAGATGGCCGAACCCCGCTGGGTCATCTCCATGGGTTCGTGCGCCAACGGCGGCGGCTATTACCACTATTCCTACGCGGTGGTGCGCGGCTGCGACCGGATCGTACCGGTCGATGTGTATATCCCGGGCTGTCCGCCGACCGCCGAGGCGCTGGTGTACGGCATCATCCAGCTGCAGAAGAAGATCGCCCGCACCAGCACGATCGCCAGGTAGAGCGCACACCATGGAACAATCCACCGAACAGGCTGCCGCGGGCAGCGCCATCGAGGCGCTGGCACGTACGATCGAGGCGCGGGTGAGCGGCGTGCGCCGCCTGCCGTCGCTCGCGCAGGATCTGGCCTTCGAGGCCGAAGCGGACCGGCTGCTGGAGGTGTGTCGGGCGCTGCGCGATACGCCGGAGCTGCGCTTCGAGGCGCTGATGGACGTCGCCGGCGTCGATTACCTGCACCACGGTCGCGAGGAGTGGCTCACCTCCGGGGCGACCCGCACCGGCTTCAGCCGTGGTCGCGAGCTCAATGCGCCGCCGGATCCGGACATGCCCGGGCGCTTCGCGGTCATCTATCAGCTGCTGTCGATCACGCACAACGCGCGCCTGCGGCTGCGCGTGATCTGCCCCGAGACGCGCGAACCGATGGTCGACTCCCTGGTCGATGTGTGGTCGAGCGCGAACTGGTTCGAGCGCGAGGCATTCGATCTGTTTGGCATCGTGTTCCGCGGTCATCCGGACCTGCGTCGCCTCCTGACCGACTATGGCTTCATCGGCCATCCGTTCCGCAAGGACTTCCCGCTGATCGGCAACGTCGAGACGCGCTACGACCCTGAGAAGAAGCGCGTGGTGTACGAGCCGGTGAGCATCGTGC
>JAKBBE010000238.1 GCA_021826035.1 Pseudomonadota bacterium | reverse complement strand
TTGGTGCCGGCTGAGGGACTTGAACCCCCGACCAACGGTTTACAAAACCGCTGCTCTACCACTGAGCTAAGCCGGCACTTTGGCGCCCGAACGCGGGGCGGCGCGCAGATTGTAGCGGGGCCCGCGCCCTCGCGGGCGGATCACGGTGGCGACGCCGCCGTGGACTCCTCGGCCGGCAGCGGCAATCCGGAAGTGACGGCCCCGGTAGCATCGGTCGGCAGCGGCGGGGTATCCCCGGCCGGGCAGGCTTGTGTTGCGAACGCTCCGCCAAGATCGGCGTTCAGTGCCTGCAACGGCAGCGCTGCGGCGCCCCCAGCGACCCACACATCGAGCCAATAGGCCGGTTGAGCCACCAGGCGCACGGACAGCCTCGCGGCGAACCCCTTCGTCCGCGCGCGCGCCAGCTGGCGCTGCGCCAGCGAGGCGTCCTGGAACAGTCCGAGCGAGATCCCGGGCTTGCCGTCCGGGGTGGCCATCGCTTCTGCCCCCGACAGACCGTCGTGCCGTAGCTCCGCCAGCGCGCGCTCCACGCGTCCGGGCTCACTGACGTCGGGCAGATAAACCCAATACCATTGCACCGGTTGCACGGCGGCGGCGCGCTGCCGCGGGGCAAGATTTCGGGCGCGCAGGAACGCCATGGCCTTGCTGGCCTCGCGATCGTGACCAAAGGGGCCGACGGACAGGCACTGCAATGCCTGGGCCGCCCCGGCACCCGATGGCGCCGGGGCGGCCGCCTGAGCCGTCAATGCCGCGCTCAGCGCTCCAGCCGGCGCCTGCGCCGCACCCTCGGCAGGCGGCGAGGCCGGCACATCCTGGCCTACCAGCTGCAGCCGCGGCACGCCGGAGGGAGCCTCAGCCGGCACTGCCGGCACGGCGATCCACTCCGCCCAGGCCAGGAAGAGCAGATTCGCGAGCAGCAGGAGATAAAACGCGACGCGCACGGGAGGATTGTCAACCCTCTTGGGCCCACACCGCCAGACCCCAGAGCACCAGATCGGGGATCTCGAGGCAGGCACTGTCGATCAGCGGCCGCAACGCCGCTGCACCGCCCCCCGTCAGTACGACCAGAGGATCACGGCGCACCAGCTTGCGCGCCTCGCGGACCGCACGATCCACCGCCGCCGCGGCCGCGTACCTCGCGCCCTGCTCCAGGGCGGCCCGCGTCGAGCGGCCGAACAGCGCCTGCCCGGCCCCGCCCGCACCGCCCTGCGCGCGGCGGCGTATGCCGCGGGTACCGGCAAGGAGACTCGAAACCATCAGGGCTGGAGCCGGGATGATCGCGCCGCCGCGGTGCCGACCGTCGGCTCCCAGCAGGTCGATGGTCATGGCTGTGCCCACCCCGACGATGCACAACGGTAAGCGGGGCAGGCGGGCGCGGGCTGCGATCATGCTCAGAAACCGGTCGACGCCGAGTCGCCACGGCTCGATGTAGCCGGCCGTGACGCCACAGGCCTGGCGACGCGTCGCCACGAACTGCGGCAGCGGGGCCTTAAGCCGGCGTGCTGCGCGGCTCAGCGCAGCGTTCACCGCCGTGCCAGCAACGCTCGCAACGAAAATCCGTTCGCTGCGCCGAGCCGAGCCGATCACTCGCTCGAACTCCCGCGCAGTCCAACCGGCATGGTGACCGGCGCGCGCGCGTGCGATGGTCGATCCATCATAGCGAGTCCACTTCACCCGCGTATTTCCGACGTCGATGAGCAGTACGTTCACAGCGCGGGTCTCACGGTGACCTCCCCGGAAATGAAGCGGCGCACGCCCTGAGGCGTCTCGACCAGAAGCGCGCCGTGCAGATCGATGCCGCGCGCCACCCCTCGGATGGTCTGCGTCGTCGTTTGCACGCTGACCTCGTTGCCGCGCAATGCGTCGGCCGAGCGCCACTGTTCGATGAACGGACGCAAGGACTCCCGCTCGAACTGCTGCAGTCCGCGCAGCACCTGAGCGATGATCGCCGCCGTAACGACGTTACGCGACACCAGCACCCCGGCACTCGCCAGATCGGTCGCGGGCAGTCCCAGGGCGGCAATCTGGTGCAACAGCGCCTCGCCCAATGCGGCATTCAGTCCGATGCCGATCACGACACAGGCCGGACCGGCCGACTCGGCGCGCAGCTCGATCAGGATGCCCCCGAGTTTGCGCTGCTCGATCAGGATGTCGTTGGGCCACTTCAGCCGCGCGCTCAGCCCCACCTCCTCGAGCGCACGCACCACGCAGACGCCCACCGCCAGACTGAGAGCCCCCAGGTCAGGCGGCACCTCCCGGAAACTCCAGCTGATCGACAGGCACACCGCCCCGCCCGGCGGTGCCAGCCAGGCGCGGCCACGTCGTCCGCGTCCGGCTGTCTGGTATTCCGCCAGCGCGATGTCACTGGCGCCGAACGGGGGATTGGGCCGGGCCAGCAGCACGCTGTTGGTCGACTCGGTCTGCCAGAGAACCGCCAGCTCCCGCACCGCGGAGCGTGCCGCGACGGGCAGCTGCGTCCGGATGCGCTCGGCGTCGAGCGGCTCGCTGGCTTGCGGCAACCGGTAGCCACGATTGGGCACCGCGTGGACGGTCGCGCCGGCTTCGCGCAGGGCCTGCACGGCCTTCCAGACCGCCGCGCGACTGACGCCGAGCGCTCCGGCGAGCGTCTCTCCCGAGTGGAACTGGCCGTCCGCGAGCTGCGCGAACACCCGCGCCGGCAGCGGCGGAGTCTCGCCGGCCGGCGGATCTGCATTCGAACCGTCGTAACGGGCAGTCATCTCAGGACGAGCGCGCGCGCGTGCCGAACAGCCACAGTCGCCGCGCCCGCGGCTCGGTGCCGCAGCACATGCGGCCGATGTTCGAGCGATGGGTGTAGAGGATGAGCGCGGCGGCGAGCAGCCCGAAGGTGAGCAGCGGAGCACGCATGTCCGGCCTCGCCGCGGCGCCCGCGGCGAGCGCTGCGGCGCCGAGCATCGAGCCCAGTCCGACGTAACCCGTCAGCAGTACGGTCAGGAGCCACACCGCGATCATCGGCAGCAAGAGCATCGGGGCCGCGCCGAGCACCGCGCCGATCAGCGTCGCTACCCCCTTGCCACCGCGAAAACCGTACCACAGCGGGTAGACATGCCCCACGATCACCGCGAGACCGCACACGATCGCTGTCCAGGCGAGCCCGGGCGTAGCACCCGCGAGGCCCGGCAATGCCGCGCCCGGGAGCACCGCGGTCGCAA
>JAKBBE010000051.1 GCA_021826035.1 Pseudomonadota bacterium | reverse complement strand
GCGACCTGGCGAAAACCCAGCTCGCGCGCGAGCGCGAGGAGATCGAACAGACGCCGCAGGCCGAGCAGCACGAGCTGGCCCTGATCTATCAGGCCAAGGGGCTGCCCAAGGCGGATGCCCAACGGGTCGCGGCCCAGATCATGGCGAGCGGCACCGCGGCGCTGGACACCCTCGCACGCGAGGAACTCGGCATCGATCCGCGCGAGCTCGGCGGCAGTCCGTGGGGCGCGGCAGGAACCTCGTTCGCACTGTTCGCCATCGGTGCGTTGGTGCCGGTGTTGCCGCTGTTCATTCTCACCGGCAGTCGCGCGGTGCTCGCCTGCGCGGCGGCGAGCGCAGCGGCACTGGCGGCAATGGGCGCCCTCACGGCGCTGTTCAACGGACGCACGGTGGCGTTCTCGGCGGCTCGCCAGCTGCTGCTCGGTGCGCTCGCCGCGACGGTCACGTACGGGATCGGTACGTTGCTCGGCGCTTCCTTGGCCTGACTCCCCGAAACCTCGCTCGGGCCGTCGTGGCGTTCCGTCAACACACGGCGCAGCGTCTTGCGGTCGAATGAGGCGTCGTAAATACTCACCATCATGCCGCGACGCTCTCCCTCCGCCGCAGCGCATGTGCGCGAGTTCGGCGTCACCGACCTCGACTCGCAGCTCTGCACCCAATGGCCGCGTCTCGGTCCGGTCACCGGCTACCGCCAGGCACGGCAGATCGGCAAGGCACCGGCGAACGCCGATCAGGCGCTCGCGGCGCTCGAGCGCAAAGGCGCCGTGATGGCCACGGAGTGCGAGCCGAGAACCAACCGGCCCATCGCCCCAGGCACAGAAGCACGAGAAGGACCCTGATGCGCATGACCCGCTGGATCGCACCGCTGTTCGCCCTGGCCGCGCTTGGCAGCCCGGCCCTCGCCCGGGTGGCCGCGCCGGTCGAGGACGCTCGGCTCGTGCGGGCCATCCGTTCGAACGATGTCACGGCGCTTGCGTCCTGGGCCCGCTCCGCGGCGACCGCTGAGCAGCGAGCGCTTGCCAAAGGTGCGGTGCTTGCCCTGCGTCGTCGGGACACGAAGGCCATCGCGATGCTGCTGCCGGTGAGCCGCGCATCGGGGAATTTGACCCTGCGTGCGACCGCGCTGCTCACCCTCGCCCAGGTTTATCTGCGCGATGGCCGCTACCGCGACTGCTACGACGCCATCCGCACTGCGGCGCACCTCTCACCCCGATCGGTGCACCGCAGCGACGCACAGAACATGCGCTTTGCGCACGCGCTCCTGGGCGTCAAGCCGATGCGCGTGGTGCGCAACCTGCCGGGCTCGCTGCCCATCGTTCGCGACCAGGCCGGCCTGATGCGGGTTGCGGTCACCCTCGATGCACATCCCGAACAAGCGGTCCTCGATACCGGCGCGCAGTTCTGCACCGTCAACGCCTCCACGGCCCGCCAGATCGGACTGCGCATGGTGCGCCAGACGGCCAGCGTGAGCAGTTCGACGCAGCGATCCGTACCCACGCGGCTCGGTGTCGTCCGGCGGTTGCAGCTCGGGCCTACGGTGCTCGCGAATGTCGTATTCATCGTTCTGCCGGACTCTGCACTGCGGTTCGAGCACGGCGCGTACTCGATCAACGCCATCGTCGGTCTGCCGGTTCTGCTGGCGCTGCGTCGCATCGAGTTCGTGCACCCGGGCGGCGCGGCGCGCCTGCTCTTCGGTGCACGCCAGCGCCCTGCGCCGCGCCGCGCCGGTGCACCAGCGCCTGATCTGCTCCTGTCCTCACTGGCACCACTGGTGCTGGTGAGACTGCCTGGGGTGCACGCCCCACTGCGCATGCTGCTCGACACGGGTGCCAACGCGACACTCTTTGCGCACAACGTCGTGCAAGCCGATCCGCAATTGCTGCGGCATGCCGCGACGCGTCGTCTGCGCCTCGGTGGCGCGGGAGGCGCGAAGAGCGACCCGCATGCCTTGAGCCTGCCGGAGGTGACGCTCCTCATTGGCACCGAGCGTTTCGTTCTTCGGCACGTCGCGGTACGCTCCGGCGATCACAAGAGCGCGGACGGGACCCTCGGCGAGGACGTGCTGCGCCAGGGCGAGCGAGTCATCCTCAACTTCCGGACCATGCAGATGCGCATCCTGAAGCCCTGAGGTGCACACCGGAATGCGGTCGCGATCCCTCGCCGTTCGTCCCGTGCGTACGGCACAATGTGCTCAGGTCATTCGCATGCACCACACCGTCACACCCGCCATCGCCGATCGGAACGCCGCCGCACGGGCTGTGCGCCTCGCGGTTGCACCGCGTGTCACCGGTCCAATCGGCCGCGGCCGCACCCTCGCGCCCGCCCGTGCGGGGAGCCTCCCGAATCCCTCGGCCGCGATGGGTGCCGCAATCCGCCGCACGGGCACGTGGGTGCGCTACGGGATTGCGGCCGTGGCGGGGGCGTCGCTCCTCGGCGGTGCGGCGCGGGCGCACGCCGGGCGCGCGCATTCGGCGCTGCGCGCCGTGATCGTCACCGCGCAGGGCGAGCGACAGCCGCTCACTGCGGTCCCTGAGAGCATCACGGTGTTCTCTGCGCGCACGCTGCGCGCGCTCGGGATCCACTCGTTTGACGATTACGCCAGCAAAACCCCGAACCTCTCGTTCGTCTACGGCGCGGGCTCGACCGGGATCTCCAACGCGCGCACGGTCGCGATCCGGGGCATCGGCGGCCAGAACCTCTTCGGCACCTCAGGGGCCACCGGCTTTTACATCGACGACACGCCGCTGCCGGAATCGCTCAACCCGCGCATCATCGACGTGCGCCGGATCGAAGTGCTCAAGGGGCCCCAGGGCACGTTGTTCGGCGAGAGCTCCCTCGGCGGCACCGTGCGCATCATCTCCCGGCGCCCCGATCTGCACCGCGAATCTCTGCGCTACCGCGCCGATGCCGGGTTCACGGCCGGCGGCGGCAGCGCCGACGGCGGCGCGAGCGTGATTGCCAACCTCGTGCTCGCGCCGGGCCGAATCGCCACGCGCATCGTGCTGTTCGGCAATCACGCGGCGGGATACCTCACCCGAACGTATCCGGCGCCATCGAGCCCCGGAACGACCGATCCGTACCTGCCGGTGCCGCGCACCCGCGTCGGCGATCAGGGCGCGAGGAGCATCTACGGCGGCTCGATGACCGCACGCATTCACCTGAGCGGCACGCTCGGCCTGCAGTTGCGGGTCATGGCGCAGGACACGCACTGGAAGGGCTTCCCGGCCGCCTTCGCGCCCCTGCCGGCCTTCACGCCGCGCTACACGCTCGATCGGGCGTTCAACGTCGAGTCCGGCGCCACCGATGCCTGGGTGCTGCCCTCGCTCGAGATCCACTGGCGAGCGGGCAAGGTGCGCCTGGTGAGCGCCACCAGCTACTTCTACCGACACAACCGCGACATCGAGGACTCGACCTACGGGACGCAGCAGATCCTCACGAGCTACTACGGCGTCACCGGGCTGCCCGCACAGCCGTTTCTCTGGGACCAGGAGCACTACGAGAACCAGTTCACCGAGGAGGTTCGCCTCGCCTTCAAACACGTGTGGGGCCTCAGCGGCACGTTCGGCGCGTTCTATGCGCGCACCCGCTCGGTGCTGGCGATTCCGCCGACCTACGCGCAGGGCCTCGTCAATGCCACGCGCACCAACACGGTGGTCGGCCCGTGGCCGAACGATTTGCTCTGGACCGATTACAATCCCGCCCTGCAGCGCGACATCGCGCTGTTTGGACAGTTGTACGTGCCGCTCGGGCACAACGTGACTCTCACGCTCGGTGCGCGCCAGTATTGGCTGCACCAGCGCTCCGACTTCACCGCCAATGGCTTCAATAATTTCGGTCCCACGCCGAGCGCCCCGCAGTCAAGCCGCCAGTCCGGCGTCAATCCGAAGCTCGCCCTGTCCTATCGGCTCGCACGCCACGCTCTGGTGTACGCCTCGGCGGCCGAGGGGTTTCGCGCCGGCGCGGCCCA
Source organism: Pseudomonadota bacterium (assembly GCA_021826035.1). The sequence continues at coordinate 13,618 of JAKBBE010000051.1, read as the reverse complement.
AACCTACCTGCCGTTTTGCGCGCTGCCGACGCTGCCGATCGCTGACATCACCCACCTGAAATCCGACACGCTGTGGAGCTACGAGGTCGGCGGCAAGACACCCATAGCCGACACCGGCCTGCTGCTGTCGGCGGCGGCCTTTCACATCGATTGGCGCAACCCCCAGCAACAGGTCGCCCTGCCCTGCGAGGCGATTTTTGACATCAACGGACGGCGCGCACTCATCAATGGCGGGGAACTCGAGCTCGATGGGCACGTGAGCCCGCCGCTGCAGCTGCGCGCCGGCATCGGCTACGAGCACAGCGATATCAGCGAGCCCGGTCCGCTCGCCATCGTCGGGATCGAACCCGGATCGAGCGTGCTCGGCACCCCGGCCTGGACTGCCACGCTCTCGGGCGTCTACACCCGCTCCCTCGGCGCGCGGCTAGAGGGGTTTGTCGAAGCGGATGCCAGTTACACCGGTCACAGCCGTGCGCTGCTCAACGGCGGCAACGGCACGTTCGCGATCCGCGGCTCGTACGTGCTGGTCGATTTTCGCCTCGGGGTGCGCCGCGCGCACAGTGCGGTGTCGATCAACGTGCGCAACGCCACCAACGCTCGCCCCAATCTCGGCGACATCGGTTACATCGGCTACGCGCAATACACCCCCGGCGGGACCGTGATCCCGCAGGTCGCCACGCTGGAGCCGCTGACGGTGCTGCTCGAGTACCGGCATCGATTCTGAACCCTCGGAGCGTGCCCGGCCGGTGCGCCTCAGCGACCGTAGAGCTTCGCCAACACCCGCGGCGACACCCCGAGGAAATAAAGCATGAGACAGCCGAGATTGCGCCCGCTGCGGCGGTACCAGCCGTCCCGCTGCCACCGTTCGGCGGAGGTGCGTGCCGATGCCGGCAGCACCGACAGACGCCGCCGGCCGATGCGCCGCACCAGCTCGACGTCTTCCATCAGAGGGAAGGTCTGATAGCCGCCGAGGCGATGGTAGAACGCCCGGTGCACGAGCAGACCTTGATCGCCGTAGGCGAGCCCCAAGGTGCGCACCCGCCAGGCGACGGCACGCTCCAGACGACGCGCCCGCGCACTGGGATCATCGAGTGCGAAGCGAAAGGTCGCCGCACGGTCGTGACTCGGCGCCCGCGCGATGAACGCCCGCACCGCCGCACGCCACTCTTCGCTCAGCACCGTATCGGCGTGCAGAAACAGCAGCCACTGCCCGCGGGCCTGCAGCGCACCCTGGTGCAGCTGGATGCCGCGCCCCCGTGGAGCGACCACGACGCGCGCGCCGCTCTGGGTGGCGGTCGCGACGGTCCCATCGGCCGACCCGCCGTCCGCGACGATGATTTCGAGCGCACCGGCGCAGGCCGCGAGTGTCGCAGGCAAGTCACGCGCAGCATTCAGTGTCGGGATGATGACCGACACGTCGAGGAGAGGGCCAGCGGACTCATTCACGGCGGGCACGGCCGGTCACGGCAAGCGCAACAGCAGACGCACCAGCCGCCGCGGCCCGGGACTGAAGAGCTTCGGGGCCAAGAGCGCGCTGGCGCTCGCCTTGGCAATCTCCCCCAGAGTCGGGTACGGGAAGATCACCCCGCTGAGCGCCCCGAGGCGCAGCCGGCGGGTGATGGCAAGCCCCCACAGTCCGATCAGCTCCCCGGCGTGCGCCCCGAGCAGATCGGCACCCAGCACCCGGCCGCGCCGATCCGTGATCACCTTGATGCCGCCGCGGGCCACGCCTTCGGCGCGCGCGCGGTCGTTCGCGGCGAAATCCGCCCGCACCACCTGGACGCCCGATCCGTGGCGCTCACGGGCCTCGCGTTCCGTCATCCCGACGTGTGCCAGCTCCGGATCGGTGTAGGTCACCCACGGCAGCGCCCGGTAGTCGACCCGGGCGGGCAGACGAAACAGTGCATTGCGGATCACGATACCCGCCTGATAGCCCGCCACGTGCGTGAACTGTGGCGGCCCGAGGACATCCCCGAGCGCGTAAATGCGCCGATTCGTGGTGCGCAGCCGAGCGTCGACGGTGATGCCGTCAGGTCCGTACGCGACCCCCGCGCGCTCGAGCCCTAGTCCGTCGATCCGCGGCGCGCGGCCCGCGGCCACGAGCAGGTGCGAGCCGTGCACCTCGGACCCGTCGGCGCAGCGAACCTGCAGGGACGCGCCGGTGCGGGCGAGCGCACTCACCGCGGTCTGTTCGCAGACGCTGACTCCCTCGCTGCGCAACTGCTCGCGCAGGAGGGCGGTGAACTGCGGATCATCGCGCGGCAGCAGCGTGGCGCGCTCGAAGAGCGTGACGCGGCTCCCGAGACGCACGAACGCCTGCGCCATTTCGACCCCGATCGGACCGCCGCCGAGGATCAAGAGATGCTCCGGGCGCTCGGTCAATTCGAACAGTGTCTCGTTGGTGAGGGCCCCGAGCCCCTCGAGACCGGCGATCGGCGGCTGTACCGCGGAGGATCCGGTCGCGATCACGCAGCGCCGGGCGCGCACCGTGACGCCCCCGCCGCTGATCTCGTCGCGTCCGGTAAAAGTCGCGCTGGCGCGGATCACCCGCACGCCCAGACCCTCCAGGCGCTCAACTGAATCATGCGGCGCAATCTGGGCAATCACGCCGTGCACATGACGCATGACGGCCGCAAAGTCGACGGCCCCGGTCGCGGCTGCGACGCCGAGGTGCGTCGAGTGCCTACTGGTGTGGGCCGCGTGCGCCGCCGCGAGCAGCGCCTTGGAGGGCACGCAGCCGTAGTTCAGGCAGTCCCCGCCCATCGCGCCGCGCTCGAACAGCACGGTGCGCGCACCGAGCTGTACCGCGCCCACCGCGACCGACAATCCGCCCGCACCGGCACCGATCACGCACAGATCGCACTCGAGTACCGCAGTCATCGCCAACCCCCTTTGGTCTCTAGCCCCGCTTGCGCCATGGCGCGATCGCCCGTGCGCCCCTCGGCGCCCACCCGTTCGATGAACGTCGTGGCGGACGCATCGGTCCGCAGCGCCAGCACCGTTCCGCCCGCGGCCTCGGCATCGGCCACATCGTGGGTCACGAGCAGGACCGGTAAGGCGGCCGCGGCCGCGTGCGCGAACACGAATCGCCGAAACTCCGCCCGCAAGGCCGCATCGAGCCTGTTGAACGGCTCATCGAGCAGCAACACTTGCGGCTCGGCGAGCAACAGTCGCAGCAGCGCCACACGCGCGCGCTGCCCTCCGGAGAGCGTGGCCGGATCGCGCGGCGCGAAGCCCTCGAGCCCGGCTTGCGCCAGGACTGCTGCGATGCGGGCCGTGCGTGCGCGGCGGCCGCGCACCGTGCGCGCCAGAGCGAACGCCAGGTTCTCACCCACGGTCAGATGAGGAAAGAGCAGATCATCCTGGAACAGCGTCCCAATCCGGCGCCGCTCGGCCGGGAGCGTCGTGACCTCGCGCGCGCCCACCCAGATCCGCCCGCACGCGCGGAACGGGCCGGCGAGCGTGCCACCTAAGAAACTCAGCACGGTCGATTTGCCCGCGCCGCTCGGCCCCATCAACGTCAGCACCGTCCCGGGCGGCACCTGCTCGGTCAGCGGCGGAATGAGCACGCGCCCGTCCAGGACGATCGAGACCTGCTCCAGGCGCAACGCCGCGTCGCTCACGAGATACTCCCCGCCCGCCACGGGCCGCGCTTCAGTCGTGGCACCAGAACCGCGAGCCCATACCCGGCGAGCGGGAGGACGGATTGCAGCACGGCGAACACTCCGGTGACGCGCCGATCACCACCGCTTGCGAGCGTCACCGCTTCGCTCGTCAGCGTCACGACCCGTCCGGCGCCGGCAAAGATCGTGGGCAGGTACTGATCGATGCTGACAGCGACACCCACGGCGGCGGCCACCAGCACGGGCCGCAGCAGCAGCGGCAGTTTGATGCGCAGAAATACGCGTGCAGGGGAGCTGCCGAGCGCAAGCGCCGTGCGCGCGTAACGCGGATCGAGCGCCCGCCACGGATCGGACAGCGACAGAAACACGTACGGCAGCACGAACAGCAGGTGCGACCAGATCACGGCCAGCAGCGTCCCGTCGAGACGCAGGACCGTGAACAACACCTGCGTGCCGAACAGGAACGCGATCTGCGGCACGAGCAGCGGCACATAGAGCAGCCACAACATGCGCGAGCGCACCGGCGCACCGCACCGCTGCTCCTGCTCGAGACAGGCCAGCACGAGCAGCAGCGCCGCGGCACTGGCGGCGGCGGCCACCAGGAGCGTCGTGCCGAGCGGCCAGAGGATCGTCCCGGCCTGCTGGTGCCACACCGCACCGCTCCAGCGCTGCGGCAGAAGGTCCGGGAAGCGCCACACGGCCGCCACAGACCACACCGCCAGCGCGAGCAGCGAGGACGCCCCGAGCAGCATAAGCCCGCCGACGACACCGCGCGCGAGTGCCGCAAGGGGCTCCAGCACACTGTGGCGCGCGCCCCGCGCGATCCACCGGCGAGCGAGACTCGCGATCAGCACTTCCCCGGCGCGCCACGCGGCAATGCTGGCCGCGACGATACCGAGCTGCAGCAGCGCGGCGGCCGCCGCTGGAAAATACATCTGCACGTGCGGCGAACTGAACCAACGCAGCGCCAGTACGCTCAGCGTCGGGGGGTTGCTCGGACCGAGGATCAGCGCCATGTCGACGACCGAGAGCGCATACGCGAGCACCGCGTAGATCGGCAGGCGCAGCTGTGCATAGAGTTGCGGCAGCACGAGTTTCAGCCACGCGCTGGTGCGTCCGTAGCCGAGCGCCGCGGCGACCTCAAGCTGACGGCGCGCCGGGACTTGGCCGAGGGCACTGAGACTCATCAGCAGCAGGTAGGGAATTTCCTTCACCAGCAATCCCACGGTGAGCGCGATGCCGTAGGGATCCTGGACGGTGGCGATGTCCGGCGGCTGATGCCAGCCGGTGAGCCACGGAGAGAGCAGGCGCACGATCCAGCCGCTCGGCGCGAGCAGAAATCCGACACCGATCGCCATCGCCGCGTGCGGCGCGGCGAGGATCGGCCCCATGAGCCCGCGAACGAGGCGTCCGGGCGGCCGGTGCGACAGATGCGCACAGCAACCGAACGTCAGAGCGACGGCCAGAATCGTCGCACTCAGGCCGCTCATCAGCGTCAGACCGACGGCGGTGCCGAAACCCGGCGCGGCCCAAAGCGCGCGCCACGGGGAGAGCGTCCAGTGCCGCGGGTGAAGTCCCGGCAACCACCCGAACGCCGGCAGCGCCGTGCCGAGCAGCCCCGCGCCGATTGGCACGAGAAACAACGCCACGGTGATTCGCGGCGCATGTCGCAGCCAGGCGCGCGGACGCCTGCCGTCATCGGCCCGCTGCGCTCGCGCCGCGAGTGTCACGCCGCCCGTCACGGGGTGTAGCGCCGCTCCCAGGCGGCTGCGAGCCGCACGGCCCACGAGGGATGCGGCTCGGGCAGCACGTGGCGCAGTGCCGCCGGCGGCGGCATCCACGGATCCTTCGCCTGCGCCTGAAACCGGGCGCGTTGCGCATCGGTGAGCGCCTTCAGATCGAGCACCGTGGGTCCGCCGAGGGCGCGAATCTCCCCCGCCCGGGCCTGGGCGGCGGGCGAGAGCAGAAAATTGGCCACCACCATCGCCCCGGCCTTGTGCCGGGCGTTGTAGGGAATCGCCACGAAGCTCGCGTTGCCGAGCGTGCCGCCGCGCAGCACCACGGTGCGCACGCTCTTGGGCAGCCGTCCGGCGAGCACCGCGGCCGCCGCCGATGCCGGATCGAACGAGGGCATCAGGTCGATCTCCCCATCCTCGAGCAGCTGCCGTTCGGCCGGACCGCTCGCCGGATACTCCCGGCCGTGGCGCCACAGATAGGGCCGCAGTTGCGCGAACCACGCCCACAGCGGCGCGCTCGCCTGCGCGAAGGCGGCCGGGGTCACCGGCCGCAGCAGGACCGCCGGATTGGGCGCAAGCGCATAGAGCGCCTGCTCGAGAAACGCCACACCGAGGAAATTCTGCACCTGCGGAAACGTGAACCGCCCGGGATGACGGCGCGCCCAGGCCGGAAACGCGCGAATATCGAGCGGCACGTGTTTGACGTACGCAGAGTCATAAACAAACACCAACTGCGCGGTGCGCCAGGGCGACTCGTAACCGTCGACCGGCACGGTGAAGTCGTAGCGGATCTCGGGATCGGAGCGGCGCACCAGCCGATCGTTTGGCAGCCGCTGGGCGAACGGACCGTAGAGCAGACCCCGGCGCTTCAGCGCATCGAAATTCGGACCGTTGATCCAGATCAGATCGATGGTTCCGGCGTGGTTCTGGCCGGCCGCCTTCTCGGCGATGACCTGGGTCACGGCCTGCGCGGTGTCCTCGAGCGGCACCTCACGCAGCGTCACGTCACAGCAGGCCGCGACCTGACGTGAGACCCACGCGATGTAGGCATTGACGCGCTCACTGCCGCCCCAGGCGTCGAAGTAGACGTGCTGGCCGCGTGCCCGCGCCAGGACGCTCGGCCAGTTCGAGGCGGCCGCAGGCCGCATCGCGAGCAGCCCGAGCAGCGCACCGACCGCCACCGCTCGCCTCGCCACCGGCGCTCTCATCGCGACGCGCCCCGTGCGGCGGCACGACGGGCCCGGGCGGCTTCGATCACCGGGGCGAGCACGTCCTGATGAAATCGGTCGCAGCCGATGCACAGGTTCGCGTACGGTTGGCCTTGGGGGGTGAGTGTGCGCGAGGCCTCGATGAACCGCTCTTCGCTCCAACCATAGGCGAGTCCCATGCGCTGCGGCTCTCCGGAGGAGATCGCCGCATACGCCGGCTCCTGCGTCAGGGAGTCGAGGATGCCGATCAGATCCTCCTCCAGCAGATTGCCAATCGGCAGGCGCGTTTTGATGCAGCACGGAAACACGTTGCCGGCCGGATCAATGGACACTTCCGAGCCGCTGTAGCGGTGCTCGAGGAACTTCAGCCCCCCCGACCAGCGGTTGCAGAAATTATCCGCAAGCGTCGCCGTCGAGAGGCCGTTGTCCCACGCCCGACCCCGCGGCCACAGCCGCCCGATCCAGGTATCCGGCGTCGCGCCGAAGAAATTGTAGGTCGGGCCGGCCGGTCGTGGTGCCGGGTCCGCGGCGGACACCGGAGCGCTCGCGCTGCGCAGTCCGTGGGCCTCGAGCAAACGCGCGAGGCGCTCCTTGAAGGCGCGCTGGCGCGACTCGCCCTGCATGCCGGTGTGGAAATCATCCACCCCGGAGACCGAAAGCGTCGTCAGGCCGCGGGCGAGCAACTCGTCCACGATGGTCCCGGTGAGCAGATCCCCGGTGGTCTGCACGATCAGTTCCACGCCCGATTGCCGTCGATATCGCTCCTGGAGGCGCTGCATCGCCGGATACAGCACGCGCTCGCGCAGCGCATCGAGCAGCACCTCCCCGCCGGCGAGAATGATCCGACCGGGACGCTCCACCAGGCTGCCGTCGGGCGCCGGATGTTCCCGGTCGAGATAACTCAGGCGCGGCGGAAGATGATCGATGACGCGCGGGACATTCTCTTCAGCCTCGGCCACCACCGCCTCGAGTGCCGAGCGCACGTAGGGGCGAAACCGAGGCTCGTAGCAGTGCCGGCACTTGCGATGGCACGCCCAGGACACCACGTAATAAATCGATTCCACTTCAGTCGCACCACATCCGCTTGATCCGTTCCCGACGCGCCGATCCCACCGCGGGCCGCACAGCGCAACGAACCGGCACATATTGCACGCTTGCCGCGCCGTACACGAGAGGCCCGGCGGTGCGCCCGTCTCGCGAGCGCCTCCCGGGTCCGTAACCTTTGGGCGCCCCGGCTCGAATATAGCAACAGTACCTGTGCGCCACCCCAGCCGGGGACGTACGGGTCGATCGATCCACCCATTGGGAGACCTCTTCATGACCACCCGTACCGCATCGCTGGCCGTCGCCGGCGCACTCGCCACCGCCGTCACCGCCCTTGCCGCGCCGCTCGCCAGCGCCGGCGGCATGTCGATGACGCCACGCCAGCACACCATGGCCGAGCTGCACACCGGAAAATTCGTGCGCTGCTTCGGGGTCGCGCTCGCCGGGCACAACGACTGCTACGCCGGACCCGGCACCACCTGCGCCGGCACGGCGAGCCGCAACTACCAGGGCAACGCGTTCAAACTGGTGCCGACGGGAACCTGCACGGCGATCACCACCCCGTACGTCACGATCGTCCAGGGCCACGGCAGTCTCAGCAAGATCACCGAGGCCGGCCGCTGAGCGGCACAGTCTGAGCCGTCCGCCCGGTGAGCACCGTCATGTCCGTGTCCCATACCGCGCCCCGGGGCCCAAGCCCCGACGCCGTCCCCGCGCGGGCCGGCGTCGGGCTGAAGGCCGCCCATTACCGCGTGATCCTCGAATCCCGCCCGCCGCTCGGGTTCTTCGAGGTGCATGCCGAGAACTACATGGGAGCCGGCGGTCCGCCGCATCGCTACCTGACGGAGATTCGCACCCACTACCGGCTCTCCGTGCACGGCGTGGGACTGTCGATCGGCTCGGCGGGACCGATCGACGAGCCACACCTGCGCCGCCTGGCGGCACTCGTGCACCGTTATGAGCCCGAACTCGTCTCCGAACACCTCGCGTGGTCGTCACACGGCGGCGCGTTCTTCAACGATCTGCTGCCGCTGCCGTACACCGCCGAGACGCTCAGGCGCGTATGCGAGCACCTCGAGCAGGTGCAGGAGCACCTCGGCCGCCAGATCCTCCTCGAGAACCCCTCGACCTATGTCGCCTTCGCCTCCAGCAGTTACGCCGAAGCGGACTTCATGGCCGAAGTGGCGCGCCGCAGCGGCTGTGCGCTGTTGCTCGACATCAACAACGTCTACGTCGCCTGCACCAACCAGCAGTGCGATCCTCTGCAGTACCTCGCGCAGTTTCCCCTCACCGCGGTGCGCCAGATCCACCTCGCCGGGTGTGCCACCGACGCCGACGAACAGGGCCGAGCGCTCCTGATCGACAGCCACGATCGGGAAGTCGCCGATCGCGTCTGGTTCCTCTACGAGCACGTGCTCGCCCGCCGCGGAGCGGTGCCGACGTTGATCGAATGGGACCAGAACGTACCGGCGTGGGATCCGCTCGCCGCGCAGGCCGCGCGTGCCGATCGGGCGCTACACGCCTGCACTCTGCAGGATCGCCGCCATGTTGCCCTGGGCTGAGCTGCAGGAGCAGCTCGCCGCGGCGCTGCGCGATCCTGAGCGTGCGCCGCCCGCCGAGTGCATCGGTCCGGACGGGGCTCGCGCCACGAAGCGCTTCGCCGTGTACCGCAACAACGTGTTCGCCGGGCTGATCGACGCCCTCGCCGAGAGCTATCCGGCGGTGCGCCGACTCCTCGGCGTGGAGTGTTTCGAGGAGACTGCGCGGCGCTATGCCTCGCAGCACCTGCCCCGCTCCCCGGTGCTGCTCGAGTATGGCGAGCGGTTCTCTGAGTTCCTCGAACAGCTCGAGCCGCTCGCGGCGCTGCCTTACCTCGCGGACGTGGCACGCATCGAGCGCGCCTGGCTCGAGGCCTATCACGCACCCGAGGCACCGGCACTCGACCCCGGTGCCCTGGCAGGAATTCCCGCCCACCGCGCCGCGGACCTGTGCTTCACGCTGCATCCATCGGTCCGCCTGGTGCGCTCGCGCGGTGCGGCCGTGACGATCTGGCGGTTGAACGTTGCGCCGCCTCCCTGGGCGAGTCTGCCGCCCGATCCGATCGCCGAGAGTGCGCTCCTGGCGCGTCCGGCCGCCGAGGTCGAGGTCGTGTGCCTCACGCCCGGCGCGGCGGAGTTCTTAGCCGCGCTGGCCGGCGGCCTTACGCTCGGGGAGGCCTCAGAGCGCGCACGGAGCGTTCACGACACCTTCCCGCTCACCGAACACTGCACCGCTCTGCTCGGGGGCGGCTGGGTCACGGCCGCGCATCTGAGGCGGCGCCGCACACGAGGTCATTGAGTCATGTCCACCCGCACCCTGCCCCGGCCGTATGGCCTTGTTCCGCTCGTGCAGCACCGCGTCTCGGCTGCGCTCGAGCGGCTTCAGCTCGGCGCACTCGCGCTCGCACCGCCGCTGGTGCGCCTGGCGCTGGCGATCCCGTTCCTGAAGTCCGGCCTGACCAAGTGGAGCGGCTGGTGGCACGTCTCCCCGGTGACGGATTTTCTCTTCGAGTCGATGTTCCGCCTGCACGTGCTCGGGCACCGCTATCCGTTCCCCGCGCCCGATGCGCTGGCGCACCTCGACGCGGTGGCGGAAGTTCTCTTGCCGGTGCTCCTCATCGTGGGCCTTGGCACACGCCTCAGCGCCCTCGCGCTGCTGGTCATGACCGGCATCATTCAGCTCACCGATCCGACCGGGTGGGCCAATTTTCACCTGCCCTGGGCCGCCCTCGCCCTCGCCCTCCTCGCGCTCGGCCCCGGCAAGGCCTCGCTCGATTTCGCCCTCGCGCGCGTGCTGCGAGCGCGCGCGGCGCGGTAAGCTCGGCCTCGCCCTGAGGGAGGTGCCCGCATGAAAGCGATCTGGAACGAGGCGGTGCTCGCCTCGAGTGACGACACGGTCCTCGTGGAAGGCAACCCGTACTTTCCGCGCGAGAGTCTCGACCTGCGCTACTTCGAGCCGAGCGAACGGCGCAGCGTCTGCCCGTGGAAGGGCACGGCCCACTATTTCACGGTGACCGTCGGCGAGAGGCGCAACGTCGATGCCGCCTGGTACTACCCCGATCCGAAGGCGGCCGCGGAGGCGATCCGAGGCCGCGTGGCGTTCTGGCGCGGCGTGCAGATCCGCCCGGACTGATCGGCACCCGTGGCGCCCACGGGTTCGCCCGGCGAGCGGGCTGCGCGACGCGCGCGTGCGCCGCGGGGTACGGGCGCTCAGCGCCGCCCGTAGAAGCCCGGCCGCGATGCTGCGCGCGCCTCGGCCCCCGCCGGCGGCCGATAGACCCCCGCGGCGCGCGCCATGAGCAGGTACTCTCGAAACACCGCATTGGTCTGCGCTTCGTGCTCGCTCACGGTCGAGCGGTCGAGCGGATCGAAGAAGCAGGTCGGATCCTCGCCCATGACATCGCCGCTGTGGAAATAGGCCATCGCCCGGCAGCCGCCGCAGGTGTACTGATACCGGCAGCGGCCGCAGCGACCCTTCAGGCCCGAGCGATCCGTGATCGTGGCGAATAGCGTACTGTCCGCCACCAGCTCATCGAGCGGCTGGCGACGCACGTTGCCGGCACTCAGCGCATCGAGCAAGACCGGACAGATCGACACCTCGCCCTCGGCGTTGATCGTGAGCCAGGTACCCGCCCAGCACCCGATGGCCGGATTCTGCGGCACGGTGTGGTTGCAGGCCCCGTCGGACACCTGCGCGTGCAGTTCCGGGGAGAGAAAAAATGGTGTGTAACTGACGTAGCCGTGCGGACTGCGCCGCAGCGCGGGGTGGAAATGATCGCGCAGATCGTCCCGGTCGAAGCCCAGTTGCGCAAAGCATTGCGCGCCCGAGCCGCGCGGCACCAAGGGCGAGCGGTTGTACGCAATGTTGTGCTTGACGATGAACTCGATGGTTTTATCAAAGCTCTCGGTATTGTATTTGCCGATCGTGACGACGACGTGCTGGCCGATGCCAAGCTCCATGCAGTCGCGCAGCACCGCGAGGGTACGGCCGGATTCGCTGTCGCGGCTCCATTGATTCTCCTCGTCGACTGAGTTCAGTCCGACGACGATGCGGGCCTGCCCCCCGGTGACTTCGCGGATGCGCTCGAGGCGCTCTCGGGTGAGCTTCGCGCAGTTGCTGAGCACCGAGCAGCGATAGCCCAGATCCGCCGTCAGGCGCAGCAGCTCGAAGGCATCCTTGCGCAGCAAAAATTCCCCGCCGCTCCAGCCGATGGTGTGCACGCCGAGTCGGCGCGCCGGCAGCAGGATGCGCGCACGGATCTCCTCGAGCGTCAGCTCATTCAGAACGCTCGCGCGCAGCTGCTTGGGCTTGTTGCTGCCGGTCATGCAGAACCGGCAACGCAGATTGCAGCGGCGCGTCGCCTCGAAGTACACGACCTGAAACTGGTACGGCGCCATGGAAATCCCTCCCGAGGGCTCCCGATGTTGATAATGCGGACCGCCTCCAGGTGTCAACGCCGAAGTACGTCGAAGGCGAGGAATGTCAGTGTGCGCCGCCGCCCGCGGGTGCAGCGCGCGGCGCTCTTGATAGAGCGCCGCGCGCCGATCGGGTGGTGCGTGTCATGAACCTCATCGACCCACTCGGCGCCCCGGGCGCGCACCGGGGGAGCGCCCGGCGGTTCACCGCGGCCGGCCGGGACCTGCCGTTGGTGCCCGCAGGGGGTGTGCTAGGCTCCTCGGGCGCATCCTGACGCATGCCCCGGCGCCCCCTCCCCCGCATGAGCCGCAACACGGATCTCGATCGAGCCGACCCGGCCCTGGCCCCGAGGGGCGTGCGCGGCGATCGAACGCGCCTGAAGGCGGCACGCGCTGTGCTGCGAATCGCAGTGCTCCTCACGGTGAGCGTGACACCGGCGTTCGCGCACGCCGGCGCCCGTCTCACCGGCGTCCAGGTGGTGCGCCGCGGTTCTCGCTTTTCCATCGCGATGCGCATGACCTTGCCCGAATCCCCGCGGGCGGTGTTCGCAGCCCTGCAGGACTACCGCGCCATGCCCCGATTTAACCCGGATCTGCGCCAGGTCCGGGTGGAGCGGACCGCACACGCCGATCAGGTTCGGCTCTTCACCGCCGTGCATGCCTGTGTTCTCTGGTTCTGCCGCACGCTGCGTCAGAGGCAACTCGTCACCGCATCGGCCGATGCGCACGGCGGGACTCTGCGCTCGCGATTCCTGCCCGGCGGCTCATTTCGATCGGGCCACGCGCACTGGACCGTGCGGCCCTGTGTGCAGGTCCCCACCCGAACCTGTCTTGAGGTGCACATCGCGCTCACGCCGGCGTTCTGGGTGCCCCCCGTGATCGGCCCCTGGATCGTGCGCATCAAACTGGAGCAGGAGGCCCGACGCTCCGCCATCGGGCTCGCTCAGGTCGCGGCACGCCTCCCGGAGGCGCCACCGGTTCATCCCGCGAGCGTCCGGTCCGCGGTGCCCGGCTCGCCGGACCGGATCTGACCGCGGCGTGCGCCGCGGGGGGGCGGGAGCGCGCATCGTCCGGCGATCCGCGCCGATCGGCGCGGCGTCGAACCCGGGTCGGGACTGGCTGACCGCGAACGCGTTCGCGCGACGGCAGGCCGTCGCGGGGCTCGGCAGGGGTGATCGAGGCCCGCGAGTGCCCCTCAGGCGCAGCCCGCCTGCCACCGCTCCGGTCGGGCCGGCGGTGTGCAGGCGTGTGGGCGTCTGCTCAGCCCGCCGTGGCCGGCGCGCTCGGCGGGAGTGGTTTCGGCACGGGTTTGTGGGGCGCGATCGGACCGCAACCCTTGGTCCAGGTGACTTCGCGAATCACCTCCCTGCGGTCGGTATGGACCGTGACGCTGCAGCCCGCATAATTGTATTGATCGAACCGCCACGTGGCGATGCGCCGCCCGTGCACGACATGCAGCCGCGCCGGGGTGCTCCAGCGCATCTCCAGGCTGAACAGCGACTTGCCGAGGTGCGCCTCGGCCGTGGCCGACGGGTAATGGGCCGGAATCGTGG
>JAKBBE010000237.1 GCA_021826035.1 Pseudomonadota bacterium | reverse complement strand
TGCTTGAGCGCCCATGAGGGTCGTGTCATTCAAGCCGACGGGTGCCGGGTCGGTGACCGACAGCACCCGCACGCGCCTCAACAGCATGGTCGGCACGACGCCATATCCGTCGAAGAACAGGCCGCGCTTCAGGCGCAGCTCGGTGAATACGAGACTCGCCGCTCGCATCGGGGCGTTGAGGGCCGAAGAGGAGGCGCCCAGGGTGGTCACGAGGGCCTCCCGCCGGGCCCGGCGCTTGCGGGGTGAGCCCGACGCGGCCGTTCGAGCACCGGTGACAACGTCCCACTAGAATCACGACGAGCGTGCGTCGTGTCGCGAAGACCTGTGGGCCGGCACATCGGCCCCTCAGGTCCCGATCCACGCGGGCGCGCTCAACAGCGGTGCGATGCGGGGACGAGGCCGGACTCTGAGTCCAGTGATCGAGGGCGGTGAATGCGGGAGCGTCCGATGCGGGAGCGCAAGGCAGGGGGCCGGCAGAATGGGTGCGGCGGGCGCTCCTGCGCTGCGCGTGAGAGGGTGACGTGCGGGCAATCTGCCCGATCGGGGACGATGCGTGGACCATGATGCGGATGAGCTGATCCGACGGGCGCGAGCGAGTCTCGGGCATGCGTACGCGCCGTATTCGCGCTTCCCGGTGGCCGCGGCCGTGTGCGACGAGCAGGGGCGCGTGTTTACGGGCGTGAACGTCGAAAATGTCTCGTATGGGCTGAGCATGTGTGCCGAGCGCGTCGCGATCTTCGCGGCGATCGCCGCCGGCGCCCGCCGTGTCACGGCGATTGCCGTCACCAGCGGTGTGGCGGAAGTGCTCTCGCCATGTGGCGCCTGCCGGCAGGTGATTGCGGAATTCGCCGCGGGTGACACGCCCGTCTACTGCGTCGCGGCCGCCGGCGAGCGGCATCGGTGGACGGTCTCGGCGTTGCTGCCGAGCGGCTTTACCGCCTCGCAGCTGCGCAGCCGATGACCGGTCGCGCCGGCGCGTTCGGCGGATGGCCCTTCGCATGACGCAATGCGTGAGGACCCGATGAGCCCGCTCCCATCCGAACACCTCGGCCCCGAGGCCCCCGCCGTCGAAACGCTCGGAATCGCTCCGGTGCCTGAGCGCGAGCGCACGATGCGCATCCGTTCCCTGTTCGTCATCTGGAGTCTCGCCTCGGCATCGGCGACGACGCCGGTCATCGGACTGGTCTTGAAGGGGATGGGCCTGGCGGAATTCATCGCGGTCAACGTGCTCGCCCTGCTGATTGGTCTGGTGCCCTCGATGTTGCTGGCGCACATGGGCCGGCAGGTGCCGATCATCTCCATGGTGATGGCGCGGCGTACCTTCGGGATGGGCGGCGCGACGGTGCTGTCGATCCTCTACACGATCGTGGGCGCCGGCTGGTTCGGGCTGAACACCGACGTGGGCGGGCAGATCCTCTCCACTTTATTCCCCGGGCATGGCGTGCTGTGGTTCGTCCTGCTCGGAGTCCTCCAGATCGCGCTCGTCTTCTTCGGCATGGAGGTGTTGGAGAAGTTCTACAACTACACCGCACTGGTGTTCCTGCTGTGCTACGCAGTGCTCGCGTATTACCTCTTCGAGCGGTATTCCTTCGTTATGCCGCAGCAGCGGGGCGCGATCGACTGGGGACAAGACATCGATCTGATCTTGAGCTTCAGTCTGCTGTCGTGGGCCTATATTTTCCCGACCGTGACGCGATTCTGTCCGCCATCGGCTCCAGAGGAGAGCTCCGTTCGCCGCGCCGCGTACATGCTGGCGCCGGGCATCGGCGTCATGAGTGCGGTCTTGATCATGGGCGCGCTCGGGCGGGTCGCGCTTGGCATGACGGGCGAGTGGAACATCGCACTCCTCGGTCAGCATCTGCCGATCTGGGGGGAGGTGTCGGCGATCGGCGTGATTCTCGCCATCGCCCATACCAACGCGATGAATCTGTACCCGGCGGTCACCACGCTGCTCGCGGTCAATCCCTCGGGCCGAAGCGAGCATCGGCTGCTGCAGCCGATGCTGGTCATCCTCCTCGGGCTGTTTTCGACCGCTCTGGCGATTTTCGGCATCTTGGCGTTCATCCAGGGATTTCTCTCGGCGCTGGGCGCGGTGCTCTTTCCGTTTACGTTCATCCTGGTCGTCGACTGGTTCCACGGTCGCTACTATGCCGATGCGGTGTCTCGGTTCTATGTGCACCCCCGGCGACTGCAGGACTGGTTCATCTGGCCGGCGCCGTGGGCCATCACCATGCTGCTTGCCGGAGTGTGGTTGGGCGCCTCGGCGCGTTCTCTGGCGCAACTGCAGGTCCACTTCCTGCCCTGGCAGGTCTGCTCGGCCGCCGTGGTGACCCTCATTTACTACCTGGGTTTGCGCATCGGCGCAGCGCGCGTGCATCGCTCGTAAGCCGCGTGAGCCGACACGGGCCCGCGGGCGCCAGGGCCGGCTTTATGGAACAATAGCCGCCGTGGAGAAGCTGTTCATTTCCGCCGATCAGCTGCTGAGCGACTCGATGGAGCTCGCCCGGCGGGTCGTGGCGAGCGGGATGCGCCCGACCTTCCTGGTGGCGATGTGGCGGGGCGGTGCCCCGATCGGCATCACGGTTCAGGAGGTGCTGGAGTACCACTCGATCCAGGTCGACCATATCGCGATCCGCACGTCGTACTACGACGGCATCGACGTTCGGGACAAGACCGTCAGGGTGCACGCGCTTGACTACCTGGTGTCGCGGCTCGAGGCGCACGACGAACTGCTGCTCGTGGATGACGTCTACGATTCAGGGCGTAGTCTGGAGGCGGTCATCGAGGAGCTGCGGCGCCGGTGTCGGCGCAATCTCCCGGAGCGAATCCGCATTGCGACCGTGTACTACAAGCCGGAGCGACGGCAAAGTGCGCTGATCCCGGACTTCTTCGTGCACGAGACCTCCCAGTGGCTCGTTTTTCCGCATGAGATCCAGGGTTTGACGCGCGAGGAAATCCTGGCGCACAAGCCGGTCGGAGCCGAGTTCTTCGACGCGGCGGACGCTGGGGCGAGCGGTGCGTTCTGCCCGCAGGTCACGTCAGGTAAATAAAGCGAGCGACACAGAGCGCCGCCAGCAGATACACCAGCCAGTCACGGGCGCGCGCCTGTCCGCGCACGAGCTTCAGGACCGCGTGGCTGACGATGCCAAAGGCGAGGCCGTTGGCGATCGAGTAACTCAACGGCACCATGATGACGGTGAGAAAGGCGGGGATCCCGTCGCTCGGCTC
>JAKBBE010000050.1:15295-17628 GCA_021826035.1 Pseudomonadota bacterium | reverse complement strand
GGCAAGCATTGGCAGCTCGTCACCCCACCGCAGCTCACCCATTGGGCCGAGATCACCTCGATCGAGCCTTCACACGTCGCCGCGGGCACCGCCTATCTCACCGCGTCGCGTTACATGTGGGATGACTATCGCCCGTATGTCTTCAAGACGACAGATTACGGACGCCACTGGACGACCCTCACCCAGGGACTGCCGAGCGATCAGTACGTGTTCGTAGTGAAGCAGGATCCCGCGGACGCCCGGCTCCTGGTCCTCGGCACGGGCAACACGGTGTATGCGAGCCTCGATGGCGGTGCGCACTGGACGGCGCTCGGAGTCAACCTGCCGCACGTGCAGGTGCGTGATCTGGCCTTCGACCGCCGCGAAGGCGAGCTCGTCGCCGCGACCCACGGCCGCTCATTCTGGATTCTCGATGACGTGCCGCTGCTCGAGCAAATGACACACTCGGCGCAGCCCCCGGGCGGCGCCGCGTACCTGTATGCGCCCGAGACCGCGTGGCTGACGCATGCCTACGGAGAGAACGTTGGCGCGGAACACCGCGAGTCGGTGGGCAAGAACCCGCCGTTCGGTGCGACCGTGTTCTTCCACCTCCCAGCCGGCTACCACGGCCAGACCCCGGTGAGCCTGAGGTTTCTCGATGCCCACGGGCAGCCGATCGCGCACTACACGCTGCATCTGAAGCCCGCGCACGTGCGCAAGCTGCCCGCCACGGTACGCGATAACCTGCAGCCCTCGCAGGCGAAGCATCGGGCGCTGGAGAAGATGACCGCCGTGACGGCGGGCTTGAACCGCTTCCAGTGGAATCTGCGCTATGCGAACGCCACGGATGTGATCGGCTGGGAGCCCCCGGAGGTCACGGATGGCCTCTCGGCGAGTGCGCGCGGACCATTGGTCAATCCCGGCCGCTACACCGTGGTACTGCGCTACGGGAAGCATGCGTACCGGCAGTCGTTCGAGGTGAATCTCGATCCGCGCCTGCACACCACGCCGGCAATCCTCAAACAGCACCTGGCACTGCAGCTTGCGCTGCACCGCAGCGTGGATGTACTCGATCAGGACATCAATGCGGCGATCCTGCTGCGCCGGCGGCTCGCCAAGGCCGTATCCGAGCACAAGCTCAGTGCCGCGGTCGCGGCCCCGGCGATGCGGGAACTGCATGATGCGGTGCACGCCGTGGTACAGCGTCACGTGCGCTCGAGTGAAGGAGACGTGATGCACAACATGCGTCTGCGCAGCTTCCTCGCCTACCTGCAATCGAGCATTGGCCTCGACTACCGGGCGCCGGATCCGGCGCAGATCGCGGCATTCAACGCCCTGGAGCAGCAGGCCCGCCAGGGCGAGCAGCGGCTGCAAGCCGCGAGCGCCGCGGGTCGACGCCTGCTCTGAGGCGCCCCTACCCGGGAAGAGCCGGTCCGTCGCGCTCCATAGGGCGCGACGGACCGCTCGGCGGCGCGGCACGCAGCGGCGCACCGCCATGCGCGCACGGGCGCTCGACGCGCACGCTCAACGATTGCGCAGCACCCGCCACGTCACGGTAAGTCCGTACACCAGGATCAAGGCTACGAGGAGCATCAGGCCGAGCCCGACGGCCTCGCGCAGCGGCGTTCCGCTCGCCGTCGAGAGGTAGGTCCAGGACGCCGAGACGATCAAGCCGTCATAAGCCAAGTGCGTCAAGATGCTCCAGCGCAGGCCGAAGGCGATGCGGATGTAGGCGAGCCCGACGCCGACGAGAAACTGCGGCAGTACCAGCACGAGCGCCCACCAGGTGAGCGAGCGCGAGTACACCTCGGCGTGCTCCACGCCGAACAGCACACAGGACACCCAGAACACCCAGATGCCGTGGCGGCGGAAGAATCCGATCACCCTCTCTCGCGCATAGACGTACAGACCGAGGCTCACCAGACTCGCAGGCACGAGCGCCCAGAACGGCGCGAAATAGTGGCGAATGGTATTGATCGCGCGCGGGTGCTCGAGATTGATGCGGATGCCGAGGTAGGTGTAGCAGAGAAAGAACGCCAGGCCGATGAACACCGCGGGCGGTGCCGTGGAGAGAAACGCGCGGTAGGCGAGTTCCTCGAGCAGCGGGGCGACCAGCACGATGCTGGCGGCGGCGAGGGACGGATGCCTGACCAGATAGGCCTGGAACGTGTCGGGCGCGATGCGCCAGCCGAACCAGTGCACCAGCAGGTCGTCCAGCCGGCCGCCGAGGAAGCCGAGCACCAGCAGCAGGCTCAGCCAGCCGAACCAGGTCCACGCCGTGAGCCGCCGCCGCGGCCGCTCGCGCAGGACCGGGTGCGCCAGAAACGGCAGCAGCCGTCCGTAGGCGCCCGGCG
>JAKBBE010000050.1:1916-15195 GCA_021826035.1 Pseudomonadota bacterium | reverse complement strand
AGGAAGCCGAGCACCAGCAGCAGGCTCAGCCAGCCGAACCAGGTCCACGCCGTGAGCCGCCGCCGCGGCCGCTCGCGCAGGACCGGGTGCGCCAGAAACGGCAGCAGCCGTCCGTAGGCGCCCGGCGGCGCCTCGTTCATGACCTCGGATCGTGGATTCGGTGATTCCTGCACGGCACGACTCGGGCCACGCTCACAATGTTAGGCCCGCTCCCTCGATACCAAAATGATGTACCACGGCGCGGCGAACGCCGCAACCGCGGAGCGGCACTCAGGGAGCGATCGCCCACCGCGCCCCGCGCCGATGGCGGGGTCGGAAGCGCGCAGGTCATGGGACCGCGGCACGGCTTGCTTCGGTTCGGGTGCCTAGATAGATTTACAGCCTCGCGCAGTCACCCGACCGGGCGCAGTCCGTGCGGCATCGCGCGTGATCACGCCGCACCGTCCGCCGATCGGACCGCCTGTACCCTGGACATCCCAGACGCCGATGCATGCTCGAACCGCTGATACCACCTCTGCGCAGGCCCCTGGAACCACAGCCGGCCGAGCCGCCGGGGCGCATCCGGCACTCAGCGTCGCGCAGCTGCGCAAGACCTACGCCGCGCTGGTCGCGGTCGAGGGCATCTCGTTCGAGGTGGCCCGCGGCGAAGTGGTGGGTCTGTTGGGCCCGAACGGCGCCGGCAAGACCACGACGATCAACATGATTCTCGGCGTGCTCAGCCCGAGCGCCGGTGACATCCGGATCGCGGGGATCGACCTGGCGCAGCAGCGCTCGCGCGCCCTGGCCCAGGCGAACTTCGCGGCCGTGTATGCCGCGCTGCCCGGCAATCTCACGGTCGAGCAGAACCTGCGGTTCTTTGCGCTCATCTACGGCATCCCGCGCCTCACCGCGCGCATCGAGACGCTGCTGCATCAGTTCGACCTCCAGCACCTGCGCAACACCAAGTGCGGCGTACTCTCCTCCGGGGAGCAGACACGGGTTGCATTGGCCAAGGCGGTACTGAACCGGCCGCAGTTGCTGCTGCTCGATGAGCCGACGGCGTCCCTCGATCCCTCCGCGGCACAGACGATCCGCGAACGGATCCGGCGACTCGCAGCCGATGATGACTGCGGCATTCTCTGGACCTCGCACAACATGTACGAGGTTGAAGCGGTCTGCGACCGAGTGCTGTTCCTCTCGCACGGCCGGATCCTGCTCGAGGGCGATCCGCGTCGGCTGCCGGCCGAGCACGGCGCCGAGACCCTCGAGGCGCTGTTCATCCGTCTGGCGCGCGAGCCGCTGAGCGCCGCGGAGCACCCGCAGTGAAGCTCCGCCCGATCGCAGGGATCCTGCTGCGCCAGTTCTACCTGATCCGCAGCAGCCCGGTCCGGGCTCTGCCGATGTTCGCCTGGGTGGCGATCGACATCGTGGTGTGGGGCTTCATCACGCGCTACCTGAACACGATGAGCGCGGGCCGATTCAACTACGTTCCGAGCCTGCTCGGGGCCGTGCTGCTGTGGGATTTTTTCACCCGTATCATGCAAGGGGTGAGCACCGCGTTCCTCGAGGACGTGTGGTCGCGGAATTTCCTCAATTTGTTTGCAACACCGCTCACCACGCCGGAGTACATCACCGGGCTGGTCATCACCAGCATCGGCACCAGCGCGATCGGGCTCGCGGTGATGCTGGTGCTGGCGACTGCGGTGTTCGGACTGTCGTTCTTCTCCCTCGGCGCGATGCTGTTGCCCTTCCTGCTCGTGCTGTTCTGCTTCGGCATCGCCCTCGGCATCCTCGCCAGCGCGCTGGTGCTGCGCCTGGGCCCGGCATCGGAGTGGCTGGTGTGGCCGCTACCGGCACTCCTCTCGCCGTTCGTCGGGGTGTTCTATCCGCTCGCGACGCTCCCGCACTGGATGCAGCTCATCGCCCGAGGGCTGCCACCCGCGTACGTCTTCCAGGGCATGCGCTCGATCCTCGCCGGACATGCGCTTCCGGCGTCGGCGCTGCTGCCGGGCGCCGCGCTCGCAGTGCTCGACGTCGCCCTGGCCGGGTATTTCTTCGTGCGGGTGTTCCGCTACGCGCTGCGCACCGGGCTGCTCGCCCGCTACAGCGCCGAGAGCGTGTCCTGACCGGTGCGCCGCGCGCTCAGCGCAGCGCCTGATCGAGCCAGCGCGAGAGCGTGGCCGCGTCCACCGCGCCGGACTGGCGCGCCAGCTCCTGACCGCCGCGGAAGAGAATCAGCGTCGGGATGCTGCGGATGGCGAAACGGCCGGCCAGCGGCTGCTGCTCGTCGGTATTGACCTTGCCGATGCGCAGCGAGGTGGCGCGCTGCGCGGCCACGCGGTCCAGCACCGGGGCCATCATGCGGCACGGACCGCACCATGGCGCCCAGAAGTCCACCAACACCGGCAGCGATGCGCGCTCGACATGTGCGGCGAACGCGCCGGTATCGAGGGCGACCAGCTCCCCGCTGAGCACCGGGGCTTTGCAGCGCGGACACTTCGGGTGCTCCCCGGCACGCGCCTCGGGCACCCGCACGAGCGAGTGGCAGTGGGGACAGGCGACCAGCAGAGCATCGGCCCGGGAGGTTTCGGCGTTCATGAACCGGACATGGGGCCGGAACCGGCGGGGTTCAAGCGCCCCCGACCCTTGGCTTCGCCGCCATCGTCCCCATCTCTGCGTTCAGCGTTTCCTCTATTGATTGCGCGAGGGCTGCGTCGCACATGGAATACCGGGATTATTATCAGCTGCTGGGCGTGGCCCGAACGGCTACCGCCGAGGAGATCAAGAAATCCTATCGGCGGCTCGCCCGCAAATACCACCCCGATGTGAGCAAGGAAACGGACGCCGAGCGTAAGTTCAAGGAGGTGCAGGAAGCCTACGAGGTGCTGAAGGACCCGCAGAAGCGTGCCGCCTACGATCAGCTCGGCAGCGAGTGGAAGTCCGGCCAGCAGTTCCGCCCGCCGCCGGACTGGGCGAGCGGCTTCGAGTTCAGCGGCGGCGCACGGCCCGGCACCGCTGGGACGCACGGCTTTGACGGCGAGGGCTTCAGCGATTTCTTCTCCTCGCTGTTCGGCGGCACGAGTCCATTCGGCGGCAGCGCTCGGCGAGCGTCGCGCCAGGGACGCGATCACCATGCCCGCATCGACCTCGAGCTCGAGGAGGCCTTCGGCGGCGGCACGCGCACGCTGGAACTGAAGCGCCCCGACATGAAGTCCGATGGCTCGCTCGACGTGCGCGCCCACACCGTGCGGGTGAGCATTCCGGCGGGCGTCACCGACGGCCAGCTGATTCGCCTTGCCGGCCAGGGCGAGCGCAGCGGCGGCGGCGCGCGGGCGGGCGATCTGTATCTCGAGGTGCACGTCCGGCCGCATCGGCTCTACCAGCTGGAGGGTCGTGACGTCACGTTGACGTTGCCGATCACGCCCTGGGAAGCGGCGCTTGGCGCAACGGTCACCGTCCCGACGCTCGGCGGCGCGGTCGACATGCAGGTGCCGACCGGCGCGCAGTCCGGCCAAAAGCTGCGTCTGCGCGGCCGCGGTCTGCCCGGGCAGCCGCCGGGGGACGCCTATGTGCAGCTGAAGATCGTCGTGCCCCCGGCGAAATCCCCGGAGGCGCGTGCGCTGTACGAAGAGATGCGCACGAAGCTCGGGACGTTCGACCCACGCGCTGACCTCAAGAGGTGACGCCGTGACCGAAGCCGTCGAACGATACGAGGTGCGTCTGGTGAGCGAGGCCGACTGGATCGGCGCCGGCGACATCTGCGCCCTGTGCCGAGTCGACCTCGCGGTGATTGCCGAACTGGCCGAACTCGGCCTGGTGGCGCCGCGCGGCACCGCCCCGGCCGAGTGGCAGCTGCCAGCCGCGGCGCTGCCGCGATTGGCGCTCGCCGGGCGATTGATGCACGATCTCGGCGTGAACGTAAGCGGTGCAGCGCTGGCCATCGAGCTGCTGGAGGCGCAGCAAACCCTGGAGCGTCAGCTCCAGCGCCTCGAGCACCTGCTCACGCCTTGAACGTCGGCGCACGGGCACGCCGGAGGCGGATACTCACTTGTACCGACTTCTGCGCCGCGCGGCCGCGACGAATAATCCGGCCCTGCGATGCGACCGCCCGCTCACTTGGACTGCGCACTGCCGGACCCGCAGGCCGCTGCGCTCATCGTCGATGAGTCGGGAACGATCGTGTTCGTCAGCGACCCGGTGCAGCGTCTGCTCGGCCACGCCCCGCAAACCTTGTGTGGCCAGAGCGTCGAGGTCCTGCTGCCGGAGCGGCTGCGCCTGGCGCACATCGGTCAGCGGCTGCGGTTCACCGATCAGCGCGGGCACCGGCCCATGGGCACCGGCCTGCCGTTGGTGGCGCTGAGCCCCTGCGGCACCGAGATCCCCGTCGACATCAGCCTCAGCCCGATGCAGCGCGGACGGCTGACCCTCACCGTGGTGATCCTCGAGCCCCGCGAGCCTGCGGCGCACCGGCATTCGGCCTCACGGCGTGCCCGCGGCGATGCTGTCGGGGTCGGTGACATCGAGTGCGAGCATGCGCAACCGCTCGCTGCGCGGCAACAGATCCTCCCCGCGGCGTGCGCAGCGCCCCGCCCGCGAAGTGATCCTGAACCGACTGCTTGACGTGCGGCCGATCAAGGCGCTGCGATCGGCCGCCTCGACCGCGGCATCACCGGGACTGCTGCGCGTCCTGGACGATCGCGCAGCTCGCTGCGGCGGCCGCATTGTCGCGATCGGCATTTTTCGAGCGCTTCACGCCGACGGTCGGGACCGCGCCGGTGGACTACCTACTCAGCTGGCGGATGGTAAAGGCCCCGCAGCTGCTGCGCCGGCGCGATCTCGGTCTCGCCGAAATCGCCCAACAGGTCGGCTATCGCTGCGCACGCACCTTCAGCGTGGCATTCGCGCGGCAGGTCGGCATGTGCCCCGGCCGCTACGCCCGAGCCGAAGACCCCGCGGACGCGAGCTGACGCACCGATCGCGGAGCGGTGTGCTTCAGCGACGGCGCGCGCGGGCGCGCCATGCCAGCCCCAGCATGGCGAGGCCGAACACGAGCATCACCATGCCCCACCACAGGTCGATGTTGATGCCGAGCGAGCGCTGCGCGAGCGCGGCCCCGCCGTGCAGACCATAGCCGGCGAGCAGGAGGCCGAGTACGCTGAACAGCGCGCCGACCGGAATGCGGATATCAAGTCCCATGAGTGATCACCAGAACAGGAGGTTGAGCACCACGGCGGCGCCGAGGACGCACGCGCCGAGCACTGCCGGGCGGCGATACCAGCGCGCCGCGCTGGAGTCCTGGCGCGGCGTGAGCGAATACACCAGCCCGACGAGCTCTCGCTCGGGCCGTGGCCGGGTGGCGAGACTGACACCGACCGTCACCAGAAAGCACACGCCGAACGCGTAGATCGCGGTCCAGAAATTCTGCGCCATCGGACTCGGGTACAGATGCATCACGGCGATCCAGCCGCCCTTGATGCCCGGCGTTGCGCGCGCCGGCAGCGTCAGGCCGTGATGCACGGCCGCCGCTGCGGTGCCGGCCAGCAGCCCCGCGAATGCGCCGTGCCCGCTGGTGCGCTTCCAGAACATGCCGAGCAGGAACGTGGCGAACAGCGGCGCATTCACGAATGCGAACAGCAGCTGCAGCAGATCCATGATGTTGTTGAAGCGATGAGTGACGTAGGCGGCTGCGACCGAGAGCGCGATGCCGACCACGGTGGCCATGCGTCCGACCGTGAGATAGTGCGCATCGGAGGCCTCGCGACGGATGTACGCCTGGTAGATGTCGTAGGTCCACACGGTGTTGAAGGCCGTGACGTTGCCAGCCATGCCGGTCATGAAGCTCGCCATCAGCGCCGTCAGGCCGAGTCCGAGCATGCCGTTCGGGAAATACCGCCCCAGCATCAGCGGCACGACCATGTTGTAGTTCAGATGCCCGTCCGCTTGACGCGGCAGCGTCAGCCCGCTCGCCCCACCGTGCACGGTGGCGGCAATGGCGATCATGCCCGGCAGGATCACCAGAAACGGGAAGAGCATCTTCGGGATCGCGGCGATCAGCGGCGTACGTCGCGCCGAGTCCATCGACTCGGCCGAGAGCGCCCGCTGCACGACCAGGAAGTCGGTGCACCAGTAGCCGAAGGACAGCACGAACCCGAGCCCCATGGCCATGCTGAACCAGTCGATGCCCATGGGGTTCTCATGCGGGCTGCCCATCACACTCCAGGTGCTCAGCCACGCGTTCGGCGCATAACCGCGCGAGCGGGCCACCGTGTGCAGACCGGCGACCAATCCCTGCCAGCCGCCGACATCCTTCAGGCCAATCAGCACCAGGGGCGCGAAGCCGAACACGATGAGAAAGAACTGCAACACCTCGTTGTAGATCGCCGAGGTCAGCCCGCCGAGGAAGATGTACACCAGCACGATGAGCGCCGAGAGCGACACGCTGGTGTTGAAGTCCCAGCCGAGCAGCAGGCGCAACAGCAGCGCAAGGGCGTACAGGGAGATCCCGGAGGAGAACACCGTCATCACCGCGAAGGTGATGGCGTTCAGACCCCGGGTCTTCTCATCGAAGCGCAGCTTGAGGTATTCCGGTACCGAGCGGGCGCGCGAGCCGTAGTAGAACGGCATCATGAACACCCCGAGAAATACCATCGCGGGGATCGCGCCCACCCAGTAGAACTGACTCGTGGCCATGCCGTACTTGGCGCCCGAGGCCGCCATGCCGATGACCTCCTGTGCACCGAGGTTCGCGGAGATGAACGCAAGCCCGGCGATCCAGGCGGGGATGGCGCGCCCGGAGAGGAAGAAGTCCGTGCTGGTGCGCATGGAGCGCTTCAAGGTCGCGCCGATCCCCAGCACGACCGCGAAGTACGTCCCCATGATGATCCAATCGATCGCCTTCGGATGCATGTGGGGCCCCTCAGGCGCGCCGGCTCGCGAGGTGGCGCGCCCAGGCGGCATGCAGCGCCTGGGCGCGCTCGCGCACGAGGGACGCGGCATCCCCCGCTTTATAGAGTGATCCGCCGACACCGATGCCCGCAGCGCCGGCCTCGAGCCAGCTGGCGAGGTCGTGGGCACCGGTCCCGCCCACGGCCCAGACCCCGGCGCTGCGGGGCAACACCTCGCGCAAGGCCTTGAGGTAGACCGTCCCCACGGTGAGGGCCGGGAAGAGCTTCAGCTGCGTGGCGCCGGCGCGCAACGCGCAGAACGCTTCGCTCGCGGAGAAGAACCCCGGGAAGCTGTCGAGCCCGAGGTCCAGAGTCCGCCGGATGACGTCCGGATCGGTGTGGGGCGAGACCACGAGCCGTGCCCCGGCTGCGGCAGCCTCCTCGACGTCCTGCACCGTGAGCACGGTGCCGGCGCCGATCAGCGCCTGCTCGCCGAACGTGCGGGTCAGCCGCGCGATGCTCTCGAAGGGCTGAGGGGAGTTCAGCGGCACCTCCATCATGCGGATGCCGCCGTCGATCAGCGCGCGGCCGATATCGATCGCTTCCGCCGGCGTCACGCCGCGGAGGATGGCCATCACGGGCGGGGTTGCCGCACCGACCACGTGTCTCATCGTCATGTCATGCCCCCTGCAATGTCTGCAACGCCACGCGCGCAGGTCACCTGGCGCCCGCGGCGCGCGCGCCGAGCACACTCCGCGCGGGCGTCGGTCGACACGGCGTCGACATGCGCGCCGGACCGGGTGCGCCGTCGGCCTGCCCCGCTTCATTCATAAGATTAATATGCTTGAAGTCAAAAGTCTGCCCCCCGCATACCGGCACCCTCCCCCGAAGGCATCACCGCCTCGCCGCGCCGGCGGTCGTCGTCGAGAAGGTATATACGATGGTGTTGCGGTAGACCTGGCCGGGATTCAGCCGCGCCGAGCCGAAGTTCGGATGATTTGGCGTGTCCGGGAAAATCTGCGGCTCGAGCACGAACGCATCGCCCTGGCGATAAATGTGCCCGGACGTGCCGACAATGGTGCCGTTGAGAAAATTGCCGCTGTAGAACTGCAGGCCGGGCTGATTCGACTGCAGCGTAAGCACCCGACCCGAGGCCGGATCGACGATCCGCGCCATCAGGCGCAACCCGGCAATCGGCCCGCGGCCGAACACCCAGTTCATGTCGTAGCCGCGGCCAAAGACCAGCTGGCGCGAGTGGCCGTCGAGGATGTCGCGTCCGATGGCCTTCGCAGTGCGGAAGTCAAACGGCGTGCCCGCCACGGGCCGGATCACGCCCGTCGGGATCTGGGTCGCGTCCGTCGGCGTGAAGTCTGCCGCCGGGATCATGAGGCGCTCATGGAGAATGCTGCCGGAGCCCTCGCCCGAGAGGTTCCAGTAGGTGTGGTTGCTCAGATTCACGATCGTCGGGGCATTGGTCGTGGCCCGATAGCGGATGAAGAGCTGATTGCGGTTCGAGAGCGCGTAGGTCACCGTCACGGTGAGCGTCCCCGGATAGCCTTCCTGACCGTTCGGACTGACGTAGCGCAGAGTGACGCTGCCCAGAGCAGGGCCGCGGCGGACGCTGAGCACCGTCCATAAGCGCCGATCGAATCCCTTCGTGCCGCCATGCAGTGAGTTCGGACCGTCGTTGATCGGCAGCTGGTAGAGATGGCCGTTCAACGTGAAGCGACCCTTGGCGATCCGGTTGGCGAACCGCCCGACGGTAGCCCCGAAGTACGGATCGGATTTGCTGAGATAGCCGCGCAACGTGCGGTACCCGAGCGCGACGTCCGCGAAGTGTCCGTTGCGATCCGGGGTGAGAATCTCCTGCACCCGTGCACCGTAGGTCAGCAGCCGGACCGTGATCCTCTGCCGATTGCGCAGCGTCAGCGCATACACGGCTCTGCCATCCGGCAGGTGCCCGAATACCGACTGAGTCACCGTCACGGCATAACTCATCGGCGTCCCCGCAGCCCCCAGCAGAGCCGTGGCCGCAACGGCGTAGTACATGTGTCGCATCTCGCCATCCTCTATGAAGGTGGCCGCGAGCGCAGCGATGCCGCCCGAGCAACCGAACGCCCGCGCACCGCCTCGCTGCACACCGCTGCCAGAAGCTCTCCCCGTGGCTATTGTAATGACCTCGGCAGCACAATGCAGAGCGCCGCCGACGCGCCCCTAAGGGCCGCGCATGTCCGCTGCAGACGCAGTCACGGCCGCAACGGATGATCAGGCGAAATGAACCAGCTGACGGCAGACCGTATTGACCTGGCTCCCCGGGACGATGCAGGCATCGGCGGCCCGGCGCCACTCGGCAAAATGCGCCGCCGCACGATGCGCCTCGAGCGCCGCCTCATCGTCGTAGAGTTCGTAGAAAATGAACTGCGTCGGCTGCTTCGCGTCCTGCGTGACGTCGAAATACTTGCAGCCGTGCTCGCGCGTGAAGGTGTGCTGCGCGTTCTGGCGGATCGCGGCGAGAAAGCACTCCAGCTGCTCCGTGCGCACTTCGAGCCTGACGATGAGCGCGATCACGGAGGTCCTCGCTCCGTCGGGACGGATGCGGCATGGATCGGCGGCATCGGGACACCGGATTGCGTCGCGAGTCCCCAGAGCGTCGCCCAGGTCTGCTCCGGGATCGAGAGGCCCTGCGTGCCGCTCTTGGCGCACTGGCGCGCCTCGATCTCCCCGGGGAAGAAGATCTCATCGATTCCGGCCGCACGGGGGGCCGCTTTCACCTCATCGATGAGTCGCTCGAGCCGCTGCTCGAACTGCGCGCGCGGCATCAGCGCGTCGATCTGGATCGTGATGAACAGGTGCCCGCAGCCGCTGATGCGGTCCGGAACATACGGCCCGGTCACCGCCGCGCCGAAGGCGCTCCCGGTCAACACCCCGGCGAGCACGTCCATCATGAATGTGATGATGTAGCCCTTGTGTCCGGCCATGGGCTGGATCAGTCCCTGCAATGCCGCCTGCGCGTCGGTGGTCGGAGCACCGAGTTCGTCCGTGGCCCAACCGGCCGGAATCGCCTCCTCGCGCTGCGCGGCCGCGTAGATCTTGCCGCGGGCGACCGCGGTGTTGGCGATATCCATGACGACGATCCCACGTGCCCCGGCCGGGGCGGCAATGGACCAGGGATTGGTGCCGAGCATCTTCGTCCGACCGCCCCACGGCGCCATGGCCGGACTCGCATTCGTCGCCAGAATGCCGATACAGCCCTGCTGCGCGCACTGGCGCGTGAAATAGGCCGCAGTGCCGAAATGATTGGAATTGCGCACCGCTACGACACTTACACCGTGCGCCTGCGCGCGGGCGACTCCCACTCGGGTCGCCTCCTGCGCCAGAACCTGGCCGATGCCATCATGGCCGTCGATCACCGCGACCGCACCGTTGTCGAGCACGAGTTCCGGGCGCGTCACCGCCGTCATGACACCGCTGCGCAGTCGCGCCATATACCACGACAGACGCAACATGCCGTGAGAGACGTGGCCCCACTGCTCCGCGGTGACCAGCGTGTCGGCGAGCAGCCGAGCATCCGCGGTCGGCACGTCGGCATGCATCAGCACTGCGGCCCCAAAGCGACGCAGCGCGTCGGCGTCGATCGATCGGTTCATGGGCCCTCATCGGTGCGCCGCAGCGCACTGGCATCGCACCGCGCCGCTTGCGTCTCGAGTTCCGGTGTCACCCGGCCAGTCCCCGGCAGTCTACCCGATGGGCGGCGCGCCGAGCGCGCGCGGTCCGAGCGACGGCCTGCGCTCACCGGGGCGCGAAGGGCGCCTGCAGCGCACCCTCAAGAGAGACGGGGCCGGAGTCCGCCACACACAGCGCCAGGAGAGCAGCTCAGACCCGTGGCTGACCGAAGGGCGCACGGTGAGCATCGGCACGGCCGCCGCCGGGACGAAGGCCCCCGCAGGGATGAGGGTTCCGCCGATCCGCTCCACGACCATCGTTGCCCGTCCCAGTAGAGGGGGACAGGGCACACCGATGGCGTGCGGGAGTGCGATGCACCCCTGCGGACCGCGCAGGAACTCCGCTCACCCGAGCGGGATGACGCCCAATTCAAGGATGAGTCGAAGTGGGATCGCAAACCAAGGGGCGGGCAGCGGCAGAGGCTCACTCGCGAATTTCTTCGGCACCGCGGATCTCATCCAAACCTCCTGAGCACTACGCGCGCGGGCCGTCGTCGCCGCGGCGTTCACTGGCCGGCCGGTGCGAGCAGCGCCAGGACCGGCGCGGTCGCACCCTCAAGGAGCGCCTTCTCCGGACGCACGCGCGCCAGTACGCGCAGGCCCATCAGGACAGTCGTGAGGCTGCGAGCCAGATTGCGCGCGCTGAGCGCCGCATTGATGGTGCCGTCCACCTGACCTGCCCGCACGCACCTGAGAAAGAAGGATTCGATGCGCTCGAAGACCTCGGTGATCGCGGCGCGCACCTGTGCATCATGCGGTGCAAGTTCGAGCGCCGAGTTCACCACCATGCAGCCCTTGTGCTGCGCATCGCCGAGCGAGCGCTGCACCGTATCCTCGACGAATCCCTCGATCGCCTGCCGCGGCGGCAGCCTCTCGAAGTGGCGCAGACGTGCATTGATGCCAGTCTCGATGTAGTGCTCAAATGCGATGCGAAACAACGTCTGTTTGTCGCCGAACGCGTTGTAGAGGCTGGCGGCGGTAAGGCCGGTCTCCTCGAGCAGCTCCTTGATCGAGGTCGCCTCGTAGCCGCGCGTCCAGAAGCAGCGGATCGCCGCCTCGCGCACCGCTTCTGGATCGAATTCTCTCGGTCTTGCCATGTCGTCGTCCGCCAAACGATACCGCGCGAGTCGTACCCGTTCGCACGGCCATGCAATTTTATAATGATTATTCTATAATTCAAGTGCGTCGCACCGCCGGACTGCTGTCGCAGCGATGTCTCGGCTGGTCGCAGGATGCACAAAACGTCATATAGGCAAAGGCATCATTCCCGCAACGAGACGAACCGCGCTCATGCGGGAGCACGGCCCGCACCTGCGGCATGCCGCATCAGTCATTCCACAACGAGGTCATTTCATGTCGATGTCAAACGCAGCGCTTTCATCGTTCGAGATCGGACTCAACGCACTTGCCTCGATGCTCGACAAGGCGGAGGCCTATGCCGTGGCGAAGAAGTTCGATCCGGCGGTACTGCTCAACTCCCGGCTGTTTCCGGACATGTTCCCATTCACCCGTCAGGTGCAGATCGCCTGCGACGCGGCGAAGAACGGCGGCGCGCGGCTCGCCGACGTCGAGCCGCCCAAACACGAAGACACCGAACAGTCGTTTGCCGAACTGAAGGCGCGAATCGCCAAGACGATTGCCTACGTCAAGACGCTCGACAGGGCCAAGATCGACGGCTCGGCCGAGCGCGAGGTGGTCTTCCCGATGGGTCGTGAGAACAAGGCGAAGATGCGCGGGGTCGATTACTTCAACCACTTCGTGCTGCCGAACTTCTACTTCCACATCAGCACCGCCTACGGAATCCTGCGCCATTCGGGCGTGGAGCTCAGCAAGCGCGACTATCTCGCCGGTATTCCGATGACGATGGTCTGAGACTGCACAGATCGGCCGTCCGGCGGATCCACCGCCGGACGGCCGGATACGGGGATGCAGCGGCGCAGGCGGCGCCCGGGACTCTGCGAGTTCCCATCGGCCCGCCGCACGGCCGGATGCTGCGCACCAGGAGGATCCAGATCCATCACGACCTGCCTGCGCAGGACGTTCAGGGCCCGACAATTGCGGAGCGCACCCGTGAGCCGTCGCAGGACCCGCCTTCGGCCGGACGCGCTCCTCAGTTGCGAGCGCAGATCGTCCCAGCGCGCTTCCCGTGCGGCCCACAGCGGCTGCTCGATCGGTTCATTGTTCAAACCCATGGCGGCAGGACACCTCGTGAGCTGCACCGCTCAGGGGTGAACGACGGCATCGGCTCGCTCACGGTATAACGCTCCGCGTCCCAAGTGGGGCTTCCCCCCGCACGCCCTCCTCAGGCGGCAGGTGCTGCGCGCAAGCGAGCCGGAGACGGCGAGACCGTCGGCGACTGTGAGCCCGTCTGTGGCACCGCTGCGGGACTCGGCGGCGCCGGCGGCGGACTGGGAGGACGCTTCCCCGTCGGTGCGGGACTCGGCGCCACCGTTCCGGCGGAGGTACCCGAAGGCGCGCCAGACCTCGGGGCGGGTGCATGCGCACCGTCTGCGGCTTTCGTGCCATGCACCGAGTGTGCTGCCGGGACACTGAGCGGCGGGCTTGAAGCGTCCCGCGACTGCTCGGATGCGGAATGCTCAGATCCCGACTGCTTTGTCGTGCGCTTCTGTACCACAGGCGTCTTGTCTGCCTGCGCCTTCTGCGCAGCGGTTGTCTGCCGCGCCCTCTTGCGCG
>JAKBBE010000050.1:0-1816 GCA_021826035.1 Pseudomonadota bacterium | reverse complement strand
GCGTCCCGCGACTGCTCGGATGCGGAATGCTCAGATCCCGACTGCTTTGTCGTGCGCTTCTGTACCACAGGCGTCTTGTCTGCCTGCGCCTTCTGCGCAGCGGTTGTCTGCCGCGCCCTCTTGCGCGCGACAGTGCGGGCCTTCCGGGCCGCAGCCGTGTGCGGGGCCGGCAATTGGTCCACCGCCACTGTCGCCACGTTCACCACCGAGGGATCGTCTCGGAGCTTCACGTAGAGCTTTCCGTTCACCGGATGGGGCACCGGCAGCGCGTACCCCGGAAAGCCGTCCGGCACCTGCACGGCATGCTGGAACGCCGAATCATTGGCGATGGCGTCGATCAGGAACAGGTCGGCGCCCGTCAACTTGCAGGCGAGTTTCGGGGTGGCGGGACAGACCAGTCGGTGCAGCTGCGGCAACCGCACCAGCGTCGCCAGCGGCTGCCAGCCGCCCTTGACGCCCTCATCGATGACCCGGAACTGCAGCGGCCCGAACGCCGAGGGTCCGAAGGCGCGGGCCGGATCGAGCGTCGCAATGGCCACCTGCTGGTTCTCGAGCGTGATGCCGCCGTTCGTCAGACTGAGGGTGGTGGAGTACAGACCGTCGGTCGTGGCCACCTGGATCGACTCGTCCTGGTCGAACACCATGGGCGCCACGGCGCGCACGGAGAACGTCAGCTGGGCTAGCTGGGGCAGCTCGTTGCCGTGGCCGAGGTGGATGTGGCTGGGCGCCGCCGAGCCCGACAGATACACGCTCTTGGCCATGAGCACGACGCTCGGCCGCGGCGCACCGACCGCCCCGCGGAGCGTAAGGACCCGACCGTCCTTCAGCTGCACGCGCACCACGCCGGCTTCGCCCGCCTTCAAACGCGCCGCGGCCTTCGGCTCCTGGGCCGTCACGGTGAGATGATCCACGCCGTGACGCGTCTTCAGCGCGCCTGGGATGAAGACCACCCGATCGATCGTCAGGCGCGCCACCTCGTCGAGACGGCTGCCCTTGAGCATCCCCTGGCTGTCCCCGGCATGGAACACGAAGCTGTCGAGGCTGGCGGGTACCGAGTAGGCATCCAGCGGCACCTGAACCGGCGCTGAGGTCCCGAACTGGTTCAGCAGCAGCGTCAGCGGACCCGGCGGCGCATTCTTCAGCGGTAACTGTACCTTCACCTGATTCGGATACACCGCCGTCCAGTGCACGGACCGTTCGGTCCCGGCCGAGTCGCGCACCGCGATGCTCTTGAGGCAGCTGAGACTCGGGGCGGTGAGGCGGATCGAGTCATCCCGGCCCACGATGACGGCGGCGTCGCCCGGTGTCGCCACCGTCCATCCCGCGGCGGAGGCATTTTCCAACCGGAGGCGCGGTCCCTGGTAGCGCGAGAACCCCCAGTCCCCGTGCAGCACGCCGTCCACCGCATTGCGGAACGGCGTCCCGCGGATGGGGCGGGTATCGACGACGAAGCCACCGACCTCGGCATCCGCCCACGCCGGCAGGTCGATGGTGTGGCCGTTCGCTTGGGTCAGCCGCAACCGCATGCGGTGCGCATAGTTCGTCGAGAACACCAGCGGAGCGCCCTCGACGGGCAGGATCAGGCGCTTGCGGCGGATGCAAAAGCTTTGCTGCGGGTTGACCGCATGCAGCGGCGGCAGCTCGGGGGCTTCGATCGCCGGCAGCGCCGTCACCAGCACCGACTTCGGGTCGTGGAAGGACGGCGGGGTATTCAGCGTCAGGGCCAGCACGTCCCCGTGCTGGGCCGCAAGCGCCGGGATGTACTCGTACTGCGCCGTGGTGAACGAACTGAAGATGCGCGCGATGTCGATGACCG
>JAKBBE010000236.1 GCA_021826035.1 Pseudomonadota bacterium | reverse complement strand
TCGAGCTCCTCGAGCACGACCATGGGCAGATACACGTCGTGCTCTTCGAAGCGGAAGATGCAGGTCGGGTCGTGCATCAGCACGTTCGTGTCGAGCACGAACACGCGCCGTGCTCGGTGCTGTCGCGATTTGCCGTCTGCGTGCGCAGTCATCGTGGCGGCGCTGCGGCCCGTGGCGCCCTGCGACTCAGAGCGCACGTGCCGCTTCGAGGACTTCTTCTGCATGCCCGGGCACCTTCACCTTGCGCCATTCCCGGCGCAGCACGCCGCGCTTGTCGATCAGGAAGGTGCTGCGGTCGATACCAAGGTATTTGCGCCCGTAGAGGCTCTTCTCGCGGATCACGTCGAAGAGCTTGCACGCCTGCTCGTGCGCATCGGACAGCAGCGCAAAGGGCAGCTGCTCCTTGTTCTTGAACTTCTCGTGCGAGGCGAGGCTGTCGCGCGAGATGCCGACGATCCGCACGCCGGCCTTGATGAAGGCGCCATGCAGATCACGGAAGTCCTGGGATTCTCGAGTGCATCCCGAGGTCATGTCCTTGGGGTAGAAGTAGATTACGAGCGCTGTGCCGGCTGCACCCTTGAGCGTGAACGTCTCGCCGTCCGTGGCGGGTAGGGAAAAATCAGGAACCTTGGTTCCGACTTCAATGTTGGCCATCGGTCAGGATTTCACCGGTTCGAGAATGGCATCCAGATTGAGCGAGTCGCAGTAGTCCATGAATTCCTCACGCAGGTGCGCCATGTGGATGCGGCTCGGTACGTTGACGATCATCTGTACGGAGAACATCGGCGCGCCGGTGTGGGCGGCCGGATAGCTGCGGGTCGATACCTCGGCGATGTCGATGCCACGACTGGCGAAGAATCCCGAGAGTCCGGCGACGATGCCGCCCTGATCGAGACTGACGACGTCGATCGAGTACGGCAACATGTCGGTGCGCGACGGGCGCGGTTCGGTGCGCTTCATGTGCACGCTGAACGTGCCGGTCCCGGCGAGGCGGGTCAGTTCGGATTCGAGCTTGGCGAGCGCATGCCAGTTGCCCGAGATGAGCAGCAGCATTGCGAATTCCGCCCCGAGCGCCACCATGCGGCTCTCGGTGATGTTACCCCCGCAATCGCTGATCACCCGGGTCAGCTCGTGGACCATCCCGGTTCTGTCGCTGCCGATTGCCGAAACGGCCAGATGCTGCTTCATCGTGTCTGTGGGTGCGGAGCTCATTGGCTTGGCTGCTGAGTGTACCGGGAGCGCAGGGCGCTGGCGACCGCCCGCAGGAGAGAGGCGGGGCCGGCATGCGCACCCCAGCGGGTCCCTGCGCTCAGCGGTTCCTCACCGTACGCGCCCGGCCTCGGTCCCTTCAGGGACTCTCCCTTCAGCTCGCGCCGCTCGGCGCTCGGACGTGCCGCCCTCGGCTGGACCGAATGACGCCTCGGAGCCGCTACGCGCCTCACCGTCTGCTTGCTGGGCGGTCGCGGTTTTCAGTAATCTGAATTTTTATACAGCCGCCCCAGTGCTCGCAAGTTCTGGACGTGAACGTACGGGCCGGCGGGCATCCTGCGATGCAGTGAGGTCAGCCGCCAGGCTCGCTCATCGCCCAGCGCGCTCCACCGTGTGCCGTGCAACGTGCTGCGGAAGCTGTGGATAAATACAGTTTCGGGTGGCCTGCGCCGCTGCTGTTGGCGAGGTCGCGGTGCGCGCAGGACGCTGATCAATCCGCTCCAGAGCAGATATACTTCCGGCCCGGCCCCATACGCCCTACCTCACGATCGAAGATGCCCTTGAGCCCGCCTGCAACGCCCGCGGCAGACCGTCGCGGCATCGCTGACACTTTCACCGGAAGTCTCGTCGCGATCGTCACGCCCATGGCGAGCGATGGCGCGGTGGATGTCGAGGCCTGGGATCGACTGATCGACTGGCACATCGACAGCGGCACGCGCGGCGTGGTGATTGGGGGGACCACGGGGGAGTCCGCGACGCTCGAGGAGCATGAGCTCGTCGAGCTCACCGAGCGGACCTGCGCGCGCAGCGCGGGCCGGATCGCGGTCGTGGTCGGTGCCGGCTCGAGCAGTACGGCGGCGACGGTGGCGCGTGCGCGCAATTTGGCGCGCCTGCCGATCGATGCGCTGCTGGTGGTGACGCCTGCCTACAATCGCCCGACGCAGGAAGGGCTCTACCGGCATTTCGCGGCGGTGGCTGAGGCGGCGACCAAGCCCTTGATTCTTTATAATGTCCCGGCCCGCACCGCCGTGGACATGCTCCCGGCGACGACCGGGCGGCTCTCGCAACTCCCCGGCATCGTCGCGGTCAAAGAGGCGGTACCGGGCGCCGAGCGGGTGCGGCAGATCCTCGCCTCGAGCCGGGACGGATTCCTCGTGCTGAGCGGGGATGATGCGACGGCCCGGGAAGCGATCCTTGCCGGGGCGCGTGGGGTGATTTCGGTGAGTGCGAACGTCGCGCCGAGAGCGATGTCCGAGATGGTCGCGGCGGCGCTGCGCGGCGATGCCACTGCGGCGGTGCGTCTGGACTCACCCTTGCAGGGGTTGCACCAGGCGCTGTTTCTCGAGGCCAACCCCATTCCGGTCAAATGGGCCCTGGCGCAGTTGGGGCGGATCAGTCTGGGGATCCGGCTGCCGCTGACGGAATTGTCCGAGTCCCATTGGCCTGGGGTGCTGGCCGCGCTGCGGGCCGCGGGACAGATGGCCTGAGCGGCCCCTTGCGGGCCCGGGCCGCCATGAATTAGCCGAGGAGAGTCGTTGATGAAATTCAGAGCCGCATGGGCTCTTGCCGCGGTGTTGCCGGTGTTGTCCGGCTGCCATGCACTGCGTGCGGTGACGGCCGAGTCCTGTCACAAGCCGCAGCCTTACCAGATGGCGGGCAGTACGCCGCCGTTGAAAATCCCGACGGGAATGAATAGCCCGAACACCGCCAATGCGCTGGTGGTGCCGGCGCTGAAGGGGCCGACGCCGCCCCCGCCGACCGCGAAGGATCCCTGCCTGGATGCGCCGCCGTCCTACGTCGTGCCGCATCCTCTGCCGGCGCCGAAGGACTGAATCCGGCATTTCGTGCGGTCGGTCTGGCGTGGCGGGCCGAGCGTAGTATTATGCGCGCCCCCATTCGGTGCCGGACGGGGCGTGATAAACCCCTGCCGAGAGGGCCGGGGAGCAGGACGCGGAGAGGTGGCCGAGCGGTCGAAGGCGCTGGACTGGAATTCCAGTAACATCTTCACGGGTGTTCGTGGGTTCGAATCCCACCCTCTCCGCCAG
>JAKBBE010000235.1 GCA_021826035.1 Pseudomonadota bacterium | reverse complement strand
CAGCCGAAAGCGTCCGAACTCGAGGCAGTTCGCGCCTCGCGCAATACCGTGCATGAAATTGGCTGGTCCAAAGGTCTCGGGACGGCGCACCGGCTCGCGAATCCCACGGTGAAAGTGTAACGCAACTGCAGCGTCCCTCGGGCGCCAAGCGTGCGCCCCGGGCGCCCGGTCACGCTTTACGGCCGGCCCCGGCCGTGTATCATGGTAGCGGTACCAATTCTACTCGATCGATGAGGGGGTCGTCATGTCCAAGTTTCGGCTGTCTCTTGCCGCGGCGCTGGTGCTGCTCTATGCCGCCACCGCCTGGGCGGCGCCCGCGCCGTACCGCCATTTCAAGGTCACCGTGTACATCCCGGTGCGGGTCGTCCAGCGCATGGCGCGCGATCCGGCCTGGATGCGCTCGAGCTGGCACACCATCGCCAGCCGGTTGCACGTCGACCAAGTCTTCATCGAAAGTTACCGCGCCGGAGACAGCGCGACCGGCGCCGAGCTGTCACGCGTGAAGCACTTCTTCCTCGCCCA
Organism: Pseudomonadota bacterium; assembly: GCA_021826035.1. The sequence goes on along the minus strand of JAKBBE010000235.1, from coordinate 2,744 downwards.
TCATGTCGCGGTGGCCGGCGGGATGGCCATGCTCGGCCCCGGCGGGAACGGCCAGTTCAACACCCTCGATTACGCGTTGGCGCCGGATCGGGCGCTGACGCGGCGGATGGCCGCGCTCACGGCACGGCACTTCAACGAGTTCGTGCTCGATGATCTGTACTTCTTCAACACCAAGAGCCCGGCGGACATCGCGGCGAAAGGCACGCGCACCTGGTCGCAGTACCGACTGAAGACCATGGACGAGGTGTCGCGCGAGCTGATTTTGAAGCCCGCCGAGGCCGCCAACCCCAAGGTGCGCGTCATCATCAAGTTCCCGAACTTCTACCCCTCGTTCCAGGGCATGGGGTTCGACCTGGTGAACGAACCGAAGATCTTCCCGGAAATCTGGACGGGGGATGAGACCCGCTATGCGCCGAGCACCGACCAGCAGCTGCTGCCCTATGAGAGCTACGAGATCTTCCGCTACTTCGAGAACATTGCCCCGGGGCGCAACGGCGGCGGCTGGGTCGATCCGATCGCCATGCATGACCTGGACCGCTACGCCGAGCAGCTCTGGGACACCATTCTCGCCAAGGCACCGGCGATCAATCTGTTCGAGTACACGAACCTGCTGAGTGCAGCCAACCCGAAGAACCGCAGCGCCTGGCAAGACCTGCCGACGACCTTCAACTACTGGCAGATGCTGCGCCGGTGCTGCGGTCTGCCGGGCCGACCCGGTGCGAAGCGGCCGCGGCTCGCCGACGTGGTCGCCTACTCGCTGCGCAAGGTCGATCGCATCGCCGGCGCGCTCGGTCCGCCGGTCGGACTGGCCACCTATCGACCGCTCGACTCCAGCGGGGAGGACTTCCTGCCCGAGATGCTCGGCATGGTCGGGATTCCGATAGAGATGTTCCCGCACTGGCCGCAAGCCAAGACCGTGCTGCTCACCGAAGCGGCCCGGCACGATCCGCACATCGTTGCGAAGATCGAGGCGCACCTGCGCGCGGGCGGGCACGTCATCATCACCTCGGGCCTACTGCGCGCGTTGCAGCATCGCGGCTTCAACCAGATCACCGACATGCACGTCACTCACCGGATCGCCGCTCCCACCCGCTACGTGGAGGGCTTCGGTTTCGGCGGCGGAGTGCGGCTCGGCAAGAGCCGCCCGATCCTCTTCCCGCTGATTCACTTCTACACCAACGAAGACTGGGCGGTGGTGCGCGGACTCGACGATCAGGGCGGCGTGCCGCTGCTGCTGATGGATCACTACGGCAAAGGCGAGCTGTACGTGCTGGACGTGCCGGAGGAGCAGAACGACTTCTACTCCCTGCCGCCGCGCGTCCTCGATGCGCTGCGCCGTTTCCTCACCCCGGGTCTGCCGGTGCGGCTCGAGGGACCGGCCGACGTCAGTCTGTTCGAGTACGGCAACGGCACGTTCGTCGTGCAGTCCTTCCGCAATCATCCGGTCGCCGTGCGGGTGATCGGCCGCTTCGCCCGCATCCAGCGTCTGACCAACGGGGTCGTCCTCGGCGGCGAGCCGGTCCGACGCGGCGGCCCATTCGCGGCGCGCCCGGGAACACCGGCGCGCTTCGGGTATGAGCTGCGCATCGAGCCGCACAGCTTCATCGCCTGGCGCGAACTGCACTGAGCCTGCTTCGGCGCGCACCGCCCCACCCCGGGGCGGTGCCGCCGGGGCAGTGCTACAGTAGGCCGATGTCTGTGTCGCTCGTCATCTTCGATCTCGATGGCACGCTGATCGACAGCGCCGGGGATCTGGCGCATGCCGTCAACGGCATGCTGGCCGGCTACGGCTGCGCGCCGCTGGCACTGTCCGAGGTGCGCGCGATGATCGGCGATGGCATGCGCAAACTCGTCGAGCGAGCCCTGGCAGCGCGCGGCCTTGCGGTGCACGAAGCTGCCGCCGCTGAACGCAGCGTGTTGCAGCGCTACGGCGCCGAACCGGTCCGCGAAACGGTCCTCTATCCCGGCACGCGGCCTGCGCTCGAGCGCCTGCGTGCCGGGGCGCTCGATCTGGCGATCTGCACGAACAAACCCGAGCACCTCACCGCTGCGATCCTCGAGGAGTTCGACCTCCTCGACTTCTTTCGCCAGATCGTGGGCGGGGACACTCTGCCCTACCGAAAACCCGATGGGCGGGTGCTGCGGGACATGCTCGCGCATTTCTCGACCGCACCGGCCGATGCTCTGATGGTGGGGGATAGCGAGGTGGACGCTGCCGCGGCCGCCGACGCCGGCGTGCCGCTCGTCCTGATGCGCAACGGCTATCGGCGCGGACCCATCGGGGACATCGCCCATCTGGCCGCCCTCGACACCCTGCAGGAACTGCCCGGTCTGATCGGCTCGCTGGCGCGCTGACGGGCGCCGGTGGGCGAGCGCTCAGTCGAGCGTGCCGAAGAACACCAGCGTCTTGTAGGGAAACACGACCCGGCCGTCGCGCTGATGCCGCTCGAACACCTCGCGCAGACCGGCGAGCAGCGGCGCATGGTCCGGATGTCCGGGCTCGGGCACGTAGGAGGAGGACATGGCCCGACCCTTCAGCCCTTCGAAATCGAACACCTGCTGATTGGCGAAGACCCGGCACTCGGGCTCCCGGCCGAAAAAGCGCAGCATGGTCGGTCCGTAGGCCCGCATGCTGCGCACCTGGTCGTACTCCGGCGCATAGCGGCGCAGCAGCGCCTCGTAGTCGGCCTGCAGCGGCGCCGGGTCGTCGGTGCGCTCGTTCCACAACAGCGCCACCTGCCCGC
>JAKBBE010000049.1:3216-17796 GCA_021826035.1 Pseudomonadota bacterium | reverse complement strand
CGCGCGCCACGCGCAGCGGACACTCGGCGCACCTGGGCTGGGCGCTGCTGCTGATCGGCGGGGTGCTGGTGGTCTGGATGATCGTGCGTCGACGCATGGCGGCGGCGGCCTATGGGAGTCCCTATGGTGGCGGGATGATGCCTGGGGGCATGGCCGCCCCACCGGGTGGGTATCCCCCGGGCGGGTATCCGCCGGGGAGCGTGCCTCCAGGGTACGGCCCCGGCTATGCGCCGGGGGGTTCCGGGCTGATGGGCAACGTGGCGTCGGGCCTCGCGATCGGCGCGGGGGTCGCGGCCGGTGAGGCGGTGGTCGGACATCTGCTCCAGGGCAACTCCGGTGGCGGCGGTGGGATCCTTCCGGACGCGGGTGCGGCACCGGCGTTCGACCCGCAGGCCAATGCGGATGCCGGCGGCAATAACTTCGGGCTGAACGATCCGGGTTCCTGGGATGACGGCAGCGGAGGTGGTGGCGGCGGCTGGGACAGTGGCGGCGGCGACGGCGGTTGGACCTGACCGAGCGGTGAGGGCGCCTCAGGTGCCCGCACGGTTCCAGCGCCGGACCAGTGGGCCGACGGTGGTCGCCTGCACGAGGATGCTGAAGATCGCGATCAGGTAGGTTGCGGTCACGATCAGATTGCGGGCTGGCCCGACGGGCAGCGACAGCGCGAGCGCCACCGGCAGCGCACCGCGCAGTCCGGCCCAGGTCATGAGTTTCACGAAGTGTGGCTCGAACTTCAGGAACGGCCGTAGCAGTAGCGTCGGCAGGCCGACGCTCACGAAGCGCGCCGCGAGGACGAGCGGTAGGGCCAGCGCCGCCGGGAGCAGATAGGTCTGCACCGTGCCGGCGAGCGCGGTGAGCTCCAACCCGACCAGACCGAACAGCAGCAGATTGAGCAGGTCATCGGTGAGCTGCCAGAACTGCAGCAGCCGCTCACGCGTCGCCGCGGCAATGGCGAAGGCGCGCCCGTCGCCGCCGACGGCGAGCCCCATCACCACCGCGGCGATGGGCCCCGAGACCCCCAAAGCGAGCGCGGCGTCATAGCCGGTTGTGGCGAGCGCCAGGGTGATGAGGATCTCGACCGCCGGGCTGTCCACGGTGCGCAGCAAGGCAACGCCCGCCCATCCCACCAGCGCCCCGAAGGCGAGACCGCCGATGACCTGGCGTGCAAAGAGCATCGCGACGTGCCCGACGCTCGGAGCCTGCGTGCCGCTTAGCCCGAGCAGCACGATGAACAGCACCACGCCGGAGCCGTCGTTGAAGAGCGCCTCCCCGGTGATCTGGGTGAGCAGCGAGTGTGGGACCTGCGCCTTGCTGAGCAGCCCGAGCGCGGCGATCGGATCGGTCGGGGAGATCAGGGCGCCGAACAGCAGGCTATCGCGCAGCGTCAGCGGCAGTGCGAGCAGGCGGGCGAGGCCGTAGAAGGCGCCGCCGACGAGCGCGGTGGAGATCAGCACGCCCACGGTGGCCAGCAGCAGCACCATCCCGCGCGCTCGGCGCAGGGCGAGCACATCGACGTGCAGACTGCCGGCAAAGAGCAGCAGCCCGAGCAGCCCGTGGAACACCAGGGCGGGGAAGTTCACCCCGCGGGCGACCTCACCGCCCCAGGCCGCCACCTGCGGCACGAACGGGCTGACCCCCACGGCACCCACCGACAGCAGCAGCGCCACTGCGGTGATGCCGATCGAATCGGGCAGGTGCACCAGCTTGTGATTGGCGTAGGCACTGAGGGCGACCACCGCGATCACCGCGGAGATCAGCGTGAAAATCGGCATCAGAGCCGCTCGCGGCCGAAGGGCGCGAGCCTCGAGGTCGAGACGGGGATGGACGGGGGCTCAGGCACGAAGCCTCCTCGACGACGGCGAGAACGGAGGCTTCAAGTATGGCATGCCCGGACCGGCGGGCCGGTCCGGGCAGCCGCACGCCGCGGGGCTCAGAGGGCGCTGAACAGGCTGCCCACGAGGTCGCTCGCCAGTCCGAACCCGGCGCCCATGCCGAGCCCGGACATCACGTTGCCCATGAAGCCGCCGCCGGTGCCGGCGTAGGGCTGGGCGGCCCAGCCGCGGGTCTGGTAGGTCGGCTGCGGCTGCGTGTTCAGATGCGTCTCGAGGGCGTGGATGTACTCGGCCATCTGCTGGATGAGCATCAGCGCCGACTGGTTCTGCTTCTGCACGGCAAGCGCCATCTCGCGCAGATCGAGCATCAGGTCGCGACCCATCGCCGGGTCGGTGACTTTGCTCTGCAGCTTCTCCGCCAGGGCCTTGATGCCCTGGCCGACCTGATCGGCCTGGGTCTGCAGCTGCTGGGCCTGGGTTTCGGCGGTCTGATAATCCATGGTGCGCTCCGGTAATGAACGGTTCCGGGACGGCAAGTCCCGGCGATTCGACCCCCTGCGGGGCGGTCGGTTCCGCCTACGGTGGGGACGTCCATCCGGTCCGTCAAGCCGCCGACGCTCCGAAAGGCGTCAGGACTTGGTCAGCACTGGAGGGCTATCGTCGCAGGGCTCATTACCATCCGAACAGAGGGTCAGGTCTCATGCCGATGAAACGTGCTCTTGGGCCGCTCGTGGCGCTCGCCGCCGCGGTGGCCCTCCAGTGTCCGGCCGCGCGCGCCGCCGCCCCCCTGCCGCCGCTGAAGCACATCGCGACGCTGCGCGTCCCCGGGGCACCGCTCGATGTGTTCGACATCAGCGAGGTCAATGCCGATGGCGTGTATGCGCTCTCGGATCGCTCCAATCACGGACTCGACTTCTTCAACGCCGCCACGGATGCGTTCATCGGCCGCGCCACGGGGTTCGCCGGGTTCAATCCGGCCCAGGGTTTCGATGCCGCCGGGCCGAACGGCGTGGTCGCGGTCGGGCGCCACGAGTTCTGGGCCGGTGACGGCGACAGCACCGTCAAGGTGGTCGACCTGCGCACCCGCAAGGTCATCGCGAGCATCTCCACCGGCGGACACCGACGCACCGACGAGATGACCTACGATCCGCGCGATCATCTCGTGGTCGCCGTGAACAACGCCGACGATCCGCCGTTCGTGACCTTCATCTCCACTCGCACGCGCAAGGTCGTCGGGCGGGTGGTGCTGCGCCAGGCGACGGATGGGGCGGAGCAACCGGTGTGGGATCCGGCCACGGGACTGATCTATCTGTCGATCCCCTCGCTCGATCACGACAAGGCGCGCGGTGCGGTGGCGGTGATCAATCCGCGCACGCGCACGCTCCTGCGCTTCATGCCGGTCGCCCGCTGCATGCCGGCGGGTCTGGCGCTCGGTCCGCACCATCATCTGTTGCTCGGCTGCAGTGACGATGGGGTGGCGGCGGGATTTCCGGCCCGCTCGTTCGTCATGAGCACCCGCGGGCGGATCGTGGCGCGTCTGCCGCAGGTGGGCGGATCGGATGAGGTCTGGTCGGACCGGCGCGCGCACCGCTACTACCTCGCGGCCGTCGCGAACACCGGCGGACCGGTGCTCGGGGTGGTCGACTCGCAGACCGACCGCTGGCTGGGGAACATTCCGACCGGTCCGCATGCCCATTCGGTCGCGGCCGATGCGCGCAGCGGTCGCGTGTTCGTGCCGATCGCCGGGGGGCCGGGCAGCCCCTGCCCGCAGGGGTGCATCCAGGTCTTCGCGCCGCGCCGCTGAGCGGCACAGCGCGGGGGTCGGCGCCGGAAGACCCGGCGCCGACCCCGCAGTCACTACCAGCAGGTCCCGGTCGGATTGGTGATGCCGCCGACGGCGGTCGAGGACTCGACGCCCGCGGAGTTGACCGAAAACGTCGCGCAGGTCGTATCTTCCTGCTGCTGCACTGTGCCCGGGACCGGCACGGCGGTGAGGATGTAGCCGGGCGGATTGGTGCTGAGCGTCGGTTGCTCCATCTCATAGAAACCGTCACTGCCGATCGTAATCGGCCAGCTGCCGGTATAGCCGAGCTGCCCCGCATTGGTGGTGTAGGCATTCATGGTGGCGTAGTAGCGCTCTTCCCGGGCGGCGAGCTCGAGCAGCGCCGATCGGGCCTCGGTGCGGCGCGACTGGACCACCTGGTGCTCGTAGATCGGATACGCGATCGCCGAGAGGATCGCGATCACGAGCAGCGTGATCATCAACTCGATCAGCGTGAAGCCGGCGGTCGGGCCGGAGGGCTGCAGGCGCGGTGTGGTCCGGTCACGGTACATCATGGCAGGTTCCTAGCGCAGCTCGATCCAGGTCTCGGGCAGCCCGATCGGGGTACCCTGAACGGTGATCTGCTGGATGTTGTGCTGACCGGTATTGGTCTGGTAGACCAGATAATACTGCACCGGGCTCGAGCCGGTGCCGCCGGTGGTCACCACCGAATCCGTACCACTCGCGTTCGACTGGTAGCCAATGGTGTGGGTATTGCCGTTGTTGATGAAGAAATTCGAGACCGGCCCGCCCGAGCGCGCGTCGATGGCGTACGTCCAGCCCGTGTCCGCGCCGGTGTTGCAGGCGAGCGGTGAGTCGATGCCCGGCAGCGTCGAGTTGAATACCACTGCGGTACCGACGATCTCCGGGTTATAGACGACCTGCTCGTAGGTGGTTTGATTGTATGCGGAATTGCTGCCCGGCAGGTTGATGTACCAACCGAACTGGCTGTTACCGGTGGTGCCGCAGGCGAGGGTGCCGGCCCAGCAGATCGGCGTCGTACTGGTGACGTTGCGATTCCCGGAGGAATCCACCGAGACGATCTGCTGCTGGAGATTGGCGATCCCGAGTGTGTCGGTGCTCGTCCCGGCGGTCGTCATCATGGCGCTCGAGCTGAGGCTCGTGAACTGGGTGAGGTTGTGCGAATTCCAGACAGACAGGTTCCAGTCCCACACGCCGTAGAAAGACTGCGTTCCGGTCTGGTAGCTGGTCGCGCTGCTGTTGGTCAGCGCGGTCTTCTCGCCGGTGCCGAAATAGAGCATCAGCTGGGTCTGGTTCGTCGTCGGATTGGTCACGAACGCCGGCGTCACCGATGAGGTGATCGGCTGCCCGTTCGGCGTGGTGAAGATCGGCGCGGCGCTGGCGTGCCAATTCGTCGGGTCGTTGCTGGTCAGATTGAACCGCCAGACGTTTCCGTTCGAATCCCCGGCATAGACGTAATCGACGATGTGGTCCCCGTCCATGTCGACCGGCGCGGCGTAGGCGATGCCATCGCTCTTGCCCGCCTGACCCGTGGACAGGTAGTACGTCGAGATCGCCTCCGAGGTCGGGTTGACGGTCATCACGTAGATGCCGGCATCACCGCTCGTGCTGCCGAGGCCGTTACCGAAGATGATGCCCCAGTCGCCGTTGTGCAGCAGGCGGATCACCGGGGTGCCATAGGTATTGCCGAGATTCGAGCCGCAGCTCGACACGTTCGTGCAGGTCAGCGTCGCAGGCGTCCAGTCGCCGACCACGAGACTCGAGGCGTTGCTCTCGCTGAATTGCGAGGGGTGCGTGACATCGAGCGCGAAGATCTCCGCGCCGCCGGCACCGAGGCCGCTCACCAGCCAGGTGTGCCACGCGCCGTTGTAGTACAGATCGCCGACGCCCGGGGAAGCGTCGACGTAAAAGTTGTGACCATACTGCGGGTTGGAATAATCGAGATTGGCGTTGGTGCTGTTGTGAATGTCCGCCACTACCGACTGCGGCATGTAGGCGAGCACTTCCTCGCCGGTATTGTTCGCGTTATTGAACGTGCTGCCATTCGAATTGAAGTTGCCGGCCGCGAAGGCATGCAGGAGGCCATCGTTGGCGCCGACGTACACCACGTTGAGGCGGCTCGCCTCGGCCGAGGTGTACTGCTGATAGCTTTGCCCGGAATTCTCCGGCATGACCGCCGTGGGGTAGAGCTTGTCCTGCCAGGTGACGGGCGTCTCGTAGGCGCTGTAGACCGTCTTCGCCGGCGGCCCGACCCAGGCCGGGCTGGAATCGACGATATCCCCGAGCACGGAGTCACGATCGCGGAACAGACCGGTCGCCTGCGGGGTGATTTCGTTGGAGCGATCACCGCGCAGGTATTGGAGAAGATCCTGGCCCCAGGACGTGGTTTGACCGGCATCCAGAGCGTTTTGCTCCGACGTCGTCAGATCCGACCACTCGAAGGGGATGCCGGAAGTGCCGCTCCAGGTGAGGATGGCGCGGGTGGACGGGGACTCGGGACTGATCGAACCGGTCTGCCCGGTACTGCCGCAGGTGCTGCCGCTCGGCACCCCGGACAGGACGCACGATGCATCCCAATTGGCGGCCGTCGCGATCGAGAGGCCACCGGAGCTGGTGGCAATTAAGCTGTAGGCGGTCAGATCACCGGTCCAGTCGGACGGGTCGTAGTAGCTGAAGTACTCTTGGGTACCATTCTGTACACGGGAGGACTCCTGCTGGTTGACCGTCGAGGAACTCTGGGCCTGCGTCGCCGGAGTCGCTTTGAAGCACAGTAGCTCGTGGATATTCGTGCCGCCACCGCTTGATCCGGCGAACCCGAACCGCAACGCGGGCGGAAGTGGCGCGTTCGATGAGGTGATGCTCTGGTTTTGCAGAACCCCAATCCACGAGCCGCCGTTGTAGGAGTACCAGAGGCTCAGTAGTCCATTGGAGGTTATCTTCAGCCGGTAGGTGATCGGGGTCGCATCCTTACGCGAATAGCCTCCCGCGGAGTACTCGTCGGCGATATTATCCGTGACGATGGCGCTGGCGTTGGGTATCGCGGGGTAGTCGAGAGTCTGGGTCGACAATTCGTACTGGTTTCCCGGTGCATCATTCGTCACGTCACCGGAATAATTCCACAGATAGCCAGTCTTGCAGGTGTTGCGCACGGCTGAGGTCTGTTCGCTGCTTGTCAGACCACTGGGATAGTCATCGGGATATGTCTGATTGAGCCACGACCAGGAAATACTACCGGCACCGCGCATGCCGATCCGATTGGCGTACTGCCCGGTGCCACTGGCCGTATTGTCGCCAGGATTGAGGAAGTTGCCGAATTCGTCGATGCCGAGTCCAAGGTACGCTCCGAGCATGCCGTGATACGGATCAGTTTCGCCCGAGTTCGTATTCGAACAGGAATACCCGAGACTTCCGCCATACGAACCAATCGCGTCATTTGAGTTCGGGTTCCATGGGCTGTCGTCGGTGGCGTCGATGAGAAAGAAGCTCATGCCGTCCGCGCCGTCGCCTCGACCCTGAGGGAAGCCGTTGCCGTTGTTGTAACTATTTCCGCGATAGGTCACGGTCTTGAACGTGATGTCAAGGCCCTGATTGGTCGAGAATGTATCGGCGGAGATGATAGCGCCGTTCTGGTTGTATCCACCGCTGCTGCAACTGCTGTCGGTGCATCCGTTTGTGAAACGCAGCGCGCCATACCCGACGGGATCGGGCAGCGTCTGAGTGGAGCCCGAAGTGCCGTTGTACCCACCGACCAGAGGTTCGTTGTACACGCTGTCGTTGATGCACCCTGGCGGGCTTCCCGGTCCGTGACTGACTGCGCCGTTGCTACTCATGGTGTTCGGCGTGCTGCTCGCCGTGAGGCAGGCGAAGCCGTAGTAGTACCAGTTGTTCTCGGTGCTCGTGCCGGTGAAGTTCTCCGACACATTCACGGTGGCCTGTGCCGCGATGGTGTGCAGCGCGAGAACCGCGAACAATGCTGTGAACCAGGATTTGTGGCGAAACATGGAAATACCTCCGCGCGCTTACGGGCTCGTGGCGGATGCAACGGGACGGATGATCTGGTAGACGCTCTCGACGACCGCGACGGTCGACTGCGAGCCTCCGTAGGACCAGGCATCCACGATGTAATCGGTGGCATTGGCGGTGGTGGCGTCCTCGCCGAGTTCGCCGATGTAGGCGACCGGCGCGCCATAGAAACTGTTCGCGCCGCCGGTGGTGCTGATGGTGAGCTGATTGTTCGGATTGTAGGTGAATCCTACCGCCGTGCCGCTGACGTACCAGGGCGCGTTGGCCACCTGGCCGCCGCTGACCTGTTGGACCAGTGGCTCATTGCAGATCACCGGTGCGGCCGTCGCCGCCGGATCGGTCGAGCAGTCGATCGGCGCAACGCTCTCGATGTTGCTGATCAGCCACTGCTCGGCGTACTGCTGGGCACTATTGGCGCCCTGCAGTGCGCGCTGCTTGTCGAGGGTATTGCCGGCGATGCGGTTTTCCAGACCGACGCCGCGGAACATCGCGAGCGCCAGGATGGTGACCACGAGCAGCAGCAACAGCGTGGTGATCAGGACCATGCCGCGGGACCGGCGGAGTGGGTGCGCACGACGCATGCTCAATTGCCTCCCGCGCGGCCCATGACGTCTATGACCTTGGTGAAGGTCACGGTCTGCGGCTGTCCCGCCTCATTCTGCAAGGGGTTCACGAAGGTCACCGTGATGCGGACGGCGGTCACCTCGCTCCAGTCCGTAGGCTGCATGTCGCCGGCCGGGACGTAGACGTTCACCGCGTAATCACCCGGTGTGCTGATCGGCCCGGCGCTCACGTGCAGGCCGTAATCGATCTGCATGTACTCCACGTTCTTCACCAGTGGCACTCCGCTGTTGGCGGTCCAGGTGGTGCCGGCCTCGAGCGCGCAGTAGAGGAAGCTGTCCGGCGGCTTGCTCGGGTCCGGATCGGGCGCGGTCTGGATGTAGAAGTAGTTCGTGTAGCCGACGTTGCCGCCACTGGTGTTCGACGTTCCATCGCAGAGCGGGATGCCGTCGCCGCTGGCGGTCATGTAGCGCACGGCGAGCGTGTCGAGGCTGTAGGTCTGGCCGTTCGCGCTCTGCGTCGAGTGCAGCCCGTAGAGAGTTTGCCCGGTGGTGAAGGTGAGAGCATCGCCAGCGTTGTCCGGTGCCGTGGCGTTCTGCGCGGGGAAAGCGGTGACGACCGAGTTCGTGGCCGGATCCGGGTAGTAGCCGGCCGATTGCACGACTTCGGTGAGCAGCGTCATGGCGAATCGTTCTTCGTCATCGAGCTTCTGCAGCCCCGAACGGTCGGCATACGAGGTGTGCACACTCTGCTCGATGATGATCACCCCGCCGATGAGGAACAGGGCGATGACGATGGCGACCAGCAGCTCGACGAGCGTGTAGCCGCGCTGGCGCGCTGGTGCGTTACGGGCGTGCATCCGGCGGCTCATGGCGAGACCACCAGCTGATAGGACTGGTTCTGCAGCGCCGCACTGCCTTGCTCCTGGATCGTTGCGTTCGCGAGGGTTTCGGTCCAGGTGATGGTGATCGTGCAGTAGACCTGCAGGTTTGCGTCCTGGCATAGGATCTGACTCGTGGCGCTCGGCAGCAGCGTCTGCATGGCGAGGGACCACTGCGCCAGGTCATAGCCAGCCATGTTCGGCGGCGTGCAGTAGGTGACGGTGGTTGATTCGCAGGCCTGGGGATTGGCGATCGCAGCGCTGATGCCGCTGCTGAGGGTGGCGTCGCCGGAGGCGCTCACCGCCGGGGCATTCGCCGGGTTGACCGATACGGTCAGGCCGGCCGGGGCGCTCGCCCAGTAGTCTCGATTAGCGTGAATTGACGCAGCGAGACTCGAGGCCTCCAGTGCCACCAGTGCGCGCACCCGCGAAACGCCGCTGTCGGCGATGAGCAGCGCCTGCATCTTGGCGATGCCGAGCAGGCCCACCGAGACGACGATCAAGGCGACCAGAACCTCGACCAGACTGAAGCCGCGTGCGGCTGATGGTGTGCCGGTGCGTCTCATTGGCAATAGGAGTCGGTGGAGTGCATGGCGGTAGTCATCATGCCGGACTGGCTGATGTACAGGCAGCGCGTGTACTGCGCGTCGTTGGACTGGTCGTTCAGCGTGACGGTCATCTGGGCGACGCCGAGATTGGCGAAGCCATCACGATTGAAGCTGATGGCATTCACGCCAAGGGTGTCAGCGAAGGTGTCGCCGCTGGAGAAGGCGGTCTGCACGCGCAGCATCTGATCGCCGACGCTGCTGTCGTAATTCTTGGTGCCCCCGACATCGCTGAACACGAGCCAGCCCTGGTCCCAATTTTCCGCGCCGGTGGCGGCACAGGAGTAGGGGCTGGTGGTCTGCGCCGCGATGCACACCGTGACTGCCTGTCCCTGACGCACCGCTTCGGAGCGGGCGTACTGCAGGTCCCCGAGCAGCGCATTGAGTTCGGCACTCATGCGGCTCGAGGTGGTCACGTATCGATAGGTCGGCACACCGATGCCGGTGAGGATGGCGATGATGAGCATCACGATCACGAGCTCGAACAGCGTGACGCCACGCTGGCGGTGCGCACCTGCGCCGGGCGCAGAGCGGGGCTCGAAAATTGGAGGCTGCGGATACACGGTTGTTCTGATCATCGCTCCCCTAATGATGAGCACTGTACCGGCGCGCCGGGCGCGGCACGAGCGGTGCCGACCAGCGGCGCAAGAGCGCCGATGGACGGTGAGGGATGTGACTGTGATGTCGTTCACATTTCGCGGGCAGGGGACCGGCGCTCGCCCGTCCTCCTCCGGGCGGCGGACCCGCGTGCTCGGGCGATGATGTTCCAGGACGATTCACGCCCCCGCGGTGCGGAATGACCTGTCAGGTCCCCCCGGCGAGCGCCGTCCGTCACGGCCTGCCGGTGGCCTCATCGCGCCTGTCGGTGCCTCAGGGGCAGGCGCCCGCGCGCAGACTGACGCGCGGTTCAGTGCGCCGGAGGATGCCGTGGGTGCGCGGCGTCCCAGCGGCGCACCGCCTGCAGCGTATTGGCAACATGCCGCCGCGGATCGAGGTTGGTGTAGGAATAGAACACCCGATCGCCCGGGGTGATGACATAAGACACCCGGTTGGCCAGCAGCGGGTTCGACGGCAGCACCGCGTCGTAGGCCTTCATGATCCGGCCGGTGGTATCGGCCGCGACCGGGAATTTCTTGCGGCAGGCACTCACCGAGAAGCGCTTCAATTTCGCGATCGAATCGTGCGAGACGCCGATGACGGTCGCGCCAAGGGCCTTGAACTTCGGCATCGCCTCGGCGAACAGGTGCGCCTCGAGCGTGCAGCCGGGGGTGAAGGCCGCCAGGTAGAAATACAGCACCACCGGACCTTTCTTCAGCGCCCGGGCGAGTGAGAACGGGTAGGTCTTACCGCCGAGCGTGGCGGTGGCCGTGAACAGCGGGGCACGGGCTCCGTCGGGCAGCGCCGCCCAGGCACTTTGGGATCCGACCAGCGCCAGCAGCAGCGCGATGGCAAGGGAACGTCGCATGACTCGCCTCCGGGGTTGAACGGCCCGGCGCATCATCGCGCAAAGGCCTTGCACCGTCACGCGCGGGGCGTGCGCCGGTTCAGTCCTGGTAATCCTCGTTGCCGGGCGTCGGGATCGGCTTCAGGCGGGCAATGGCCGCCTGATTCTCGAACTTCAGGGCGTAGAAGCCGCCGTGACTCGAGGTCACCCACAGATAGAGCTGCCCATGCCGCCAGACAAAGCGGCTGTGCGCCTTCGACCAGGCGAAATTGATCGGCGGACTGACGCCCTGAAACACGTTCAGGAGAGAGCCGGGATCGATCTCATCGGGGTTCGCCGGCGCCGGTCCCTTGAAGTAGGCGATCTCGCGCGGCCGGTAGGGGTCGTGGATGTCGAAGACGCGCACGCCCGCCTGGTGGCTCGAGCAGGCGAGCAGCTTCGCATCAAGCGGGTTGTCGAACGTGCAGTCGTGCACGCTGTAGCCATAACCACCCATTGTGGCGGTGACGTCGTGTTCGGTGAGCGCACAGTTGTGCGGATCGTCGACGCCGAGCATCAATTGCGCGACGAGCTTCGGGTGAGCCAGGTTGCTGATGTCGATGAGCCGCTCCATGCCGTTCGGCGCCAGGCCGGCGCGGCAGGCGGCGATCGCGCCCTGCGGGTCGCTGCAGCCGCCGGATCCGCACTCATCCCCGACGCCGACAAATGGCGTCCCGTGGATGAAGGCCAGATCCGGCTCGATGGCGATGTCTCCGTCCGTCCAGTACAACGAGCCGAGCACGCGGATCTGCGGATGGGGCCGACGCTCCTGCACCTGACTCACGTCATAGATCACCAGACCGTTGCCGGAGGTGAAGTCCCCCGCATGCACCAGGTGCCCCACCACGCCGCAGAACAACAGCGTATCCGGCGGATGGCCGTCGACGGCGAACTGATTCAGGGAGATCCGGTGGCAGATCTGATGGGCACCGGCGCCGCCCGGCTGATGGTCCGGGAAGCTCCAGTCGATCAGTTCCCTCGGGTGGCGGGGGTTGGAGACGTCGATGGCGTACAGCCGGCGCTGGTTGAACGAGCCAATCCAATAGGTTCTGCCGTCGGCAGCGAAATTGCCCGCGTGCGCCTGCAGCTTCGCATCCGGGATCTGCACGCTCGCGAGCAGCCGCGGATGCGTGCATTGCTTGAGGCTGTAGAACGAGACGGCCGGCTGCGGACCGGCGCCCATCCAGCTCTCCGCGGAGCCGAGCAGGGCGCGGCGCGGATTGACCGAGCCGTCCTCCCAATCGTAGAGCGAGGCTGGGTCATCGAGATGGGTGACGTACCGCGGGTCGCGCTGATGAGCGACATCCAGGACTTGGATCCCGGGGTCCAGCAGCGGTGGGACGCCTTTCTGACCGGCTTCATAGCCTTCGGTGGTGACGTAGGCGCAGTGCCCGTACCACATCAGCTGATGCCCGGCGCCCTGGCCGGCGTACTCGCCGATGATCTTGAGGTTGCAGGCGTAGGGTTTCTTCGAGGCGCCACTGGCGCGTTCGGCCGCCGTGAGCTGACCGTCCACCCCGGTTTCGGTCCGATCCCCGGGCTGGCAGGTCGGGCGGGGAACGGGCCCCAGAAACGCCGCCTGGGCGGTGGCCTGCGGTGTCCGCGCGCCGAGCAGCAGGACGCCGGCGATGATCGACAGGCCGAAGGTCAGAGTGGTTCGAAACGCAGCATTCATGGCGAGCCTCGTCGGATCTTCAGATCTCTTGACGGCACACTCACAGGTCCCCCGCGCGGCCATTATCGCGCCTCGGCGCGCGGCGGTACAATCATTTGAGCGGGACACCCTCGCCGTTCGGCGCCACATCGGGCGCGTGAGAGGGCCCGCGGGAGGCGCGCGCTATACTGCCTCCGGCACCGAATGGCGGCCCGCGCCGCAGCCCTCGGTCGCGCTCGCCGGCCCCGGCCGTGCTGCGGCGCCGGGACGAAGTGCTGCGGGCGAGGCGATCCAGGCTGGCGGAGGGTACAGCATGCTTTTGAACGAGGATCTCTCGCGCCGCGCGGTCGTGCACACGGCCGGGGCGCCCTGGGTGGCCAGCCCGAGCGCGGGAATCGAGCGGCGGATGTTGTTTCGGATCGGCGCCGAGCAGGCCCGTGCGACCTCCATCGTCCGCTATGCACCGGGCAGCCGCTTCCCGCGGCACCTGCATCCGGGCGGCGAGGAGTTCCTGGTGCTGGACGGGGTGTTCCAGGACGAGCGCGGGGACTATCCGGCCGGCGCCTACGTGCGCAACCCGCCGGCGAGCGGACACGCACCCGGCAGCGACGCCGGCTGCATCATCTTCGTCAAACTGTGGCAGTTCCGCCGCGACGACGCGGCATCCGTGACCGTGCGTCCCGGCGAGGGACGCACGCGCTCCCCGGCGGAGGGTCAGAAAACCTCCCGCGTGCTCTTCGAGGACGCTTACGAACAGGTTCGGCTCGACGAGTGGCCGGCAGACGCGCCGGTGCATCTGCCCAATCCGCGGGGTCTGGAAGGGTTGGTCGTACAGGGCAGCTTTGCGCAGGACGAGGAACGGTTCGCACGCGGGTCGTGGTTGCGGCTGCCGGCGGGTGAGGATCTGCGCGCACACTGCGGCCCCGAAGGGGCGACGCTGTGGGTGAAATCCGCACCGCTGATGCACGCGACGGTGTGTGCGTTCTGAGCGTACCGCGCGCGCTGCACTGATCCGCCGATCGCGTCTGCGACTTCGCTCATTCACGCATTTCCAACACTTCGGCCACGCGTCGACCCGCCGAGGTCCGCGTGCTACCCTCGAATCATCAGATCCTCGCAACGGTCGAGTACTTCAGCGCAGAGGTGAGTATGGGATATCGCCGGAGAATGGTGTGGGCGGCAACGATGGTGCTGGTGTCGTGCGCTGCGGCACTGACGCCGGTGCGCGCTCTGGCCAACGCCGCGACACCGGCGAGGACGCAGGTGCGGATCGCGACGATCATGCGCCGGTTGCGCGATGTGCAGCGCTTCGGCGCCGTCGCGCTCGCCCCGAACGGCCGGACGGTTGCGTGGACGGTGACCGAACGGGACGGCACGGACCCGCGGCAGATTCTGCAGCTCGCCGCGCCAGACGGTTCCGAAGTGCGTACCGTGCGTATCCCCGATGGGGATCGTGCCTGCCACTACGGCAGTCTGCAGTGGTCGCCCGACAGCCGTACGCTCGCCTTTCTCTCCGACTGCAATGAGCCGGCGAAGCGGGCCAATCAGTTGGATATTTATGAAGTCCGCGCGCACGGCCGCAGAGCGTGGCGGATCTCGCACCTCGACGGATTCGTGCACGAGCTCGCCTGGACGCCGGACGGCCGGGCCGTGAGTTTCCTCTACGTGCAGGGCGATCTGCACCCGATCGCGGCCGTCTCGCCCACCAAGCCGCAGATCGGCGTCATCGGTCGCGACG
>JAKBBE010000049.1:0-3116 GCA_021826035.1 Pseudomonadota bacterium | reverse complement strand
TTCGTGCACGAGCTCGCCTGGACGCCGGACGGCCGGGCCGTGAGTTTCCTCTACGTGCAGGGCGATCTGCACCCGATCGCGGCCGTCTCGCCCACCAAGCCGCAGATCGGCGTCATCGGTCGCGACGGGGTGGAGCATCAGCGTCTGGCGATGCTGCCGGCCGACGGTGGCACCGTCCGGCTGATCACTCCGGCGTCCATTTTCGTGTATGAGTACGACTGGGCGCCCGCCGGTGCGCGCGTCGCCTACATCGGGGCGCCGCCGCCGGGGCGCGACAACTGGTGGACCGCGAAGCTCTACACGCAGCAGGTGGGCTCGCTGCCCGAGACGACGCTCGATCCGGCGACGGTGAGCGGATCGCTGCACGGCCTGCAGATCGCACTGCCGCGCTGGTCCCCGAACGGCGCGAAAATCGCCTTTATCGGCGGCTTGATGAGCGACCAGGGCGCCACCGGAGGGGACGTCTACCTCGTGGCCGCCCACGGCGGAGCGCCAGTGGATGTCACGCCGGGGATCGACATCAGCCCCTCCTGGCTCCAGTGGACGGGTCATGAGTCGTTGCTGGTGTCGTCCTTTGCCGGCGGCTCGACGCGGCTGTCGAGCTTTACGCTGCACGGACGGTCTGCGGCGACCCAAGAGACGCTGTTCACGGTGCCGGCGAACGTGGGCGACGGAACATTCGCCTCGGCGGTGTCCGTTTCCGCCTCGCATCAGCGTCTGTCGTTCATCGACAGTACCTTCGATTCACCGCCGCAGATCGACGCGGTACGGCTTCGCACCAACGCGGCTCACGCGCCGACCGCGGTGATCGGTGCGCCACACGCGATCACGCACGCGAATGCCGGCGTGCAGCCGATGTGGGGCCGGGCGGTCTCGGTGCACTGGCACAACGAGGGGTTTGCGGTGCAGGGCTGGCTGCTGTTCCCGCCGCACTACGATCCGCACCGTCACTACCCCATGATCGTCTACGTGCATGGCGGACCGAGCTGGGCGACGCGTCCGAGCTGGCCCTGGGACGGCTACGGACCCGTGCCGCTCGCGGCGATGGGCTACTTCGTGTTCATGCCCAATCCGCGCGGCAGCTTCGGGGAAGGCGAGCGCTTCGAGCAGGCGGTGCGGCGCGACATGGGGTATGGGGATCTGCGCGACATCCTCGCCGGCATCGATACGGTCGAGGCGCGTTACCCAATCGACGATCACCGGCTCGGGCTCACCGGCTGGAGTTACGGGGGCTTCATGTCGATGTTCGCCCCGACCCAGACCGATCGGTTCAAGGCCGCGGTGGTGGGCGCGGGCCTCTCGGACTGGAAGAGCTACTACGGGGAGAACTCGATCGATGAGTGGATGATCCCGTTCTTCGGGGCCTCGGTCTACCGGGACCCGAAGGTCTATGCGAAGAGCTCGGCGATCAACTTCATCGAACACGACAGGACTCCCTCGTTGATCGTCGTCGGACAATACGACGGGGAATGCCCGGCACCGCAGTCGTTCGAGTACTGGCATGCGCTGCGCGCGATGGGTGTGCCGGCGAAACTGGTGGTGTACGCCGGCGAGGGCCACGCCTTTTACAAGCCGGCCGACCGCAGAGACGTGCTGCTGCGCGCGCTGCGCTGGTTTGCGAAGTACCTCAGCCCCCCATCGGCGACCTGATGCGTCCGTCCCGGTGCGCTCCCGAGGTCAGTGGAGACTTCAGATGAATGCCGAGGAACTCAAAGCACTGCAGGGCCCGATCAAACAGGCCTACCGCAGCGCACCGGAGGCGGCACGGGTGACCTCGCGGGTCGAACTGAATCTCGATCCGCAGCGTCTCGGGGTCCGGCTGCGCACGGATCTACCGTCGATCGCCGGATTGCATCCCGCGACCGGCGGCACGGGCACGATGGCCTGTTCGGCAGATCTGCTGCTTCAGTCGCTGGCCGCCTGCGCAGGCGTGACGCTGCTCGCGGTGGCCACGGCGACCGGCGTGCCGATCACCGGCGGGCGGATCATCGCCGAGGGCCTCTGGGATGCGCGCGGTACGCTCGGTGTCGACAAGACAGTGCCGGTGGGGATCCAGAACATTCGGCTGTCCTTCGAGCTCGAGGGGAGTGCGGATCTTGCCGCCTACGAGCGACTGGTGGGCACCGCGGAGCGCTACTGCGTCATTCTGGCGACGCTGCGCAGCTCCGTTCCCATCGAGATCCACGTCCGTCTCAGTGCAGCTTGACGTGCGGCTCGGTGCGGCGCGTGATCAGCCGCGCGATCGTATCGAGCGTCAATTTCGCCGGGCCGTGCAGGGCGAGTTCGTGCAGTTTGCGCAACCACGTGTACATCAGGCGCGCGAAGTAGCCCTCGAGCATCAGATGGCCACCGACCAGTGCACCCATGAGGTTGCCGACGGTGCTGTGGCGACCGAGTGACACCAGCGAGCCGAAGTCCCGATAGCGATACTCGCGCAGCGGCTTGCCCGCCAACCGCCGCTCGATCTGGCGCACCATGTGGGTGGCCTGCTGGTGTGCCGCCTGCGCGCGCGGTGGCACGATGGCGTCTCGGCCGAGCCACGGACAGGCCGCGCAGTCCCCGAGCGCAAAGACGTTCTCGTCGCGGGTGCATTGCAGGGTCGGCCGGACCACGAGCTGGTTCGAGTGGTTGGTTTCGAGCCCGTCCAGATCGCGCAGGAACTCCGGGGCCTTGACGCCGGCGGCCCACACGACGAGCTCGGCCGGGATGATCTGCCCGGAGGCGAGGCGAACGCCGTCCGGCAGGACCGCCGCGACCCGCGACCCGGTGCGGATCTGCACGCCGAGGGAGCCGAGCAGGTTCGCCGCCGCGCTCGAGAGACGCTCCGGCAGGGCGGGCAGAATCCGCTCGGAGGCCTCGATCAGGTGGATGCGGATGTCCGCATCGGGATCGATCCGATCCAGTCCATACGAGACCAGCGCACGCGTCGTGTTGTGCAGTTCCGCGGCGAGCTCCACGCCCGTGGCGCCCGCACCGATGATCGCGACCTGCAGCTGCTCGGGGCGCAGTGGCTCGCGCTGCCCATGGGCGCGGATCATCGAGTTGACCAGCCGGCGGTGGAAGCGCGCGGCGGCCGCCGGGGTCTCGAGCGCAATGGCGTATTCCTGTACGCCCGG
>JAKBBE010000048.1 GCA_021826035.1 Pseudomonadota bacterium | reverse complement strand
GCCCTGCTGCCGTGCACCGACCATGGCACGGACCGGGAAGACCATTGATTCGGGGTGTAGCTCAGCCTGGTAGAGCACTACGTTCGGGACGTAGGTGTCGCAGGTTCAAATCCTGTCACCCCGACCAGTCCAGACAGGGCTGCAGACTTCCACAGTGTTCTGGCCCCATGGATCAGAAGCGCCGCAGCCCAGCTCATGCGGCGGGGTCACGCCTGGCAAGCGATAGGTGGATCGGCTTTGTGCTGCACGATCCGCATACGGTGCCTCTATCGCGCGTCCAGATTCGTTCAACCCGTTGCCTCCGGCTGATCCGAAGTTCCTTCACCCGCCGGGTGCCTCGGCGACATTCATGGGTGCCTCCTCCTCGGCTGCCAACGCCTCGAGGTAACGTCGGTAGACGTACACCCGATCTCGAGCACGTCCCGTGGACTCCTTGATGATCCCGCGCGACTGCAGCTCGCGCAGCAACGAGTTGACCGTCGGCGTCGTGAGCCCCGTAGCCTCTCTCAGTGTCGCCACCGTGGCGACAGGCTTGGCCTGCAGCGCCTCCTGGATCAGGAGCAGCGAGCCAGCAATCCGGGGCGCCGCACGTAGCTGTATTCGATCTTCGCGGAACACCTGCGTTACACGTCGGCCGGTTTCGATCGCGACCTCTGCGCTGTGACGAATGGCCTCCGCAAAAAAGTCGATCCAGCGCTCGTAGTCTCCCTCCGCACGGACCGCGTTCAGCTCCGCGTAGTACTGCTGCCGGTGCTGCTTGAAATACAAGCTGGGATACAGCAGTGGTTTGTGCAAGACATTGTCGTGGCACAGCATGAGCGTGATCAGCAAGCGCCCGACACGGCCGTTACCGTCCAGAAATGGGTGAATGGTTTCGAACTGCACATGGGCGAGGGCGGCTTTCGCGACGGGAGTTGCCGGTTCGTGCAAATACCGCTCGAGATTCGTGAGACACGCATCCAGGTGAGTTGGCGGTGGCGGCACGAAGGCCGCATTGCCAGGCCGCGTACCTCCGATCCAGTTCTGGGAGCGGCGAAACTCGCCGGGCTGCTTCTGTGCGCCGCGGCCGTCGGCGAGCAGGATGCCGTGCATTTCGCGTAACAGCCGGGTCGAGAGTGGGAAGCCGCCGGCCATTCGCTCCAAGCCGTGGTTCATTGCGTCGACGTAGCGTGAGACCTCCCGTACGTCATCACCCGGTGCGCCGGGCATCGCCGCGACCTCGTGTGCCAGCAGTTCATCCAGCGTGGATTGGGTGCCTTCGATCTGGGAGGAGAGAACTGCCTCTTTGCGGACGAATGTATAGAGCAGCAAGTCCACATCCGGCATCGTCGCCGCGGCGCCGTCGAGTCGTCCGAGGGAGAGCATCGCTCGATCCAGCGCACGCTGAGACCCCGACATAAGGACCAGAGGCGGATCGGGAGGCAGCGCCGGGGGCACGAAGGCGCGGACGGTCTCGCCCAGGATGGTCGTCTCAATGTATGTTCCGAACGGATCCCGCTTCATCGCTTTGGTCCCAGGGCTAAACGGCTTTGCCGGCGGGCTCCGTTATTTAAACATGGTGTATTAAATTTAACTAGTGTTGCTGATATGGCAAGAGATTTAACTAGCGAGCATGTCTAGTTAAATATGTACGAAAAATTTTACTCTTCATGACCGTAAGCGCGGCCCAGCGCCCCCGGTCGGGTAGAGCCAGGACGACTACGATTTCAGCCTACCGACCGAAGCCGACGTGCCGCCGCCACGGAACGACCATCCCTTCCGTTGCGGACCGCCTGCCGGCCATACCCTTCCCGCTCAGCGTGCGACTGCAGCGCGTCGAGGAGACCCTTCTTATGCCCGCAAGCCAATTTGGCGGTACACATTGCGCGTCGGGCCAAGCCCTCGGCGGAAGACGGGCTGTCCACGGAAAGGTCTCGAAGTATTGAGCCCGACTCACCTTACGCGGAGCCGGACTCGAACCGCATGAACAGACCAATTCGCCTCACCCCGTCCAGGGAAGGCCACTGACGTGCGCGGAAGTCCGGTCTTACACGACCACCCCACAGTCGGGTTGGCAGCAGCATAGGGGCGTCCCGACGCCCCAAGGCCCGCCGCCTCGTTGATGCCTGGGCGTGTCAGATAGAGCTGCTGGGCGGAGCCACGACCCCAAGCTTAAAGCCGAAAGGCCGCAGCAGCTTTCCCAACGTCTCGGTCGTCTGCACGCCTTTGCCGGCCTCGATGTCGGCAAGGACCCGGGGGGAAACACCGCAGAGATGCGCATATTCCGCTTGCGACTTACGCACGATCAGCCTCATGGTCCGGATCAGCTCCGGAATCTCGGCATGCGCCTGGGGCACCAGCTCGGCCAGCTTATCTCGCAATGCTTCGATCTCATCACGCTTCAGATTGCGGTGCACGCGTCTCAAGGCCGCCCTCCTGAGGCTCGCAGTCCATGTGCGAGCCGGATGATGTCGTCCTGCCGGTGCGCGACGATGGCTTCGTCGACGCCACATTGCCGCATCACCTGCGGGAGTGTTTCGAACACCGCTGCAGTCTCGCAAAAAATCTGCATGAGCGGTTTGCGCGGCGAAGCAAGTCCAGCTTCCTCGAAGCGGATCTCAAGCAGGTCCAGCACGCGGCTCCACTCCCCTCCTCCCGGCGCTTCCCCTTCCCACCGAATCACTCGCGCGATCGCCCGCGCATCAAGAAACGCGGGGCCGAAATCGTAGATCGGCGCGAGCGCCATGGTTCCGTCGGTATCCTTGAGCACCGCGGCGTTCCGCCCGTGGTTATCGCGGTTGCCGAGCGCCAGATTGAAAAGATCCCGCCGCACGTATTCGGTAAGCTCCGTACGAAAATCGCTGACGCACCGGGCCAGCGCGATCAGCACCTGATCGTGCCGAAGCACTGTGAGCGCCGAGTCGAGGACTCCGCAGATCGAATACAGGCTTTCGACACCGAGCCGGATCTCCCTGCCATCAATCACACGACGATCAAAGCGGGGAATGAGCAGTGCGCCGTCGGTGAATTCGGGCAGAGGCGAGGTCACCCGAAGACCGAACCACGCCGCAATGCGCTGATAGGCGGCCTCGTGCCTCAGAATATCCGCCGCGCGCGGACCGGATTCGGACACTGGGAACTTCAGGAGCGCGTGCTTGCGAATCCCAAACGGTATTTCACCGCTGTCCGGATGCCAGCGGCCATGCTCGTCTTCGACCACCCAGAATTTTGGAGCGTCGCCCTGCGTGTCGGTTGCCCCGGCAACGGCTGCGCCGCACTCGACCGCGTAGTCGACGAAGGCATCACCGCGTTCGACCATCTCCTGCAATGCGAATCCAGAGTGACTCTCTGGCTGTCGCGGCCGCAGGGGGTGAACTCTGAGATTTCCTACGGGATTGGCAGCACCGCGCTCGAGCAGCTCCCAGGCTGAAATGGTGGTGGCAGCCGTGCGTTCGATTCGGCGCCGCGCAGCCCCCTGCGGCAATAAGTCGATGAGGAACGCCGGCCAATGCGGGAGCGTGCGAATCCCCAGATCCACGGGCGCACGCACCGTGAGCGCGCGATAGTCCTGGGCATCGAGGTGCTCGACCGCATAGTCGGTATCGTATTGAAGCCGGACCGATCCCCGCGGTGTCGAATCGGGGGTCGTCTGCAGAACGGCAGCGCATGTGTGCCAGACTCCGTCGAGGTGAATATCGATCTGCATAACTAGCAGTATACTGCTGTTTATGTTCGTATAGGCGCGTTATTTAGCACTATTATGCAGTTTACTTATAGAGACACGACTTGGCGTCTCCCCGCCCGGCTCAAGATTCCTGCTACGCCATTGATCGAGCTTCAGTCGTCCCAGAACGTGCCCGCCAGCTCAGGTGGCAGACGGAGCCGCCGCGACAGCCTTAAACGGCGCTCGCGAAGGAACTCCGATGGGCATGCACGCCACGACTAGATGCATGCAACCCACCGTTGAGACCACCCAAGAGTTGAGCCCTATGCACGCGCCAATCAAATCGCGATGCAACGTGCGGGCATTTGATCCGCTGGCATAGCGACAACATCCACACGCCTGAGCGTTCGCGGCAGCGGTGAGACTGGGCTGGAAAGCGGCTCGGGCTGAAGACTTGGTATCACCAGATACCGTGTCCGATGTCACCGCGGACTGCCGCGCCGAGAGTCCGTCGCTATTTTCGTACCGCTCCCCATCGCCGGCACCCCAAGGGCGCGGCCGGCGTCATCTCGTGTCGACAGCTTCACGCGCCAGTCGCGACAGGTCCGACTCCTGACCGCCACCAAAACGCAAGCACTCAGGACGATCGACGTCGAGAGAATGCGGCATAATCGGCCGCCGAAAGCTGCGGCCGCATAGACGTGGTTGGAGCACGGTCCTCGTAACGCTGAGTGGTTTGTCATGAGCATGTCATTGCGCGATCAGTTGCTGCAGGCTGGCTTGGTCAATGAAAAGCAGGCCAAGGAAACCGAGCGGCAGCTGCGGCAACAACAACGGGAGCGACAGCATCTGGCGAAGGAAAAGCGCGCGACGCCGTCCGACGCGGAACTCGCTTCGCAGCGCTCGCGGCTTGCCAAAACGACCCGCGATCAGGAGCTGAATCGCCAACAAAAGGAACAGGCGGACAAAAAAGCCCGCCTCGCGCAGATCGAGCAACTGATCCAACAGAGCTGCTTGCCGCGACCTCAGACTGATGAGCGATACAATTTTGTCGATGGCAAGAAGATACGCAGCATCCCCGCAGATCGCTTTGTGCGTGAGCGGCTGACCCGTGGCGAGATCGCGATCGTGCGCCGCAACGGAGGCTATGAGCTCGTACCAGCAGAAATTGCGGCTCGTATTCGCGAGCGCGATGAGCGCGCGGTGATCGGAAGTGGCGTCGCCCACGACGCAGCTCCCTCTGATGACGTGCCAGACGACCTGCTGTGGTGAGATTCGTCGCATCGCACCCGCAGACGTTAAACGGTAGCCCCTGGCCCTGTTAATCGGTTCAAGTCCTGTGACCCCGACCACTCCAGGGAAGGCTGCAGGCTTCCAGGGTGATCCGGTCCGGATCAGAAAGTGCCAGCTCCAGTGGACCGCCCGAGCCCTCGGCCCACACGCTCAGCTCGCCCGTCTGCTGCGCGATCAGCTGCTTCAGCTTCGACATCGGGTCCTCGCTCGGCATCGACCCGGATGCTCGGGACAGAAGGGCCCAAGGCTACGCGGTCGGCATTCCGATCAATCTCTGCCGTCTGCTCCCCGCGCCACGAGGGTGAACGCCCTTCCACAATCGTGAACACTGCGCCACGCGGGGCGCGAAAGGGTTCACGATCAGCCGGAACGCCATTCAAGTTCCCGCGGAATCGCCATTCACCATCGCGTGGAAATCGTGCTCACGACGGTGTGGAATGCGCACCTTCGCGACGCGCCTGCCGCATCGAGACGAAGTGACGACGAACCGCTGCACTCGCTAATGCGCAGCGTGACCGCTCCCGAGCGGAAAGCCGTGACAAATCCGTGCCACCGGGTACCGCTTCCACGCAACTGTTGTCGGGCTCACCCGGATCGCGGCACCTGCCGCACTGTCGATGTTTTCGAGCTTTCACTCACTTCGCACCGCTTGTCGTAACAGTCACTGACATTCAGCGACGCTAGTGCGATTCGCGGAATTGGTGCGCGTGCGGCGCACTCACCGGAAGCAGCTCTGCTCGCCCCTTCACCCTGATCTCAAGCGCTCCGCGGAAACTGCGGTAGATCCGATCAATGGCGCTGACATTGACCACGATGCCACGATGAATCTGCCAGAAAATCTGCGGATCGAGCTTCTCCTTGAGCTGGCGCAGCGAGGATGTGAGCAAGAATGAGCCGCCTGCCGTAACCACGGTGGTGTACTTCTGGTCGGCCCGCAGGTATGAGATCTCGGTTACCGAGAGGACCCGCAGTTCCGCGCCCTGAGGCACGGTAAGCCACCTCAGGTACTTGGCTTTCGCGGGTGCGATTTCCCGCAGCAGCTCGGCGATGCGATTCAGGTCCGCGGGCGGGCTCGACAGCCGTGAACGCAGGCGGTCTACCGTAAGCTGCATGCGCTCAGGGGAGATGGGTTTCACGACATAGTCGAGCGCGCCTTGCTCGAAGGCGGTGACGGCGTAGCGGTCGAAAGCCGTGATGAACACCACATGCGCGCGACCGTTCAGGCGTTGCGCAACCTCGAGTCCGTTCAGACCGGGCATCTGGATGTCGAGAAAGAGCACTTGCGGTTGGAGACGATCCAGCGCCGCCAGCGCCGCGATACCGTCTCCGACCTCCGCCAGGACGTCGAGCTCGGGCCACAGCCGCGCGAGTACGTCCCGGATCTCCTGCCGGACGAGTGGCTCGTCCTCCGCAATCACGGCTCCGATCGCGGACACGCTCAAGCCAGCCCTCCGCCCGAGGACGGCGTGCCGCGCCCCACACTATCGCGAAGCCGTCCGATGAGGGATTCGATCCGCTCCCCGGCGCCCGCGTCGCCGCTCGCATATAGATCACGCGCGTCCGCGAGCTCGCGCAGCACCGCAGTGGGGTCGATCTGGACTTCGACAGCTGCGAGCCGGGAGGCGATCAGTTGCTGCTCGGCGCGCACGCGCTCCAGCTCCGTGGCTCGAATTCGACGCAGCAGTCGCTGCGCACTGCGGCGGTTCACGTACACCATCAGGGCGGTGCCCCAATAGGTGGCGACATCCATGAAGGCACTGAAGCTCGCAAGCGCGTCAGGCTCTTCAAAGTGGCCGCCAGAGACGACGAGCCACTGAATGATTACGTTGACGCTGGAGGCACACAGCAGTGCAATCACAAATGCCCGCCACGGCTGCATACCCCGCCGCACGGCCTCATCGCAGACCAGTGCCGCTATCAGCACCAGTGCGGCCATCACCGACTGACTCAACAGGCTCGCGACCAATGAGGGCTGATCAGGTCCATGCCACTGCTCCAGCCACGGGTATAGGGCAAAGAGCGCGCCCAGACTTTGCGTCACAAGAACCGCCCGCCAAGTCGCACGCAGCACACTCAGCACCTGCGTCATCGCGTCACCGCGCCGGCACGCAGATACTGACAATCATGCCCCGCGGCTCGGCGGCGCGAAGCGTCAGCTCCCCCTCCCTTCCGTACATCAAGAGGAGCCGCTGACGGATGTTTGCCAAGCCCGTGCCATGACCGTGCCGCACCTCGAGCCCCCGCCCTGAATCGGCGACCTGCAGGAGCAGCCGGCCGCGCTCGCAGCGCGCACTGACATGGACCAGCCCACCTTCCACTAGCGGGCTGACACCGTGCTTGATCGCGTTCTCGACGAGCGTGAGCAGCATCATGGAGGGAATCCTGCAGCGCCCGAGCTCTTCCCCTGCCGCGATTTGATAATTCAGGCGCGCGCCCATGCGTGCGCGGTAAATGGCGAGGTATGCATCCACCAGCTCCAGCTCCTGAGCCAGCGGCACCTCGTTGTCGCGCAGGCGCGGAACGGCCGCCTCGAAGTAGCGGATGAGATGATCCAGCATCGTCACGGTCGCGGCACGATCGTTGCGCGAGAGGACGCGAACGACGGAGAGCGTATTGAAGAGGAAGTGCGGCTCGATCTGGGCTCGCAGCAACTGAAGTTGCGCCTGCATTAATTCCCCATCCAGACTCGCGCGTTCGATCTGGGCACGCAGGAGCGCGTCCGCCGCCTCGCGACCCTGGCTGTGATAGGCGCACACGCCGACCGCCGCCCCGGGTGTGAGGAATCCATTGATCACAAAGCCCAGGCTCGGCCAATTCCATCCGAAATGCACGCCCCCGACCACTGCCAAGCACCACCACCACAGTGGGATCGTCAGTGCGGACAGCCAGATGAATCGGGCGAGGGCTGAGCGCGGCGCGAGATTTACGGCGGGCGGGATCAGTAGCGGGGCCGGAAGCATGGTGAGCGCCCCCGCCCATCCATCGGAGAAGAACCCGCGCACGAACGCGCCCCAATGACCCGACACGAGTTCCGGAAGCCTCCCCTCGGCGGTCCACCAGAGATTACACAACAGGCACATCGCCAGGACATAGCCCAGGCCGTTATAGAGCCCGCGCAGGCGCCCCCATTGGAGATGCGCGCGGATCGGCAGCGCAATGGCGGTGGCATTCATGGTGTCACATGAGTCAGCGCCCCGATAGTAACCAACCTACCCGCTGCAAGTCACGCCGCAAGCCGCTTCGCGCGTCCTGATATCGGGGGTTTCCTGCGAAAGCGCCTACCCGTGGACAGGCGCTCGCGCGGCCAAAGGCCGCATTCGCCCCGCAAAAACCGCGATTCGTCGGAAAGTGCACGCCGTGTCGCACCGCGGGGACCACCCTGCAAGCTCCTGTTCAGCCATCTGTCACCTGCCAGGGGGAAACACCATGAAGATCCTGATCAGATCGACGCTGCTCCTGTGTGCGCTCGCGACATTCAGTTTCGAGAGCGGCCAGGCGCTCGCCGGATGCGGCCCGGCGACCCTGGGAGCCGGCTCGTTCAAGCCGATGGTCTACCACGAAGGCGATCGCAACTCCCAGCCGCGCGCGTGGTATGGCCCCTATGCCACCTTCGCAATAACGGGATTGTGGAAATTCACCTTCACGGCAGAGGGCGATGTGGGCACGGGAGCGCCCAGCAGGGCGCTGCCGCTTCCTGACGGGACGCCGGTCGATGCCGGTTACGTAACCTGGCACGATGATGGCACCGAGCTCATGAACTCGAGCCGCGCACCGGCCAGCGGCAGCTTCTGCATGGGCGTGTGGAAGCAGATTGGCTCGTCGAACTACAAGCTCAATCATTGGGCCCTCTCCTGGATTCCGGATTATCACCCGGGTGCGACCAACTCCTGGGCACAGATTCCGGGCGGAATCGACGAGACGTTCCACGCATTCGGACCCACGAACATCCAGGAGACGCTCACGCTCAGCAAGGATGGCAGCTCCTACCGTGGCACGTTTACCCTGACGCAATACGTGAACGACGGCAGCAGCACGCCGATCACCGATACGAACGGCGCGCCCGTGGCATTCGTGATCGTCGGCACCGTGAGCGCAACGCGCATCACCGTCGAGTGATCGCTAGGGCCGCCGCTGCGCTGAGCAGCGGCGGCTTTCGCGGCCCGAGTCATCTCTGCGCACAAGCGGACTGTCGGAGCGAATTCAGTCTCGACAGTAAATTTGCAGAAGGCTGCAAAGATTCGGCGGCACTGAAACTCCGCGCGGCTCTAGCGGAAGTGACCTGCCAGGGATTTCGGGGACCAGATGAATCTTGCCACGAACCCGGCCATCGACAGGTCCAGACAACGATTGTGTCGCGCCGGCGGGCCGGTGCCTCATGATTCGACAACGGCCTCACAGATCCTCGCAATCACCCCGCCACCGTCGCGAGCCTGATCTTCATCGGCGGGGGCGAACTCGGTCACGGTGAGACCAACGACATCAGCTTGGCGAGAGATGCAGCCGAGCAAGGCGAGCGCCGCTTCGACCCCGAGTCCACCGTCGGGATAGGCCACGTAAGGGAAATCGCGTGGATCGAGCACATCCAAATCGAAATGGACATGGACTGGCCCGTCGATAGGCGTGTGCGGATCCAACACCTTCAGATTCAGTTCCCGTTGCAACGCCCAGTCGCCGTCGTCGCCAACCCGGATGCCGAAATAGTTGAAGCGAACCGGATCGACCGAGCCGCCCAGAAGGGACCGCATCGGCGCGGGCGCGCGGCCCAGGATCGCACTCACTGGCATGCCATGGAAGCTGCCGCTGGGAGACGTCGCAGGCGTATTTGCATCAAGATGCGCGTCGATCCAGATCACGTGAAGATCCGGATGCACGCCGTTGAGATAAGCGATGACCGCCACATCAACGGCGCAATCGCCACCGGCTGTCAGCACGCGCCTTGCGCCAGAACCCGCGAGAATGCCTTGTGCGCTCCCGAACTGCGCGAAGATCGCATCCCAGCGCCTGACACCGTAACCATCTGTGACAGCGTTGTCCGCGATCGGCACCCGGACCGGTGGCGCGTATCGGCCACAAACCGCTGCGGTCGCTGCAGCGCCGCGAGGAAGGTTCTCGCACCGCGCTGACCCTTGCCATTGCGGGTAGGCGAGGCAGAGATCGAACGGCTTGCGCATCGTTCACACACCCCATTTCGACCGATACATTTTTTTGATCATGCCACGGCTTCGGCGCCATGCATGTCCGCCGATGGGTCGTAGCTGCGCACTCCCCGTGCCCTCTGGAGCCCGTCCGCACAGGCAATTCGGGAGCCCGACCACTCACCTCATCCCGACCTTCCGATGCACTCTCTGAGTGGCTCGCTATCCCAAAGTGAGGCTGCTGTAGGGAATGCATCGGGGGCATGGAGACACTCAGCGACCCGTATCCCCGGGTCCGCCTCAACTGACCGTCCGCCCACCTCCACAGGCATCGGATCCGGGGCGAGAGGCTGCGGAATGGCTCCGCGATGCGCCGCGGGATCACCGCTCGCCGAAGGCTCACCTCGCCCGACAGCCCCGGAACATGGTCTGCGGCATTGTTTCATGGGCACGATTCCACGCCGGCATCCCGGCTCGGCAACGCGCCACAAGCCTCCCCAGATGCCGCGGCGCTCGCCAAGCGGGTGGCACGAGCACGCGGAGCGGCCTGGTCGTGCGCCGCACGACCGATGTCCAGTTACCCGAGCACCGGCGCTCCTCCACACTCCGCGGGCCGCTTGCGCCCGGTGCAATGCCGGAACGAGAACTCAGGCTCAGCGAAAGCGCCCGCCAAGCCGGAGCACTGTCCCGCACAAGATGATATACTGTGCCAGTCAGATTTCTTGGCGCACACCCTGCGCCCCCACCTCTACCGAACACCAGCTTCGCGGGCCCAAAAGACCGCGCCCACGGAGATCATGAAAGTCCCTAGAGAATTGCAACCGTTGATCGATGACGGCGTCATCGATGAAGTGGTCCGCTCACTCAAGAGCGGCAAGGAAGCAACCGTCTACGTCGTGCGCTCGGGCATGCACCTGCGCTGCGCGAAGGTCTACCGGGACATGGCGCAACGCAGCTTCCAGAAGCGCGCGATGTACCAGGAGGGACGCAAGGTCCGTGGCAGCCGCGAAAGCCGCGCCATGAATCGCAGCACGCGCTTCGGTCGCAAGGAGCAGGAGCGCGAGTGGAAGAACGCCGAAGTCGACGCACTGTATCGGCTCGTTGCGGCCGACGTGCGGGTGCCCAGACCCTTCGGCTATTTCAACGACGTGTTGATCATGGAGCTGGTCACGGACGCCTCGGGAGATCCCGCGCCGCGTCTCGGCGAGGTGGAACTGCAGCCGCAGGTCGCGCGGGAATATCACGACTTTCTCGTGCGGCAGATCGTGCGTATGCTGAGCCTGGGCCTGATTCACGGCGACCTCTCGGAATTCAACGTTCTGCTCGCCGAGGAAGGCCCGGTCATTATCGATCTGCCGCAGGTGGTCAACGCCTCGAGCAACAACGCCGCGTTCGCCATGCTCGAGCGGGACGTCAACAACATCAGAGCCACGCTCGGCCGCTTTGCGCCGGAGCTGCTCGAAACCGAGTTCGCCCGCGAGATGTGGGCACTCTATGAATCGGGCGAGCTGGGCCCGGACAGCCGCCTCACGGGCACAGTGCTCCGGGAGGAGTCGGTCGTCGACCCCGGCAACGTCATCCAGGTGATCGAGGACGCCCGGGAAGAAGCTATCCGCCGGCGCCTCGGCCGGGAAGAACGAGTCGAGTAAATTACATGACTGATGAGCAACGCCCGACCGGCTTCGGTGAGCTGGGACTGAGCGCACCGATCCTCCAGGCGCTGTCGGCCGTGGGCTATGAAACGCCCTCGCCGATCCAGGCGCAGACCATCCCACTGCTGCTGTCGGGCTCCGACCTGCTGGGCCAGGCGCAGACCGGCACCGGTAAGACCGCAGCCTTCGCGCTGCCGATCCTCGCGCAGATCGATCTGACGCAGACCAGCCCGCAGGCACTGGTCCTCGTGCCGACTCGTGAGCTCGCCATTCAGGTCGCGGAGGCCTTCCAGCGCTACGCGGCGCATTTGAAGGGCTTCCACGTGCTGCCGATTTACGGCGGCCAGAGCTATGTTCCGCAGCTCAAGGGTCTCAAGCGCGGCGCACACGTGATCGTGGGAACGCCCGGCCGGGTCATGGACCACATGGCGCGCGGCATGCTGAAGCTCGACACCGTGCGCTTCATCGTCCTCGACGAGGGTGATGAGATGCTGCAAATGGGTTTCGTCGATGCGATTGAATCGATATTGCAGCAGGCGCCGCCGCAGCGGCAGATCGCGCTGTTCTCGGCCACGTTGCCCCCGGCGATCCGCCGGCTCGCCCACACGCACATGCGCGAGCCGGCCCAGATCACGATCCAGAACAAGGCGAGCACGACGCCGAAGATTCGCCAGCGCTACTGGCTGGTCAGCGGCGTGCACAAGCTCGATGCGCTCACGCGCGTTCTCGAGGCGGAGCGCTTCGAGGCCATGCTGGTCTTCGTGCGCACCAAGCTCGAGACGACGGAGCTCGCCGAACGACTCGAGGCGCGCGGCTTCAATGTCGCCGCACTGCACGGCGACATCCCTCAGCAGCAGCGCGAGCGCACGATCGCCCGGTTGAAGGCGGGTCAGGTCGACATCGTCGTGGCCACGGACGTTGCCGCGCGGGGTCTGGACGTCGAGCGGATCTCGCACGTCGTCAACTATGACATTCCGTACGACTCGCAGACCTACGTCCACCGGATCGGGCGCACCGGCCGGGCCGGCCGAAATGGGGAGGCAATCCTGTTCGTCGCTCCGCGCGAGCGGAACATGCTGCGCATCATCGAGCGCGCAACGAGGCTACCGATCGAGCGGATGGAGCTGCCGAGCGTTGCCGACGTCAATGAGCAGCGCATCATGAAATTCAAAGAGACCCTGGCCAATGCGGTGCGCAGCGGGGAAGGCAAGGTATTCCAGCCGCTGATCGAAGCGGTCGAGCGCGAGCAGAACCTGCCCGCCGTCGAGCTCGCCGCGGCGCTCGCCAGCCTGCTGCAGGGCCCTGCCCCATTCCTCTTGACCTCGAGCGCCGGCGCGGCGCCCCCGGAATCATCCCCGGAGTGGACCCACGGAGAGTCGGAGCGCGGAGCGGACCGCCCCACACAGGATGACCGGCCGGCTCCTTCGCCGAAGCCGCGCCACAAGGCCCCTAAGGGCATACGCTTCGATACCTACCGGATCGAAGTGGGTCACGCACACGGCATTCAGCCCGGAAACATCGTTGGCGCCATCGCGAACGAGGCCGGCATCGATGGCCGCAACATCGGCCACATCGACATCCGCGAGGATCATAGTTTCGTGGATCTTCCCGTGGGCATGCCGGACGACGTGTTCGACAATCTGCGCGCGGTGCGCGTGCGCGGAACGGAGTTACGCATCAGCCGTGTCGATTCGAAGCCGGAGCGTTCCGAACGTCGACCGCACGCCCATCGCTCTGCACATGGGCCGAAAGGCAAGGGAATAGCACCCCGGCACGCTCACCCGGCGAAGCGGCGCGGCAAGCCGCCACACCGCTGAGGCCAGCGCTTGACGCCGGCTCGAAGCAATGAGCGAGTCGGACTGCGCAGGACCTCAGCTCTGC
Source organism: Pseudomonadota bacterium (assembly GCA_021826035.1). Next base: position 4,201 of record JAKBBE010000048.1, on the reverse strand, counting down.
GAGCGTTGGCGTTGGCGTGAGCACTCTGCGTTCCTCACAGAGGCAGCCAGCGTCGCCGGATCAATGAAGCCCGGGAGGAATGTTCGGATCGAGCACTCTCACGGTCGAGGTCACCGTACCTTCCAGGAGCGCGGTGAACGCATCAAAGGGCACCGGGCGGCTGATGAGATATCCCTGGATCTCATCGCATCGCAACAGACGCAGCAGCTTCGCCTGCTCGCTCGTCTCGACGCCCTCGGCGATGACCTTTAAATTGAGGGAGTGCGCGAGGGAGATGATCGTCTGCACGAGAGTCATGGTGTCCGGGTCGTCGGACATCGCCAGGATGAACGAACGGTCGATCTTCAGCGCCTGAACCGGAAGCCGGGCCAGGTAGCTGAGCGAGGAATAGCCGGTGCCAAAATCGTCGATCGCGATGAGGATACCGTGCTCGCGCAGCTCCTCGAGCTTGCGGATGTTCGTTCCGATGTCCTCCATCAAGAGACTCTCCGTGATCTCCAGATCGATGCCGGGTGGAACGGCGCCTGCGGCCAGAGCGGCGGTCACGGTCTGGACGAAATCCGTCTTGCGCAGCTGAACGGGAGAGACGTTGACGGCGATGCGCGGCGGCGCGATGCCGCGCTGGATCCAGCGGTGATGGTCCATCACCGCCCGTGAGAGCGCCCAGGCGCCCACCTCGAGAATCAAGCCCGTCTCCTCCAGCAGCGGAATGAACTTCATCGGAGCAACCAGGCCGAGATTCGGGCTCTGCCAGCGAAGCAGTGCCTCGGCGCCGACGATGCGCCGTGACTGCAGCTCCAGCTTCGGCTGATAGTGCAACACGAACTCTTCCCGCTCGATCGCCTGCCGCAGCCGGCTCTCCAGTGCGTGTCTCTCGGCGCTGCGCGCTGCCATCTCCGGAGCATGGAAGACCCGCGTCTCGCCGGTCTGCTTGGCTCTGCGCAACGCGATCTCGGCGCAGGCGAGCAGCGTCTCCGCGTCCGCGCCGTCCGTCGGAAAGACCGCAATGCCAGCCTTGGCCGATACGCTCATCGGAGCTCCCCCGACCTCAATGGCCTCACCGAAAAGTTGGCGCCACAGCGTTGAGAGGAGCGACTCCGAACCCTGCCGGTCCCGGGACGCCGGCAGCAGAAACGCAAAGACGTCGCCGGCGATCCGCGCACTGAGGCCGCTGCTCGCCGCGCCCGAAAGACGGTCGGCCACCCGCTTCAACAGCGTATCACCGGCCTGCCGGCCCAGCGATTCGTTTACCGTCCGCAATCGCTCCAGGTCCGCGAGCACCACAACGATCTCCTCCCCCGCACTCCCAGCCTCCACCAGACGCTGGTTCAGGCTCTCGATGAACAATGACCGGTTGGCAAGCCCAGTCAGCGGATCGTAGTAAGCCAGGTAGTCGGCCCGGTTCGCCTTATCAATGTGATCGAGCGCGAAGGCAATATCACCGGCGAGTTCCTCGAGCAGGCGCATCTCCGCCTCGTCGAAGAAGCCGAGCTCGCCGGAGTACAGCGCCAGCACACCCACGACGGTGCTGCCGATGCTGAGCGGAATGTGAACCGTGGACCGAATACCCCGCTGTGCCGATTCGTTCTGCAGTCGAAACCGCGCATCCTGTGACACGTCGTTGCTGATGACGGGCCTGCCACCGGTAAATGCGATGCCAGCCAGACCCCCGCCCGCAGCCCCTGGATTGCCCAGCTCGAGCGGCACTCGACCCATGTATTCCGTGTCGCCTCCATGATGCGCCACGATTTCAATTCGCGTTGCGGTCGGATCGACCATCCCGATCCATGCCACCGTGAAGTTGCCAGCCTCGACCGCGATGCGGCACGCCTCACGGAACAGTTCATTGCGGTCACGCACGCGGACGATCAGCGAATTGATGCCACTGAGGACGGCATAGACGCGATTCAGATGCCTGATCCGCCGCTCCGAGCGCTTGCGCTCGGTGATGTCGCGGGCAATTTTCGACGCCCCGACGATCCGCCCGTGCGCATCCAGGATCGGCGAGACGCTGAGGGACACGTCCACCAGCGTGCCATCCTTGCGGCGACGCACAGTCTCGAAGTGATTGACACGTTCCCCACGCCGCAACCGCTCGAGGATCGCGTCCTCCTCGTGCTGGCGATCGGGCGGAATGAGAAGCCGGATGGACTGACCGAGGGCCTCCTCATCCTCGAAGCCGAACAGTCGTTGCGCGCCACCATTCCAGCTGGTGATCACGCCGTTCAGCGTCTTGCCGATGATGGCATCGTCGCTAGACTCGACGATGGCGGCCATTCGGGCGTGGGTCTCATCGGCGCGCGCTCGCTCGGTCACGTCCTCTCCGATCCCGGCCATCCCGTTCACGTGCCCGTCGGCAGATCGCAGCACGATGTTTGTCCAGCGAACGAGCCGCCGTTCGCCGCTGCGGGTCAGGATCTCGTTGTCGTGATGCCAGGCGCTCGGCGAATCCGCGAGCACCGCCGCAAACACCTGGGCGATCTCGGGCGCCTGGTCGCGCGGTACGAACAGGTCGAACCAGTTTCGACCGAGCACCTCTTCGCGCCGGTAGCCGCTCAGCTGCAGGAGAAAGTCGTTGCAGTAGCTTACCTTTGCGTCGCGGTCGAGAATTACCGATGCGAGACGCACGTTGCCGAGGATGTCGGCGAAGCGTCGCTCACTTTCGCGCAGCTCGTCGATGGCGCGCTTGCTCTCGGTGATGTCTTCGGCAACACCGGCGATACGGATAATCTCACGGTCATCGCCAAGCACCGGATAGGCGCGATCGCGTATCCAGCGCACCGCGCCGTCCGGACGCACGATCCGATATTCCTCATCGAAGGCTCCCACGGTTTGCTTGCTACGTACGGCCTCCTCGACCCGTTGGCGATCCGCCGGGTGCACCGCCTCGATCCAGATGTGCGGGGCGGCATAGAGCTCGCTCGGGTCACGCCCCCAGATTTCGCGGAAGCCCGGACTCACGTAAAGCATCTCGCGCTTCAGCCGATCGGTGAGCCAGAAGACCTCGCGAATCGACTCCGTCACCTCGCGGAACCGACGGTCGGACTCGCGCAGCTGATCTTCCGAGCGCTTGCGCTCGGAGATATCCTGGATGAGCGAGATGAAATGAACGGCCTCGCCGTCATCGCGCCGCACGATCGAGGTGATGACGTGGGCCCAGACGGGCTCCCCGCCGCTGGAGATCAAACGGACATCCAGCTGGTATTCAGCAAGTTTTCCCTCGATCGCCCGCGCTCGGGCCGCGACGGTGTTCGCGATGTCACTGGGGTGCGTTAGGGCCCGGATGTCGAGCGCCAGCACCTCCTGGTGGGTGTAGCCGAGGAGTTTGCAGAACCGGTCGTTGACGCTGAGGAATCGTCCCGCCGCATCACTATGCACCACCCCGACCGCCAGGCGCTCGAACATCGAGCGATACCACTCCTCGCGTGGCCCGAGGGTGCGCAGCGTCGCCACCACGAGGGTTCCCGCAGGATCGGTGATGGGTTGCAGACTGATCTCGACCGGGAGCTCGACGCCGTCCTTGCGCACGGCGCTGAGGTTGATGCCGACCCCCATGGGGCGCGCACGGGGCTGAGTGAAGTACTGTGAGCGCTGCGCGGCGTGGCTGCGTCGCAGGCCCGCCGGGACTAGCACCTCGAGCGGTGCACCCGCGAGCTCCTGCGGCTCGTACCCCAGCATGGCGGCGGCAGCTGCATTGACGAGCAGTACGGTCCCGGTGGCGTCAACGGCCAGGCCCGCCTCCGGCATGGAATCGAGCAACGCTTGGACGCGGCTCGGCGGCCCTTTCGTCCAGTCTGTCACGGCGGATTACCTGCTCCTCGTAATTCCTCGTGCTCGCCCAGTCTGTACCAGCCGCCCCTGTCGCGGACCGGTCGGGGCCGCGGCCGGGTAACGACACCTTCCCGGCGTTCTGACGATCCCGGTGCGGGCCCGTGCCGGCGCCGATCGTTGTTGACTGCTCGGTGTCAGTCTACACCCGAAATTGCGCCCGTGGTCTCTGTCTGTCTGAGTTCGTTGCGTTTGTTCGAAGTTGTCTCAACGCACCGACGTGCGACCTGAAGCGCCCGCGGATCACTGCGTGCTCTCCGCTCCGACAGCCTGATACAGTGCATTTTCCGTGCCTGTCCGATCGGACATTGGACGAGTGTCCGACAGACAATCTCAATCTTGAGAAAACTTCAGGAACTCCCGATTCGCCGAC
>JAKBBE010000007.1 GCA_021826035.1 Pseudomonadota bacterium | reverse complement strand
CGGCTGGTTCAGATGACAATGCCGACTCGCTCCTGCGCGCAGCCCAGCGGTATCGCCGCGCCCGACTCGCCGAAGAGCAGGTACAATCACAACGCGAGAAGCGCAAAGTTGCCCTAACGCTGGCTCGTAACCCATTTCCTGGATTTCACCCTCCTGGCTCCGGAGGGACGCTCACCTGAACCGGGAGCTCATGTGCATTGCACTTTGAGCTCCTTCGGCCGCCCCAGGAGTTCCGCGTCACCATTTACGCATACCGACCCGCGGCCCAATACATCGTCAAGCACCTGTAGGTGCAGCGGCTCGAAAATCCCGGCGAACCGATTGCCTCCTCCGGGCTGTCTCCGGCCCACACCCGTGCACCCATGGTCCTACCCAGATAGGACTCGTTTTCAATGTCACTCGACCGGGCTTGCGGGCATGTTCTCGCATCACCCCGCAAGGACATCCTCATCTGATCACGAACTGCACCTACGTACGAACTGCTTTGTTAAGCACGATATCGCAGCGCCGCAGACGTGGCGCATTCTCCATGCGCCACGTCTGACAACGTCACAGCCTAGAATCTCGCACGCGCACTCAATTCGAACATGCGCCCCAAGCTCGCCGGGCCGTAGGTCCACGGTTGCGGCGGCGCCTTATTGAAAACGTTGTACACGTGCACCCCGACCTGATAATGCCTACTGAAGTTGTACAGCAAATCAATATTGTGAATTGTACTTGACGGGATCGTGAGCGGGAGCTGATTGGACGCGGTGTAGGTCAAATTGAAGTACTCACGAGAAGTGTAGTTGGTCTGCCAATACGCCCGGAACGGTCCGCGGTGATATCCAAGAGTTCCTTGAAATGACCACCGCGGAAGACCAATCGTGTCCGCGCTTTCAATGACATCAAATCCCTTTCCGGATACGGAACTGTTGTTTTCACGCATATCAGCCGCATTGACCGTCAGTGAAATCCGGCCCGGGTCCGCAAAGCGATCCAATAGCGGCAGACTCCTCAGCGAATGGTAGTAATTCAACTTATATTGAATGAGCCGCAAGTGGTTGAATCCAGCGTTTATGAATGTTTCGTTTGCGCTGACCACCTGTCCCGTACCCGCCTGCCGTGTGAAATCATTACACGTTGCAGTCCCGTAGGTCGGTGCGTCGTAGCACTGTTCCATCAGTACGCCAACGCTCGCGTATTCAATCGCTTGACTGACCAGAATCTGAATGTAATCCGCGCTCACTGTGAGGCCCGGGACCCATCGCGGCGTCAAAACCACCCCGACGTTCATCGAATGAGCCGTCTCGTTATTCAAATTTGGATTTCCACCCGCAGTGACCGGAATAGTGAAATTCTCCACATTTGAACTCGTAAAGGTCGCCAGATTTGCGCCAATAGCCGCAAATGCCTTCGCGCAATTGGCTTGTCTGGCCGCTGGATTCGGACCCGAATTAATGTTCGCCACAGTGCAAGGATCCGTGCCGGTATCAAATGCGCTGGTTGTCGGTGAGAACGCCTCTTGCAACGAGGGCTCACGGTAAGTGCGAGCCCGGCCAAATCGGAATGCAATGTCACGAGTTGGCGCAAAAACTACGCCAAAATTCCATGCACTGTTGTATCCAGCCAGACTGCTGTCTACTCGCCGAAAGGCCGCATCGAAGCTCAGCGTATGAGCGAATTTCCAATGATATCGTCGACCGAGCAACGGGATACGCATCTCGGTGTAGATCTCGTGCGTAGCGAAATGCCCGTGCGTTGAAGTGATCGGCACCGAATAACCAATGCCCTCAAGTGAAGCAAGGGATGGATTGAAGCTGGCATACTCGTATCGCGACTCAGCACCAGCCGAAAGCCGAACTTTGCCTGCAGGCAGAGACAAAATAGGTGCCTGAATATTCGCTTGGGCATCGTCCTGCCAGTTGACAGCGGCGTTGCCAAAGTTAGCCGTGACGTACCGGATAGCGGCGGCGCTGTTATTGCCAACTCCAAATGGGTCGAACGGAACGCAGTTCGCAATATATGGATTTGTCGAATTTGGATTCTGCTGCGTAACACTACATTCTGGCTGTCCATTCTGGCCCATTACTGAATTGAGCGCATACCCTAGAACGTTCGGTACGTTGTACTGAGAGTTGCCATACACAAAATTATAATTCGAATAGCTGGAGTACGCTTCCCCGTGCGAATACGACACGTTCCAGTCAAAGCGCCGATTGAGCAGGTGAAAATCTCCGTTCAGCTCTGAATTAATGTTGAAAGTGCGAACGAAGGCGTTGATCGGCGACGGAGTGGCATCCACATTGCTGCGATTTAGGTAAAATTGCGTGATGCCATCCGCCGCGAGCACGGATTGCGCCTGGCTGTTCAAGAATGGATTTGTCGCATTGATCAACCAAGCCGTACCAGGCGCCGGTTGATCAACTGCGTTTGACGTTCCGAATCCCGTGTAGGAATAATTTGGCTGATTGTAAGCCTGACGGGCGCCGACATAATTCAAAGACACGGAGGTTCTGAAATGCAAAGATCGGCTGAAATTATAACTCGCGATCCCATAGAACAGCGCTCGCTTCAGTGGCGCCTGAAGAGATGAGAGCGGCGCTAAATTGAGAGAGTCGCCACCACTGGACTGAGAATCATACAGCGGATTTCCGTTCAACCCGTTGTAGGCTGACGGTCCGTAGACCGTACCCGGATTAAATGGAACCAAGTTTCCGTTATTGGCGAACATCGCCGGGGTATTGGTTCCCGGCAAATAGATCAAACCAAATGTGTTTGGGTTAACTGGCAACCCGCCGTTGGTGACTCCGTAAAAGCGCGCATTGTCGGCAACGATCTGCGCCGGTCCGGTTGCGGATGGATTGGGCGCAAATTGCTGCTGAATCGCCCCCCAAGGGCGCTGCGCGTAACTGACGGCAGTGGTCTGGTCATATTCCGCGTCGAACGCAAGATTGAGGCGGTGATTTAGGAAATCTCTACCGAATGCCGCTTCTACGTCATATTCACCAGCGTCCCATGCGGCCGAGTTCGTCACGCTCCCCTGAAATTCTTCGCCAACGTAATGTTGGATCATTTGGATGTTCACGACGCCTGCGACGGCATCTGCGCCATAAACCGCAGCCCCGCTTGCCGGAACAATCTGTACTCGCTTAAGGAAGAATGACGGGAAATTGTTCAAGTCGACCTGCGTGCCGCCCGAATTCGCAAAAATGTTCGCCGGGTTATCCGAGACATAGCGCAGCCCGTTGACCAGCCCTAGGGTCCGATTCGACCCCAGGCCGTAAAGATTTACATAATTAACGCCGACGCCAAAACTGTTTTGCGCGCCAGCGGGTGTCGTGCTGCCTTGCATTTCAGGCAATGAGTTCAATGCGTTGGCGACGTTAGTGTACCCGTGCTCGTCCATGTAGGCAGAGTTGACGACGGTATCTACCGGAAACGCCGTCAGATGCGCGTGACGTGTTTCGATGCGCGAGCCTGTAACAACGACTTCACTTAGTTGTGTGGGTGGAACCTGCGCCTGAGGAGCAATGGGACCGGTCGCGGCGCCTTTATGGCCCTTCTTGCGCTTGACAGTTCGAGTGGGCGCTATCTGCGACGATTGGGGCTGTGTAGCATGCCTCGGGCTTGCATATGCCTCGCTGACTCCGGCAGTAACGCACAGGAGAATGGCCGTAACTGCAGTCGCAACGTCATATCGATCTCGGGACAAATTTAAGTGACGGTTCGCCATGACTTCCCCATTTGGTTTCTATTTTTTCTGGAGTGTGAGCGCAGTTCCTGCGGTGAAATGCGCGCGCATCTCCATCCATTTTTCCTGGCGTTGTTGATATCACAGAACGTATTATCTGTAAAGATACAAAAGAATGGATGCATCGTAGTCGCCAGAATCGATCGTAACTATCTGTTTTAGCGTGTATTTATCTATCCATCTTCCTGGCGAAGACTCCTTCGTTGCGGAAATCAGACAGCTCTGAAGAAGGCGGAAATCGCAGCGACAAAAATACGTCCTGGACAATGTGCGCTATCGAGAGTCAGTCCCACCGCGCAGTTGTCCGTGCACTCTCTTGCACCTCATTTTCTGGACGCATGGGTGTTTCATTGAATTTGGCGGCGGTCCGATTCGCCGCCCGAACATACCGGCACGTGCCGCCCGGCAGCCATGCATCACATGCTGAGTACATCAAAGCAAGAACTCCGGCATCCCCGTTCGTCCGCCTTTGAACAGAGCGGCCGATGCTCTGGGCCGCGACGAGTGGCCGCATGCCGAGAGCGAACGATGAACGAGCAGAAGCAAGCGGAGTGCGTATTCCATCAATCGTGAACGCCGATTCCAGGGCATGGTGGACGGCTCTCAGGGAGTTGGCGCGGGACGACGCCCGCTGTGCTGAGGTGTCTGCGATGACTTGTGACCGATGACGAATTTCGATTGTCCCTGTCAGCCCCTCGCAATACCCTCATGGCGCGCGCTGGCCGTTGAGATACGTCGCTTTGGCTCAGGAGTTTTCTGCTTGAGTCTTCGTCCCGTTCACCGTGCCGCCACGGCATCGTGACCATCTCTCCAGCGCCCTACGGATGATGTCCACGATCAGGGTCATTACTCTTTCCGCGTTCTGCTGGAATCAGCGTCCACGATGCTCTGGAATCTGGGCTCTTTCGAGTTTCGAGTGGGAAATGCGGCCTGAGGCGGCACGGCTTTCCCGGTAGTCTACGGCGTCGTAGCCAGGCGAGCGCAGCGGGCGCCTGTGGAACCACCGGGGAGGCCCGCGAGCCGTTCGCTGGAATCACAGTTGTGCTCCCAGCAGACGGATCGATCGCGATGGTGACAGAGACGGTCTTCGAGACGGCCCTCGGCATCAGTAGCCCCTGGTTCATCGCCGGGATGAACTTCGACCTAAGCCGAGGACGCTCAATAGCCGGGTCGATTCCGAGGTCGGCAGCCGCTTTGCCGTGCCGGGGCAGGCAGGGATGCATCCGGTGCACGACACGGTCACCAAGACCTACCGGCACTTGAATTTCTTCCAGCACGAGTGCGAGCTCGAGGTGCGCCTTCCGCGGCTGAAGCGGCCCGACGGCAAGGTCATGCCGATCACCCCGCCCTGGAGTGGCAAGCTCTCCGGCTTCACGCCGCGGTTCGAGGCGTTCGTGCTGCTGCTGGCACGGGAGACGACCTTCACGGGCGCCTCGCGCATCAGTGGACTGTCGGTCCACCGGGTCATGGCGCTGTGCGAGAAGCACGTGAACGAGGCGGTCAGTATCGACAGGTCCCCGGCCCTCATCAGTGGGGTCGGCGAGCCTCTGCCCAATGCCGAGATCACCTTCGACACGTTCCACGTCATCGCCCATGCTTCCGAGGCCATCGACCAGATGCGCCGCATCGAGCAGAAGCTCGACCCGAGCCTCAGGGGCAAGCGCTGGGGGCTGCTGAAGGATCGCGCCGCGCTCACCGCCGCACAGCGCTCTGAGCGCGATCGGCTGCTCGCCAAGATGACCACGACCCGCACCGCACGCGCCTGGCAGTACCGCGAGGACCTGCGCGAGATCCTCACCCGCCAGCAGCCACACGTTGCACGCCTCCTGCTCAACCGCGGGTGCAGCAACGTGCTGCGCTCGAAGGTCGAGCCGATGAAAGAAGTCGCCGCCATGATCCGCGCTCATCTCGACGCCATCCTCGCCTGGGTCACCTCGCGCCAGACCCACGGGTTCCTGGAGGCCATCCATGGGCTCTTCCAGGCCGCCGCGGCTACCGCCGCTTCCGTACCCTCCGCAGGGTCATCTTCATGATCGCCGGCAAGCTCGACTTCTCCCGCATAACCCTTACGTCGCCGCGTAGCCCACTTGCTTTTCAACACAGGCGGTATTTTTGTGGAGTCTTTGGCTGCCAGAATCAATCCCTACCGACCAGCAGGCCGACCACGGGACTGGCCCTCGGCGCCAGCGCACCATGGCAGTTTGGAAACTGGGGCCTGCGCGCCGAGTACGAACGGTTCACGGCCTACGGGGGGCCCCCTGGCCAGGTGTAGGTCGGCGTCATCTGGCCGCCCGTCTGACCGCGACTGATATTCTCGCGCACCAGACGGTAAGATACAGGGCGAGACTCACGAGCACTGAATGGCACGGTATGGCAGGTTCGGACGACAATGACGACTCGCTCCTGCGCGCAGCCCAGCGGTATCGCCGCGCCGGATTGCTCACGGAAGCAATCGGCGCCTATCAGAAGTTGCTCGCTCGCCGCCCCGACTCGCCGAACAGCTGGTACAACCTCGCGCGCCTGCAACGCCAGGCACGCGAGTATGAGGCTGCACTCGGCTCCTATCAGCGTGCACTGGATGCGGGCGTCGAATCGCCGGAGGAAATTCATCTCAACCGCGGAGTCATATTCTCAGATGACCTACACCGCTACGCGGAGGCGGAGCGGGAGTTCGAGACGGCGCTGAAACGGAACCCGGCCTATACCGCGGCGCTGTTCAACCTCGCGACACTGCGCGAGGATCTCGGCCAGCGCGAGGCCGCCGAGCGCACCTACGAGCGGATCCTCGCGCTCGAGCCGAGCAATTTGCAGGCGCTTGCGCGGTATGCCCAGACGCAACCTGCGGCCGAGACGAGCGATACGCTACTCCAAACTCTGCGCGCGTGCCTGAACGATGCTCGCGGCGACATTGCGGGGCGCGCCGGCGTAGGATTCGCACTGGGGCGCGCCCTCGATGGACGCGGTGACTACGGCGCGGCGTTCGCCGCCTACACCGAAGCGAACCACCTCAGCCGGGTGAGCGCTGGCGCTCGGTTCATACCCTATGACCGCGCGGCGCACGAGCGTTTTATCGACCGCATCATCGCGGCCTTTCCCGCGCCTGCTGACAGCGTGCAGGGCACACCGCCCGCGCCGCCGGCGCCCGTTTTCATCTGCGGCATGTTCCGTTCCGGATCCACACTCATCGAACAACTGCTCGCGCGCCACCCATTGATCGGCGCCGCCGGAGAGCTCGACTGGTTACCCCGGATCGCCCGAGAGACGCTGGCCCCTTACCCGAACGGGGCCGCAGTCGCGCCGCGCCAGCAGCTGGCCGGTCTCGCAGCGCAATACCGCGAGCATCTCGCTGCGGTGTTTCCAGGCGCAGCACAGGTCACGGACAAGCGACCGGACAATTTTCTCTACATCGGTCTGATCAAACGTCTGTTCCCGACTACGAAGATCGTGCACACCACACGCGATCCCCTCGACAACTGCCTGTCCATATTCTTCCTGCACCTCGACCAGAGCATGAGCTATGCGCTCAATCTGTTGGACATCGGCCATTACTACAGTCAGTGCATGCGTCTCATGGGGCACTGGAAGAAGCGATTCCCCGGGGACATCCTCGACGTACATTACGACACGCTGGTCCGCGAGCCGCAGGCGCTCATGCATCGGCTCCTCGGGTTTCTCGGGCTGGAATGGGACGAGCACTGCCTTGAGCCAGCGCCGACCGGACGGGCTGTGAAAACCGCCAGCGCGTGGCAGGTCCGCCAAAGCCTGTACCAAAGCTCATCGGGCCGGTCGCGCCATTATCTTGGGCAGTTGGGCGAACTTCGGACCTACCTGCAGGAATACGCGGCACACCGGTCGCCGGAACTCTGACGGCGCCCTCGGGGCGACCGGGTAAGAGCCGGCTAGTTTGCAGATGGGGCGAGTTTGTGCTCAGATGCCAAGCATGCGTGCCGCGCTGCGCAGTATGTGTTTGCAGTGTGTGCTCCTCGCGGGAATGGCCCACGCCGCGACGGTGCCACCGACGAGAATTGTCAAGGCGGCGCCCGTCACCAGGGCTCCAATTCCGCTCCTCGCGCACCACACTACGGCGCTTGCGCCGCTGCAGCCGACCGCTCCACCCTCGCCGATGCCTGCCATGGCTCACGGCACCCGGCGGCCTTCTACCGGCCCGTTCCAATCGCTATCTCAAGACGACCTACTGTTCGCGAGTCCCACAACGCTCGATCACATCGGGCGCGTGGTCGCCGCCGTCAATATCGACGGCAAGGGTCCGTTCCGGTTCATCGTCGACACCGGCGCCAATCACTCCACGATTTCACCGCGGCTCGCGGCGACTCTCGGACTAAAACCCTCTACGCGGCAATTGATCACCGTGACCGGCGTGACCGGAACCGCAGAGGAGACCTCCGTATTCATCACGAAGCTACAGGCGGGCGAACTCACGATCTCCAACAGCCGCTTCCCAGTCATCTGGGCATCCGTCATGGCTGGCGCCGAGGGCATCCTCGGTGCCGCGGGACTGCGCACGGACCGGCTGCTCGTAAGTTTTCAACATAACCAGGTAATCATCACTCGGTCGCGTACAGAGGCGCTTCCATGGGGATTCACCAGGATGTGGGCGACACGGCTGAACGGTGGCCTGCTCAGCGTGCCCGGCAGGGTCGGCGACGTGCGCGTGCGCGCGATCATCGATACCGGCTCGCAGCGTACGCTCGGCAATCTCGCGCTCTACAAGCAGCTCTTTGCCGAAGAACAGGGCAAGAGCAAATACCTCACCGCCGACGTGTATGGCGCGACCCGGCAGGTCGGAATCGGCAAGCTGCAGATCGCCCCGTCGATCAATCTCGGGGCGATCCAGATCAGCGGCGTCGGCTTGGTGTTCGGCAACTTCAACATCTTCCGAGCCTGGGGACTCACGCGCCGTCCGACCATTATTCTGGGGATGGATGTTCTCGGCACCGTCAAGGCCTTCGTCATCGATTTCCGCTACGGCGAGATTGGTATTGATACCACGTACAACTATTATGAATCGGCCACCATGCCGCCACCGCGATGCCACGGATCGGTGCGCGTCCGGGGGGCGCGGTGCGGCAGCTAGGCGACCGGCCATCGGTCATTCCCCGAGGGCTCGACCGGACTATACTGCTCGCTGTTCTGGACCATTGACGGGGCAAGATGTTTCTGCAGATCGACAACCTGCTGACAGAGGCAGAAGTTCAGTCCGTCACGGAACTGGCCCGGCGGACTCGTTTCATCGATGGCCGCGCCTCCAATCCCCATAACTCGACTAAGAACAACATGATGCAGGACCCGCGCGACCCGCTCGGGCAGCGTGCCTCACAAATCGTCCTAGCAGCGATTCAGCGCAGCGAGGCGGCGCGCGACTTCCTCTGGCCGAATCGCATCGCGGTACCGCAGTTCCTGCGCTACGGACCCGGCATGACGTACGGCGCACACGTGGATGCGGCTTTCCTGGACGTCGCGGTGCAGCCGCTGCGCTCGGATGTCTCCTGTACGGTTTTTCTCAGTGATCCGGCGAGCTACGAAGGCGGCGAACTCGCCGTCCATCTCGGCACCGAGACCGTGCGCCTAAAAGGCAGCGTCGGCAGCGCCGTGTTCTATCCCTCGACCTCACTGCACGAAGTCACCCCAGTCGCCTCAGGGGAGCGCCTGGTGATGATCACCTTCATCGAAAGCCAGCTACCCGACGCGGCCCAACGCGAGCTGGTCTATACGTTAAATGAGGTGCGAGCGCTCGAGGGGCTGAACATGCAGTGGCACAACCGCATGAGCCTGGAGAGCGTGATCGCGAATCTGCTGCGCATGTGGGTGCGTTGAGGTGGAGTCGGGCGAGCGCGGCACCGCCGGCGAGCGCCGAGCAGTGGTAGACGTCACTGCAGTCGATCTCGCCGCCTCGCCGGCGTGGTTTCCGCTCGAAGCGCCGACAGCGGATACGCTCGGGCTCGTACGGCTCGACGAAATGGCGTATCGGCGAGCCAGTTTCCTCGACCAGCGGATTCTCTCGACGAACCCCGACGTCGGCGCCTGCTCGATCGAAACCGCGGCCACCGCCGCCGCCATGCTCAAGACGCGGGCGCATTACATTTTTCACATCGGCCACGTCGGCTCGACTCTGATTTCCCGAATTCTCGGGGAGCACCGCGGTTTTCACTCGGTGCGCGAACCCGCGTTGCTGCGTGTCATGGCCGCAGAACAGGCGCTGACCGCCTACGCGCCCAGCCTGACGGTGGCCCTGACGCTGTTGGCACGCACGTGGTCTACTCAGCAGCGGGCTCTCATCAAGGTCACGAGTTTCGTCAGCGAAATCGCTGGCTCGATCCTGGACACAGACGGTCAGGCTGCAGCGCTGCTCGTCTTCACGTCTGCGCTCTCGTACCTACGCTGCATCCTGGGAGGCCCAAATTCCCGGGTAGAATCCCAAATGCTTGCGCCCGCACGCCTGGCGCGCCTGCAGGCCCGGGTCGACCGGGCGTCCTTCCCGAGCCTACCGAGCTCGGAGGGCGAATGGATCGCCATGAGCTGGCTCTGCGAGATGACGGCCCTGGGTCAAGCCGCCGCGCAGCGCGAAGCCCGTGTGCAATGGCTCGATTTCGACGCATTTCTATCAACGCCCGCCGCCAGCTTGGTGGACGCCTTGCGAGTGCTCGGCGCCACACCGACTGCACAAGATGTGGATGCGCTGCTCGCGGGGCCCTGGATGAGTCGGTACGCCAAGGCGCCACAACACGCCTACGACGCAGCGCTGCGGCGCACCGTACTCGAGGCGGCGGATCGCGAACACAGACGCGAGATCCGCCGGGGAATGGACTGGCTTGCGCGCACAGCGGGGCGCCATCGTCTCATCGACCTAGCCCTCGCGCACTGAAGGCGTCCGGCCGCAGAGCGGGACGGGAGAAGACCAGCCGCTGGCACCGCGCTCTTCGTCAAGGTAGCGCCAGCCCCGATGGCCCCAAAAAAAGCGGCGGGCCGAAGCCCGCCGCTGGAGTACTCCTGAATGGAAGCTGCGCCTCAGAACTGGACGCTGATCTCACCGAACACGAAGCGGCCGCCCCAGTCGTAGGTACCGGGCATCGTGTTGCCGTTGCCGATCGGCGGCGACGGCAGATCGGCGGATCCGATGACTGGCGGGGTGTTGTCGAGCAGGTTGTTGACACCCAGTCGGAGCATGATGTTGTCGGTCGGCCGATAGGCCGCTGACAAGTCGATGTAGCTGTACGCCGGGATTTGTGCGTCCGTGTTTGAAATTCCGCCATTGGCCACTGTCTGCCCCGGAGCACCCAGATTCGGGTTGGGGCTCAGTGACTCAAGCGTCACGCCACTCATGTAACGCCAGCCCAACGTGACCGACAGGGGACGGTACGGCGTGATCCACGTCGTGGTCCAGTCATGTCGCCACTTAAACACGGGCCCGCCCGCGCCATTGCTAAGGCCGCTGCACGTCGGACCGTAGTAGCCCGCACAGTTGTACATGGTGGCGCCGCCAAGCGCCGCAATCGGCGTCACCGTGTAGGAGTCGAGATACGTCCCAACAAAGTTCGTGGTGACCGCGCCCCAGCGACCGAGCTCGCGCGAATACGTCAAGTTGACGTCCACGCCCTTTTCCTGCAGATCGCCGACGTTGGCCAGCGTGTCAGTCACGTAGCCATTCGGCGTGAGCCACAGCGTATTAGCTGCGTCGCGGTGGATGAGGCTGCAGAACAGATCAGCGCTCGCGCAGTCTGCCAGGATCGTGTTCTCACCGACGGAGCGGATGATGTTCTCGATCTTGATGTCGTAGTAATCAATGTTCGCCGAGAAATTCGGCAGCCAGCTCGGGGTGAAGCCGATACCGAACGAACTCGTCAGTGCCGTTTCCGGCTGCAGGTTCGGGTTACCACCAACCAGCCCGTTGTACTGGCTAGCCGGATTCGCCGCCACCTTGCCGTAGGCGCTGAGCGGCACGCCGGTCCGGGCGCACTGCGAGGGCGAGTACAGAGGAGTCGGACCCGCGCACGGATCCACCGACCCATCGAGACCGACGCTCTGCGGCGCGTACAGCTCCGTGACGTTCGGGGCACGCACGGCGCGCGTGAAGGTGCCGCGCACACGCACCTGCCGGTTCGGCGCCCAGGCCAGACCCAGGGAGAAAGTGTTGGTCTGGAACCCGAGGGCGTACGAGGAGTGCCGGAAGGAGTCGTCGGTCACCAGCGATTTGGCCCAGGGCTTATCCTGAATCAATGGCAGGCGTCCTTCGAAGTACTCGTCCCAGGACTCGATGGCACCACTGACCGGGAGCGTGGCGCCGCCCTGTCCGGAAAGATCCCCGGTCATGAACTCCACATCCGGCTGGGTGTAGGAGTTCACGTCGCGATATTCGGTACCGAGGGCCACTTGCAGACCCGAGTGGGCTGTTGGCAGCTGCACGTACTGACTGAGATCGCCATTGAAGTTCGTGTCAACAATCTGCTGAACGACCGCACCGCGCTGCAGACCCGGGGTCTGCAAGTACCGCACGGCTGCCGGAGTAACCTGTCCGGGCGCGAAAATGTTCCACGGCACACAGCCAGCTGCCAGGCCCGAAGTGTTGCCCGATGCAGTGGCCGCACACTCCGGTGTGCTACCCGGCGTGTTTGGCGCGACTACAGATCCGTTGAGCACGCTGACGGCATCGAGCGCGTAGTTCAGCTTGGTCGTGGATACGTCGTTGTAATACGTTTCCAGAAGGTTGACGGTGCTGTACTGATAGCTCGCGTTGTACGACCAATTGTCGTCGATCGCGCCTTTGATACCGATCACTTCACGCCAATCAATGTGCTGGAGGTTGTCCTGCCGGTTGCCGCCCTCGATGTTGCGGCGCAGGATATACAGGCCGTTACCGGGACCACCCGAGTTAACGAAGCCCGTCGTCGAACCGCCGCACCACGTCTGTAGCTCGGAGCTCGACAGGAACGGGTTGGCGCAATCGACGTTGGAGGCTGTGGCGAAATCGCCAGAGGGGGCGATCTGCAAGACCGTCTGATCATTCATGAACATGGTGCTGCCAAACACGATCGCGTGCGGGTTGATCGTGTAGTGCATGAATGCACCGGCGTTCCAGGTCTGATCCGGCGCCTGCATGTAGTTGAGCGGGCCGTAATTGAACTTCGACTCAGCAGACAGCGGCAACAGCGCCCCGCCCGGACCAACGGTGTTCGCATCGGCCGTCGTGCCGCTGGCGTACTTCAAGAAAGTACCAGGGTAGGAGGTAAGCGACCCGGAGCAGTTGAAATTTCCGGTGCCCTTGGGCGGCAGGTAGCCGGAGGCCATCGAGCAGGCGCTGTAGGAGTAGCGGCTCTGCAGGGCCGCCGCGATGTTGCGGTAGCTGGCGTAAAAAGTGAAGTTGCCCTTGTTGTCGGGCGTATTCATGCCAGCGATGATGGTCAGCTGCTTCTGCGCACCCGTCGCCACGTTGCCAGGAGCCTCGGCGAAGCTATTGCCCGTTTTGGTGTTGAAATTTTGCAAATCGGTGATGACGTTCTGGCCATTCCCGTTGCTGTGGAAGAATCCGCCGCCGTTGGCGATGATCTTCACACCCTGGAAGTGCTGCATCAGCTTGAAGTTCACCACGCCCGCGACGGCATCCGCGCCGTACAGCGAAGAGGCGCCGCCGGTGAGAATCTGCACGTTCTCGATCAGCGCAGTCGGGATCATCTTCACGTCGGAGCCGCCACCGCGCGGATCGCCATACGGCATGCGCAGTCCGTCGATCAGCACCAGAGTGCGGTTCGACCCGAGGCCGCGCAGGTTCACCGTCTCCGTGCCGCTACCTCCGTTGATGCTGGTCGAGTTCTGGTCAGCGAAGACCTGGGGCAGGCGGTTCAGCACGTCATCGACGTTCACCGCGCCCATCTGTGAGAATTCCTTCGAGGAAACGAAGGTCACCGGGCTCATGGAAGTCTGGTTCGGCGATAGGGCGATACGCGAGCCCGTGACCACCACCTCCTGCAGCTGCGGCGCCAACGCCGCGCTGGCCGGCGCCACCGTCGAGTCCGCCGGGCCCGTTTGGGTCGCCTTGTGCGCGTTGGCCGCATTAGCCACCCCGAAGGCGGCAACCAGCGCTCCGCCCGCGAGGACAGTGCGTACAGCCGCGCGCACTAGGGGTTTGCCAAAATTATCGTTGACCATGAGGTCGCTCTCCCAATGGCTATTTATTTGTGATTGCGCCTGATGGCAAAGAATGCGCATGAGCGACGATCGGGCGTTCCTACCGTCGCCATCGACGGGTGCGCCTGGCTCCCTTTAGCGCGGTGCTGCCCGGACGTCTATCGCTCCTGTGGCCTTTGCACCAGCGGTCCGAATATAGCACACTGTCTCAATGGCGCAACACCGCGGATGTGCGTCCGCTCGTACCAGCGGCTCGCTTTGTCGCATCGAGGGCGCGGCTGCGGGGCGTAATTTGCGGCAGAATCATCTGCGCGGCGTGGACCGTGCGCCGCGCGGCAGCGCGCAAGCAACGGATTCTCGAGGGGTGCCGCGATGCATCTGATGCCACAGTGCAACATTGAGGGCCACGCAAACGTTGCGACTCTGCAACAGCGTCTCCGAGCGCATGCAGAGCGGCCTCGGCTATGATGCGCCCCGTGATGGCACTGTCTCAGAGCGCGCTCGAGAAGCAAGTCAGCGAGCAACTGGCCCGGGGGGACCTGGGTGCCGCCGCTGCAGCGGCCGCCCAGTGCCGCCAGTCTTGGCCGAACGGCGCAGGGGGATGGCTGCTGGGCAGCATCGTCGCTTTGCTGGGCGGGGACCGCGATGAAGCGCTCGCGCTCATCGAGGCGTATTTGCGCACCCAACCAGATGACGCTCAGTGCCTGCTGCAAAAGGCCGAATGTCTTCTGGCGCGCAATGACCGCGCGGCCGCCCTCTCTGCGGCCGAGAGCGCGGCCGCCCATGCCCGGGAGATACCGGCCACCATGGAGGCCGTCGGGGAATTTCTCATTCAGGCCGGAGAGCATGCGCGCGCAGTGGCAATTTACGATTGCGCGCTCGAGAGCGAGCACCGGGATCGGGTTCGACGTGCCACGCTCCTCGCCCGGCGGGCCGCCGCGCACCGGATCCTCGGGCAGTTCGAATTGGCCGAGCGGGACTACGAAGCAGTGCTGGCCATCGACCCGGTTGCACCGAAGGTTCTCAAGGCCTTGAGCGAGCTGCGCCGCCAGACCAGCGAGCGCAATTGGATCGAGCAGATGCAGCGGGCGCTCGCGCGCCTGCCGCCACAATCCGAGCATGCGGCCATCGTGCACTTCGGCCTCGCCAAGTCCTACCAGGACCTCGGCGACCATGCGGCGAGCTGGCAGCACCTGAGCGCGGCGAACCGCATCGAGCGGGCGCTCATCGAGTACAGCCCCGATCCCGATCGAGCACTCATGCGCGCGATGGAAGAGATCTTCACGACGGCGCAGTCCGATCCGCTCGAGGCCCGCAGCGAGCGGCCGATCTTCATCATCGGCCTGCCGCGTTGCGGGTCGACCCTGGTCGAACAGATCCTCTCCAACCACCCCGAAGTACGGGCCTGCGGCGAACTGACCGCCATGACCGATGCGATCCTCACCGTCGGCGATCGCCTCAGCGGCCCGCAGCCGATCGACGCCCGCAGCCACGCGCAGCGCCTCGCGGAGCTCGACGGCGGAGCACTCGCTCAGGAATATTTGGCCCGACTCCACCCGTTGGCTGACGCGCAGACGCGGTGGACGGACAAGCAGCTGATCAATTTCCTTTACTGCCCGCTGCTGCTGCGAACCTTTCCACAGGCGCGGATCGTGCATGTGACGCGCCACCCGCTGGCGGCCTGCCACGCGATCTACCGCACTCGCTTCACCACCGGCGGCTATCCGTTCGCCTACGACCTGACGGAAATCGCCGAGTTCTACATCGGATACCGACGCCTCATGGCGCACTGGCACCGCCTGCTGCCCGGGCGGATCCTCGATCTGCCGTACGAGGCGCTCGTGACCGGATTCGAGCCCGCAGTGCGGCAGTTGCTTGACTCTGTCGGCCTGCCCTTCGATAGCGCCTGCCTTGAGTTTCACCGCAATCCCGCGCCCGTCATCACCGCAAGCTCGGTGCAGGTGCGCCAGCCGCTGTACAACTCCTCGCTCGATCTGTGGAAGCACTATGCCGAGGGGCTGGCCCCGGCGCGGGCGCGGCTCGAAGTCGCTGGCATAGCCCTCGACTGATCGGCGTGCCGCTCAGCGGATTCGCGTCACCTTGCAGGAGCGGCGCGACGGCAGGCTCAGCAGATACGATCCGAGCCAGCCCCGCGAGATCGTCACGACATCGCCCACCCGGGCGAACAGCCCGCCGCCGGCATTCAACTGCGCCCAGACCTGATGGTTGGCGAGCGTGAAGATATCGCGATCGTCTGCCGTCCTCTGTAAAACGACGATGCGCGAGGTGACGTGCTTGAGTTGCCGCGGCAGCTTCACGACCGCCGCCTCGCGCGCTGCGATCTGCGCAGGCGCCAGACCGAAAGTGCGGCTGGGACTGAGATCGGGATCGACGCTGGCCGCTGAAGCTACGGGCACGGCGGGACGATCCACGGCGGGCGGAGCCGCCCCCTTGGCGAGCGTCGCCGACTCGCGGTCGAAGCAGGCGAGCCTTGCGGCGTTGTGCGGAATGCGCCGGCAGGCGAGAAGGGCTGCTGCCCACCGCGGCGGCGGACGCGGCGAGGCCCAGGCGGCAGAAGAGCCGATACAGGCCAGCCCGACGAGAACCCAGGGCACGGCCGCTATCCCGCGCGCTGCCGGTGCACAGCCGCGCGGGACCGAAGAGACAGGACTGCGCTTCATAGAGCCAGTATAGCCCGAAGCGCGCCTGCAGCCGCGTGCGCAGTTACAATCCGCAAAGCGCAATCCAGCGGGCTCCGGTGAGACGGCCTATGGCTCCTAAGCTGTTCAATCTGTTCGCGGTGCCGTTCGCGATCGGTCGCCATCCGGATGAGGCTCGGCTGAACCCGGCGCTGCGTGCGTTCGTGCTCGCAGCCGAGCGCGGCGGTGAGGCCAATCCCCGCCCGCTCACCTACCGCAATGAGGCGCTGTTCGAGAGCCCCTTCGATCTGTTCCGCAACGCCGATCCGGCGGTACAGGAGCTGAAGCGGTTCTGCTGGGACCAACTCCTCGCGGTGATCGGCAGGCTCAACGGCTACGATGTGCCGACGCTCTTGCGGCTGCAGATCTACAACGACTGCTGGTTCCACGTCACGCGGCGCGGCGGCTACTTCGGCCTCCACAATCACCCGAACGCCTCCTGGAGCGGAGTGTATTGCGTCGATCCGGGGCGGCACGATCCGGACAAGAACATGAGCGGCGTACTCTCATTCATCAATCCGACGATCATGCACGCGATGCACATGGATGCGGGAATCGCACGGATGCCGCTACCGTACGGGCACCACGTCGCGAACTTCACCTTGGAGGCCGGTCAGCTGGTGCTCTTCCCGTCCTGGTTGTTGCACGACGTCAAGCCGTTCGAGGGCGAGGGCGAGCGCATCACGATCGCCTTCAACTGCTGGTTCACGCTGCCGGATGCGCCTGCCAGCTGACCCGGCCGTCAGTCCGGATCGTAGTAGAAGCGCTTCACCCACGGGTCGAGCACCGCGCGCACCGGCTCGAACGCACCGCGGTAGTGCCGCCACAGTCCGATGCCCTCCGTGCCGAGATTATGGATCCACTGCGCGAGGCTCAGCGCCGGTTCGTCGCGTTCGCGCGCCCGCAGCGCGAAGTCTCGCATCGCCGGATGCCACTCGAGTCCGAGGAATTCGCAGACACGCCTCATTTCGCGCGCGAATCCAGTCACCACATCCTCGTGGCGCACCAGACAGGCCTCGAGCGAGAACAGCGACGTGAATCCGATCAGCAGCTGCATCACCGCGGCGTAATAGCGCGCGGCACCCTCGATCGTCAGCAGCTCATAGGCCGGAGCACTCATCGCCAGGCGGTTGCGGAAGCTGCTGAACACGACGTCGCGCGGATCGCGGCAGGCGAAGACGATCTTCGCGGAAGGGAACAGCCGCAGGATGAGCGGCAGCTTCAGCGTATTCAGCGCGCAGCAGTCCACGAACACCTTGCCGCTCAGTTCGAGCCCCGAGGCGCTCACGCGCCCCCAGTACGCCGCGCGGAAGTGCTCGAGCGTCTGCGGGCTGGCCCCCCAAAGTCGCTCGAGGTCCTCTGGCCGGCGCATGAACTCGAGAACTGCCTCGGCGAGGCATTCCCGCTCCACGAGCGTCGCGACCTCCGGGTGACCCTCGAGAATGACGCTGAGGAGCCGCGTGCCCGAGCGTGGAAAACCTATAATGAACACGTGCTCCTTCGCCGGCGCGCTCGGCGCAGCTTTCGGGCCGCGCGCGGCGAGCCCACCCGCCGCGACCCGATCGAACCAGCCCGTCAGCGCCTCGGCATAGTCGAGCGCACTGGCGAAGCGGCCGGCGTAGCGGCGCAGCAGCGCCTGATTGCAACTCGTGTACGCTGCGAAAGCCTCCTCGTAACGCCCCTCGGCATCGAGCACATCGCCGAGCAACCCCTCCACGTAGGCGCGCTCTATGTCCGCCAGACGCCTTCCGTCGAGCAGTTCCTGCAACCGCACCTCTGCCCGCCCGAGCTGGCGCTCACCGAACTCCACGGCCGCTAGGCTCATGACACCCTCCGCCAGCCCCGGTGCTACGGCCAGTGCCTTCTGCGCCCACGTGCGAGCATCGCCGTAGGCGCCGCGCCGGCAGGCAATGCTCGAGAGTCCGGCCAACGCCGTCGCATGAGTGGCATCGAGCTCGACCGCCCGCTCATAGCTCGCCTGTGCTTCGGCAATCGCCCCGAGGGCCCGCAGAGCATTACCCCGGTTGGCATGGAGGTGGCCGCGCGCCGGATCGAAACCGATCGCCGCGTCGAACTGCTCGAGGGCTTCCGGCGCGCGCTCGAGGCTGAGCAGACACAGCCCGAGGGCATTGCGGCAGTCGATGTCCCCAGAGGCGATCTGCACCGCGCGGCGCAGCAGAGGTTCGGCCTCGGCGCAACGCCCTTCGCGCTCCAGACCGAGCGCGGCGAGATTCAGCAGCAGCGGGTGCTCGAGACCCTCGGCCAGCGCGGCGCGCGCCTGCGCGATGGCTTCGTCGTGATGAGCGGCCCGGGCCTGGGCCAGGATGGCGCTGAGCCGCGCCTGATCAGCCGCCGGATCCCGTTCCATGGGGTCTCGATTTCGGGTGTGTCATGCGCGTGAGTATAAACCGCGCTACAGTAGCTCCCAGAATTAAAGGAGATCTGCCATGCGCAGAATGATGTCGCTTCTCGTGCTCGCGAGCGCCGCCGCGCTCAGCGCATGCGCCGGCCAGCCCCGGCATCAGACCCCTGCAGCGGCCACCACAGCCGCGCCGATGACCGAGACCCCGAATTCGCCTCAGCATGTCCTCGCCGAGGCCAACTTCGCATTGCAGGCGGAACAGGCGGGCTTTTCGCTAGAATCCCGCAACGGCACAATGCTGTACTGCGAGCACGCGCCCAGCCTCGGTTCGCGCATCCCTCACGTCAGATGCTTCACGCCGCATCAGACCCGGGTGATCCTGCAGATGCGCGAGCAGCAGCGCCGGGCCCTCTCGGGGGCGACCGCCGCGCCGGGGTGCGGAACCAACGGGCAGAGTTGCTGAGCGATACTCGTCGGCAGCCACTGGCCGCCGTGGACAAGGCGCCGTCCGCGCGCCGGCACGATCGGCGGCTCCGGACGGCGTTTTAGTTCCGGACACCGGCAGGCCACGAGTCACGCCGGGTCGCGACCTCGCGCCGCGAACCTTGCCCGCCCGCCCCCGGCTCCTTATCGTAGAACTGCCGAACCCCCGGAGCCAGGATCGGCAGGACCGGTGCAAGCGGCTCGCGGTAACGCCACCAGCGGTCGAGGCCCTGGGCCTTGAGCTCATGGACGAGCTGGGCGGTGCAGGGAATCAGCGCAGCGCGGGCGTGCGTGCGTGCGTGCGTGCGCCCCGCGAACTCTCCCATGGGCGGGTCCCACTTCAGTCCGAGAAGATCGCACACCCGGCACATCTCACGCGCAAAGCCACTCACCACGCCCTCGTGCCGCACCAGCGAGTAACCAGGCGGCAGGAGACACGTGCACTCCATGAGCACGCGCATGACTGCGTCGTAATAGTGCGCCGCGCCCGCGAGCGTGAGCATTTCGTAGATCGGCCGGCGCATGCGGAATCGGTGTCGGAAGCCGCTACGCACGACATCGAGGGAATCACGGCACGTAACCAGAGTATTAGCCCGCGGGAACAGGCGCGCGATCAACGACAGCTTCAGGATATTGAGTGGACTCTTGTCAACGAGGACCTTGCCGCTACCGTCGACGCCGGTCTGCGCCACGCGGCGCCAATACGCGCCGCGCAGCGTATCCAACGTCGTCGGCGGCGCGTGCACCAGGCGTTCAAGATCCTGCGGCTGCTGCATGAACTGGTGCATCGAATCGATCAGCGATTCGCTCTCCTCGACACTGGCCACCTGCGCATGCCCCTCGAGAGTTACCTCCAGGAGCGCGGTGCCCGAGCGCAGAAATCCGAGCACGAACACATCTCCCGCAGGCGATTCCGGCCCACTCGAGGGCGGCGCCGCGCACCAGCGCGTCCGATCGGCGCTGCGCAGATAGTCCACGAGTCCTAGCGCGTACTGCAGAGCGCTCGGCGAAGCGGTTGCGCACTGTGCCGCGTTAACTTCCCGCTGCAGCCAATCGCTATCGGTATAGGCAACAAACGCCTCGGACGTGCGGCTCTGGGCATCGTGCGAATCCGCGAGCAGACCGCGGAGGCGAGTCGCGGCGACACCCAGTTGCCGCTCACCGAGCTCGACCGCGCGGCGAATTGCCGCCTCGGCCTCCAGGGCCCTCGTCAGCCCGAACAGCGCTCCCCCGGTTTGCGTGCGCGAGCGGCAGTGCCGGGTGGGCCGCGGCCAGCGCATCGAACTGCTCGAGCGCTTTGGCGTACCGTCCGAGTCGCAGCAGGCACAACCCGAGGGCATTGCGGGCGGTCTTGTCCGCTGGGTCGAGCGCCACTGCGCGGCGCAGCAGACCTTCGGCCGCGGCGAGCTCGCCCGCCTGCTCGTGGCGCAGCGCGAGCACGTTGAAAATCAGCGGATGCTCCCGTCCCGCTGCAAGGGCTGCTGCGGCGAGATCAATCGCGTGCGGCAGGTCTCCCCCCTTGCGCGACGCGCTGGATCGCGATCAGCCGCTCGCGCTCGGCCTGCGGATCGCGTCTCAAGCTTCAGCCCACATGCGTTGCAGGTTGGACGCGACATACTCCAGGCGCACGCGGTTGCCCCACTCGAGCTTCGCCCCCTCGAGCGCCCGGACCTCATTGAGGGCGAACAGCAGTTCGCGGCGCGCCGCATCCGCGATCTGACTCTCGATGAATGTGATCATCACCAGGCGCTCCCCGGACGTCACCGGCGCCACCTCGTGCAGAGTGGTGGACGGGTAAAACACGACTCCCCCGGGACGACCCTTGATGCGTACCTCCTGCGAGCCGAGATAGATCACGAGCTCACCGCCACCGTAGCTGTCGGGCTCGCTGAGAAAGACCGTACACGAGACGTCCGAACGCAACGGCTGCTGACTCACCGCCATGAACGGCACATCGACGTGCGCTCCGTAGCCCATACCCTCTCCGTAGCGCACGACCTGCGGCACCGCGATACGCCGCGGCAGCACGAAGTTGCGTGCCATTTCGCTGCGCTGGAAGGCCCCGAGGGCGAGCTGGCCGGCGCGCTGAGCGTGCGCATCGGTCGGGTCGGGGATCAGGCTGCGCTTGGTGGGGTTGTGCGGATTGGAGCTGCGGCCGTCGATGAAACGGGTCTGGCGCGCCAGCTCGCGCACCGAGTCGACCTCGGCGACGGTCAGGAAATCTTCGATTTGCAAAAACATCGCAAGTCCGCCCGTCAGGAGAAGATCATTGGGCAGTATAGCGGTGCCGGCGATCCGAGCGAGGACGTGCGCCGGCCGAGGTCCGTTCGGGCGCGGCTCCGGCAGCTCACCCGCCCGGCTGAAATCCCGCCGCCGCCAGCATCGAGATCGGCGGCGGCGCGGGCAGGATGTAGACCCGAGATCGCGGGTAATCGAGCACGAGTGAGTCCGCGACGCTCAACACGTCCGTGCCGATGATCACCGCGGGGGTGCCTTGCAGATGCCATTCCCGGAAAATCGGGACATTGGAATAGACGATCGGCAGGTGCTGAATCGCCACGGGCCCAAGAATCAGCGTCGGCGCCACGGCGGTCGAACCCGTGGACACCTGCTGCGTCACTCCGTAAATCGGCGTCGTGGCACCCGAGCGGCGACGCGACAGCAAGGCTTTGCGCAGGGCGGAATTGCCCAAGGTCACGGGCGATCCGGTGTCGATCACCGCCTCGACCACGAGGCCGCCGACCCGCGCCGGGATCATGAGTAATCCGCCCGGCGTGCGAACCGCGTGGATATCGAGGAAGCCCCACATCGGCCCACGGCTCGAGCGATCGATCGCCACCCGATGGTGACGAAAATCGACCGCGATCCGCACCGGGCCGAACCCCGCCATCCCGAGAATGCCATCGACTTCGGTCATGATGGGCGTCGAGCAGATCGGCATGCGCACCTCGCGCTTCACGATCCGACCGACTTGTAGCCGGCGAACGTTCACCCAAGGCAGCGGCTGCGTCCCGGTCACCCCTTCGACGCGCTCCACCTGTCCCTCCCGCCGCATCAAGCCCAGCGCCTTGACCAGTCGCGGCGCGATGACTGAGCCATTCGCGCCGGTATCGAGGAGAAACGGAAAAGGTCCGCGACCGTCGATCATGACCGGGACGACGATCTGACCGAGAGGATTGACTCGGGCCGGTGCCGAGGAGAGCAGGCTCGGCACATCTGCCGACACCGTCCCATGAGGACGGGCCACCGCCATCGCCACCGCGGGCAGTAAGGCCACCACGCACAGGGTACGGCCGAGGGCCTTCACGAGATTCCTGCGACGCCACGAGTGTCGCGGGTCACTATACGCCCGCCACCGAGCACCGGCGGTAGCTCGTCACATAAAAAAGCCCCGCACAAGGCGGGGCTTTGAATCAACCATCAGCGTGGCCGTGGCAAGAGGCGCAGTGCGAGCGCACCGCATCCGACTCACCCCTCGCGGGCACCCGCCTCGACGGCGGGTGCCCGACGACGGCCCGAGAGGGCCGAAGGATCAGAGGAATTTGTAGGTCAGGTTCAGATAGAAGTCCCGTCCGATCGGGTTCGAGAACAGCGAGTTGTAGCCCGCCGCGAAGTTACCCTGCGCGGAGTTGGTGAACGGCGGATTCGTGTTGAGCAGGTTACGAATGCCGAACAGCACCGTCAGGCCGCGCAGCGGCTTGTAGGACGTGTAGGCGTCCCACGTCGACTGGCTGCCCACCGTGCGCTGCGGACCACTGTTGGTCGGCCCGACCCCAAACTCGTCGATGTAGGACGAGTAGAACCGGTTGCTGATGCCAGCGCCCCACAGACCCTGCGGGCTGGTCCAGTCGACCCGCAGCAGGTGCTGCCAGCGCATCGCCGGCTCGTTTCCGCCGTTGTACCAGCCGACCAGGTTCAGCACCGGGCCGCCGTTGTACTGCTGCAAGCGGAACTGCGTGACCGCGGTGCCTTCCAAATCTTCGTGGAACACACCCCAGCGGGTCTGCTGAGAGTACGTCACGCTCAGATCAAATCCATCGGTCGTGATTTGACCGGTGTTCTGATCGTTCACGACGATGTAGCCGCAAGTCGGCAGCGAGTAGGGGAGGCAGTCCTGGGCCTCATTGATCGACGGCGTCAGCGTGCCAAGATCGTTCGGCACGATGTAGTTCGAGAACAGGGTCGGATTACCGTAGATGGCCGAAGCGGGAATATTCCCAATGGTGTTCTTGAGAAGGATCCGGTAGTAGTCGAGCGTGATGCCGAGATTACGCACCGGCGCCAACACGACACCCAGATCGAAGTTCTCCGAGGTCTCCGGGGTCAGCTTTGCGTTACCGCCGAACAGCCCCAGCCCTTGCGTGCCACACACTGCCTGGTTCCACTCCGCGTTGTACGTGCTCGGCGTGCAGAACGGGTTGCCGTTACCCATTGATCCGCTGGTTGAGGCGGACATGGTGTTCGGGTCATACAGATCGTACAACGTCGGGGCACGGAAGCCGGTGGACGCAGCCCCACGGAAGGTCACGTAACGCGACGGCTGATAACGAACCGTGATCTTGCCGTTGTTGGTGCGGCCGAAGTCGCTGTAGCGATCTTCGCGATCGGAAATGTCGACATCGAGGCTCTTCGACATCGGCACGTTCAGCTCGGCGAACACGGCCTGCGCCGTGCGGCTGCCCTGGACCGCAAAGTTCCCCAAACCCGTTGCGGCCTGGACGAGAGAGTTGTACGGCGTCGTGGCGCTTTGGAACTTGTTGCCGCGCACGCTGAAGCCAATTGCCAGAACCGCATCATGCCCGGCGTGGAATGCGTCACCGAGCCTATGGCTGGCATGCCCACTGACCGCCCAACGCTGCATTTTGCCGTTCTGGTATACGCCATTGACGTAGCTGCTATTGATCAGCGCCTGCCCGGCCGGGCTTTGCGGTCCGAACGGATTGATCAGACCGCTGAGCACGCCACCCGGGGCCAACACCGACTCATTCGGGTATCCCGAGACGTTGCCGTCGGAGTTCAAGTTCTGACTGAAGTTCAGGTTGAACCGGTAGTCCCAACCCGCATTGTCTCCCGAGAACGTCACCAACGCCCGCTCCTCGGTGTTGATGTTATCGCCGTAGCGATTGTTGTTCGGATCCGTCCAGACGGCGTTAATTGCGCCATTCAGCGCCGGCGGACTGGTGCAGGCAGTGAAGGCTGTCTCGCACGTCAAACCCGCCGCTGTCGGATAATACGTGGGATCAGCCTGAGGGGTCATGTTGAACGAGTAGAACATCGGGCCGGACCAGGCAGTGACCTTGGAGCGGCTGTAGAAGTACTGAATCTTCAGGACATTGTTATCCGGAAGTTCCTTGGTAAAGGCGACCAATGCCGACGCTTCATAGGACTTGGGCAGCAGGTCCGTTGCAGCCGAATACCGATACGCGCAGTTTCCGTAATAGGTAGTCAGGTATGGATTTCCTGCACAGGCCGGATAGCCGGGCTGCCAATAATTGCTCTGTCCACCCAGCGCGGGGTCTGTGATGGCCTGGCCGTTATTGTCTTGAATTGTCGCGGGCCACGTACCCGGATTATTGGTGGCGGCATCACCCAGCGCCGGGTAGAAACCCGCGGCAGTGAATGAGCGCTGCGTCGCGCGCAGTTCCTGCTGGCCGCTGTAGCTGCCCGTGATCATGAAATTGTAGCCGTCGCGAACCAAGTCGCCATGGCCGAAGGTGAAACTCACGTTGCCCGAGCCGCCGCCCGCACCCTGCGGATGATCGAGTTCCGCACTGACCTCCGCGCCCTGGTAATTACGCTTCGTAATGAAGTTGACGACGCCCGCGATCGCGTCGGATCCGTACAGCGCCGAGGCGCCTTCGCGCAGCACCTGAACACTCGAAATGGCCGAGAACGGGATACCGCTCAGATCGACCGCATTGCCGCTGAATGCATTATCGGCAAGCCGGTGGCCATCGAGCAGCACCAGCGTGCGGCCATCGCCCAGACCGCGCAGGTTGGCGTAGGTACCACCGCCCGAGAACGTGCCGACCGACTGCGCGATGTTCAGCGCCGGGGTATTCGAGGTCACCGTGCCGAGCGCCTGCTCGACGTTCGTCACGCCCAGGCTCCGCAGGGTCGAGGACTTGATGATCGTGATGGCCTCGGCGGTCTCAGCCGAGGTCCTTGGGATCATCGTGCCGGTGACCACGATGGTCTGCAGGATCGACGCCGAGGCATTCTTCTTCGCCTTGCTCGCCGGTGCCGGCACTGACTGGGAATCTGACTGCGGCTTCGGCGTCGGCGCGGGATTCGCGTTCGCGAGCATCGCCCCTGCGCCGACCGCAACGATCGCGCCAATGGCGAGCGCGCGTCTGACCGCATGTCTGACAGTGTAGTTTTCCACGATGAGTGTACTCCGCGGCGACCCTAAGGTTCGCCTTCGCATTTGGTTGTTGGCCCGAGGCCCTTGAGCGATTCCTTAAAAAAACCGCTCCTGAGGGCACAGCACGCTGTGCCTCAGAAGGCTTGTGGCGGACACTAAACGACGTCCCTGCTCAAGTAAAGCGAGAATGCGAAATGCGTTGCGAAAGATCTCTAGGGCAACACTTAACAGATTGATTAATAATGTGTTTTTCGCACACTTCACGCACGGAGATTCGTTGCTATGACGCAACATTCATGAATCATGATGTGGTGGGAATACCGAGTAGTGCGCGCGTACGCCACGGTTTGGGGTCTGCGGCCTGCCCCGCGGCGAGCGGAATTCGGTGACCCGGAGCGCGCGCGAGTCCGGTGCAGGGATGCGGAAGGATGGGCGGGGAAAAGGCGACTATTTCGCCACGACAGGTGTCCAGCGGACCTGTGAGCCGACGGTGATGCCGAGGGCGCGCGCCTGACCGCCCCGGATTTCGATCACCGCCTCCACGGGCGCCCCAGAGCTGATCGTCTGCAGAGAGAACGGCTTGGCGTTGGCCGTGATCTTCTCGATGCGCCCGCCGGGCGCCACGAACAGCATGTCGAGCGGGATATACGTGTTGGCCATCCAGAACTGAGCCACCTGCAGTGGGTGCATGGGGAACACCATGCCCTCATCGGCAGGCAGGTCGCGCACGAACATCAATCCCTGGGCTTGGCGGGCCGGGGTATTGGCGATCCAGGCCCGGAAGCGATGCACGTGTCCGCCGGCGTCGATCACGAGCGTGGCGCGAGGGAAATGATCGAGATTCTCGAGAGCCATCGACTGCGCGCGCACCGGTGCGGGCGCAAGCCCCGCCAGGAGCCCCGCCGCGAGCGTGACCGAAATTCCCGCCCGAATGCTCAGACCGCTTCCCATGACACGCTCCAGCTTGCGCGACGGCTCGGCATTCTCGCACATGCCGCCCAGAGGTGGGATGCACCACAAAGGAGCGTGACCCGATGCGCGCACGAGCGGTCCGAAGCGGCTAGACTTTCCGGGCAACCCTCGTTTCGAATCCCGGTGCCATGCGCAATACTCTGCTCGAAATCACCCCCGTCATTCCCGAGGCGCTCGCGCGCCTGCCGGAACTCGCCAGCAACCTGTTTTTCAGCTGGCATCGGCCGATCCGCGCCCTGTTCGAGGACCTGGAGCCTGAGCTGTGGAAGCAATGCGGGGGCAACCCGCGGCTGATGCTGCGCTGCGTGCGCCAATCCGCACTCGACACGGCCGCCGGCGACCCGCAGTACCTGGGGTGCTATCACGCCGCACTGCAGCTGCTGGATACCTACCTCGCCGCCAAGCCTCCGGCAGACGAGCCGCTGGTGGCGTACTTCTGCGCCGAATACGGCTTTCACGAGAGTTTTCCGATCTACTCGGGGGGCCTCGGTGTGCTGGCCGGGGACTACTGCAAGGCCGCCAGCGATGCCGGCGCGCATTTCGTGGCAATCGGTTTGCTCTACGAACAAGGCTACTTCACCCAGACGGTCGATGACGACGGCGTGCAGCACGCCGAGTACAAGGCGCACGACCCGCGCGACCTGCCGGTCGAGCCCGTGCGCGACGCCGGCGGACGGTGGATCTCGATCGCGGTGCGCATTGGCGGCCGCGACGTCACCGCACGGATCTGGCGGGCTCAGGCCGGCCGAGTGCCGGTGTATCTGCTCGACACCAATACGCCCGAGAATGCGCCCTCGGACCGAGACATCACCCGGCGGCTCTACGGCGGGGACGAGTCGACGCGCGTACGCCAGGAGATGATCCTCGGCATCGGCGGGGTGCGTGCGCTGCGTGCACTCGGGCTCGCACCGGCGGCCTGGCACCTCAATGAGGGGCACGCGGCGTTTCTGATCCTGGAGCTGATGCGCGAGCACATGAGCCGCGATCTGCCCTTCGAGGCGGCGCTCGAGGCGACGGCGGCCGCCTGCGTATTCACCACCCACACCCCGGTCGCGGCGGGTCACGACGCGTTCGGGCACGGCCTGATCCTCGAGCACTTCCAGGATTTCATCAACGATCTGGGCCTGCCCGTCGAGCGCTTCCTCGAACTCGGCAGTGCCCCGTCGGTGCCGGGTATGTTCAATATGACCCGCCTGGCGTTGAATGGCGCGCGCCACATCAATGGGGTGAGCCGCATCCACGGAACCGTCTCGGCGCAGCTGTG
This sequence comes from Pseudomonadota bacterium, assembly GCA_021826035.1. The sequence continues at coordinate 36,283 of JAKBBE010000007.1, read as the reverse complement.
CGCCGATCACTGGCCGCAGATCCGCCCCGAGGACAATCCGGTCGGGTTCGTCACCAACGGCGTGCACGTACCGACCTTCCTGCACAAGCTCTGGGGCGGGTTCTTCGACGCCGAACTCAGCCCCCACTGGGGCGAGCGGCTGAACGATGTGGCGTTCTGGGGCGGCCTCGAGGCGGTGCCCGATGAGCGGTTCTGGGAGACCTCGCAGGCCGTCAAGTCCAAGATGCTCGATGCGGTGCGCCAGCGGCTCGAGCGCGAGTATCGGCGCAAGGGCATGAGCCTGGCGCAGCTGGCACGCATCACGCGGCTGCTCGATCCGGCCCGTCCCGAGGTGCTGACCATCGGCTTCGCGCGCCGCTTCGCGACCTACAAGCGCGCCACGCTGCTGCTGCGCGACCGGGCGCGGCTCGCCCGCCTGCTCAATGATCCGGACCGCCCGGTGGTCCTGCTGTTCGCCGGCAAGGCGCACCCGGCCGACGAGCCGGGCAAGCAAGTGCTGCGCGAGATCCGCCAGCTGATGACCTCCCCGGAGTTCATTGGCCGGATCATCTTCCTCGAGGACTACGACCTGCAGCTCGCCCGCTCACTGGTCTCGGGCGTCGACGTCTGGCTCAACACGCCGATCGCACCGCTCGAGGCGAGCGGCACTTCGGGCATCAAGGCGGCCATCAACGGCCGGCTGAACCTGAGCGTGCTCGACGGCTGGTGGGCCGAGGGGTGCATGGCGGACAACGGCTGGGGCATCCCGCCCTCCGACGTGCAGGACTGGGACCGGCGCGATGCGATCGAGTCGGAACTGATCCTGCATACGCTGCAGGAAGAGGTGATCCCGCTCTACTACCAGCGCGACGTCCGCGGTCGCTCCACCGAGTGGATCCGGCGCGCCAAGCAAGCCATGATGAGCGTCATCCCGCGATTCAACATGGATCGCATGCTGCGCGATTACACCGAGAAGCTCTACCGTCCGGCGGCCGAGCAGCATCGTCGGCTCGCCACGCACGACTATGCGGGCGCTCGCCAGCTGGCCGAATGGCAGCAGCGCATCCGCGCCGCCTGGAACCGCATCGATTTGCGGCTGATCGAGGACGCCTCGGCCGAGATCACCCGCGAACAGCGGGTCCGGCTGCGCATCGCGGCGCATCTGCCCGGCTTGCAGCCGGACGATGTGCGCATCGAGTTCCACGCCCGACGGCTGCTGCCGCACTCGAGCACCGAGCCACCACCGCTGTGCGCCTTCAGCACGCCGCCACGCCCCGGCGTGTGGAGCGCACCGCTGCGGCACACCGGCGAGTGGACTGAGGGCGCGGCAGTCTTCGCACTCGAAGCCGAGCCGCCGGGCTGCGGCCAGTTCGCGACCGAGGTGCGGATCTATCCCTGGCACGAACTGCTCGCCCACCCGCTCGGCATGGGTCTGATGAAATGGCTTTGAGCGGTGCGCGAGACTGCTAGGATAGACTCCGTCAGACCCACCAGTGAGCCCCGGGCCCATGATGCAGCAACCAGCGCGCGCCTCCGGACGCTACGTAAGCCGGCTGACCGGCAGCACGCTCGCGATCATCATGGCCGGCGGCCGCGGGGAGCGGCTGAAGGATCTCACCGCCAACCGCTGCAAGCCCGCAACGCCCTTCGGCGGCAAGTTCCGCATCATGGATTTCGTGCTGTCGAACTGCGTCAATTCTGGCATCCGCCAGATTGGGATCCTGACGCAGTACAAGGCGCAGTCGCTGATTGCGCACGTGCAGCACGGCTGGAGCTATCTGCGCGGTGAATTCGGTGAATTCATCGAGGTCGTGCCCGCCCAGCAGCAGATGGGCGCGAACTGGTATCAAGGCACCGCGGACGCGGTGTACCAGAACATCGAGCTGATCCTCTCGCACCGACCCAAGCACGTATTGGTGCTCGCCGGCGATCACATCTACAAGATGGATTATGGCCCGATGATCGCCTACCACGTGGAGAAGGGCGCCGATGTCACCATGGGTGTCGTCGAGGTGCCGGCGAGCGAGTCACGCCACTTCGGCGTGCTCACCGCGACGGAATGGAACCGGGTCACGAAATTCAGCGAAAAGCCCCCGGTGCCCGACACGCTGCCGGGCCGGCCGGATACGATCCTCGCCTCGATGGGCATCTACGTGTTCAACACCCGGCTGCTCGAGATGCTCCTGCGCGAAGATGCCACCAACGAGGCCTCCTCGCACGATTTCGGCAAGGACATCCTGCCGAAGGCCATCGCCGGCGCACTGCAGGTGTTCGCCTACCCGTTCCAGGACGTCAAGACTCGCGCGCAGAGCTATTGGCGCGACGTCGGCACGCTCGATGCCTACTACGAGGCGAACCTCGAGCTGGTGCACGTCGAGCCGGAACTGAATATCTACGACGAGGACTGGCCGATCTGGACCTACCAGGTGCACCAACCGCCGGCGAAGTTCATCCTCGATGAGGACGGCCGGCGCGGACAGGCGATCAACTCGATGGTCTCGGCAGGCTGCGTGATCTCAGGTGCGTATGTGCGCGAATCGTTGCTCTTCTCCAACGTGCGGGTCGAGGAGCGCAGCACCATCGAGCGGGCGGTGATCCTGCCCAACACCCGCATCGGTGCCAGCTGCGTGATCCGCGGCGCCATCATCGATGAGGGCAGCGAGATCCCCGACGGCATGAGCATCGGTGTCGACCGCGAGGCCGATGCCGAGCGCTTCCTGGTCACCGAGAAAGGCGTCGTGCTGGTGACCGCAGAGATGCTGCGGCGCGTCGCCGGCTGAGCCGCTCATGTCCACCCCGCGCCTGCCGGTCGTTCTGTTGTGGCACATGCACCAGCCGCAGTACCGCGACGCGCTCACCGGGCGTTATGTCCTGCCCTGGACGTACCTGCACGCCATCAAGGACTACACCGACATGGCCGCGCACCTGGAGGCGATCCCAGAGGCGCGTGCCGTGGTGAATTTCACCCCGGTGCTGCTCGAACAGATCGAGGCACTCGCCGCGGCCGTCGCCGAGCATCTGCGCACCGGTAGCGCACTGCCCGACCCGGTGCTCGCGTTGCTCGGACCCGATCCAGTGCCGAGCGCGCCGGCCGAGCGGCTGGAGAGCCTGCATGCCTGCTTGCGCGCCCAGCGCAAGCAGATGATCGAGCGCTTCGGGCCCTATCTAGAGCTCGCCTCGATCGCCGACACGCTCGCCACGCCCGAGCGCGTCAGCTATGCCTCGGACCAGTTCATCCAGGATCTTGCCGTGTGGTATCACCTGGCGTGGATGGGCGAGACGGTGCGCCGCAGCGATCCGCTGGTCACCCGACTCACCGAGCAAGGCCGCGATTTCACCGCTGCGCAGCGACGCGAGCTGCTGACCCTGATCGGCTCGCTGCTCGGGCAGATCGTGCCACGCTACCGGCGCCTGAGCGAGCAGGGTCGGTGCGAGCTGTCGGTCACGCCGTACGGCCACCCGATCATGCCGCTGCTGTTTGACTTCCAGGCCGCGCGCGATGCCATGCCGAACCTGCCGCTGCCGAAGCTACCGGGCTATCCCGGCGGGCCCGAGCGCGCCGAGTGGCACGTGCGTGAGGGTCTGCGGCTGTTCACGCAGACCTTCGGCACTCGTCCGGTCGGTTGCTGGCCGTCCGAGGGCGCCGTCAGCCGCCCCACCCTCGAGATGCTCGAGCGCTTTGGCTTCAAGTGGGTCGCGAGCAGTGCCAACGTGCTGCACGGTTCGCTGCAACGCACCGCGGCACTCGCGCCGCAACCGCCGAGCCTCGATGCCCAGGTCTTCAACCGGCCGTACCGGCTCGCGGGCAGCTCCCTGATGCAGTTCTTCCGCGACGACACGCTCTCGGACCTGATCGGCTTCACGTACGCCACGTGGCACGGCGATGATGCCGCGCACAACCTCGTCGACGCGCTGGCGCAGCTGGCACGCCAGTACAGCGGCACCCCCGGACACGCGGTGCTGATTGCGCTCGACGGTGAGAACGCCTGGGAACACTACCCGTTCAACGGCTATTACTTCCTGCGCGCGCTGTACACGCTGCTCGCGGCGCATCCGCAGCTCGAGCTGACGACGCTCGGGGCCTGCGTCTCGCGCGGCCTGATGCCGATCACGCTGCCGCAGCTGATGGCCGGCAGCTGGGTGCATGGCACGCTCACCACCTGGATGGGTGATGCGGCGAAGAACCGGGCGTGGGACCTGCTGTGCGAGGCAAAGATCGCCTTCGATGAGGTCATCGCCAGCGGCGCGCTGGATGCGCACGCGCAGCGCGCCGCGCAGCGGCAGTTGGCGCTGTGCGAGAGCTCGGACTGGTTCTGGTGGTTCGGCGACTACAATCCCGCCGAGGCGGTCAGTCAGTTCGATGCGCTGTTCCGCCGTCAGCTGAGCCGCCTCTACGAACAGATCGGGCGCACGCCACCCGCGACGCTCGCTCAGCCGATCGCCACCGGCGGTGGTAGTCCTGAGCACGGCGGGGTGATGCGCCGCTCCTATGCCAGCTGACCGACTCATGACGCGGCGCGCACTGAAGCTCGCCCCGCTCCTGCTCGCCGCCGTGCTCGGCGGGTGCGCGTGGCTCACCCCGAATCTGCGCGCCCCGCACCTGACCGTGCTCGGCGTACGGGTGCTGCGCGCGGACTTCTGGCAGCAGCAGCTCGAGGTGCGCCTGCGGGTCAGCAATCCCAACAGCATCAGCCTGCCGATCGAATCGCTTCAGTACGCCCTGTCGCTGAACGGCCACCGGGTGGCCGACGGCCGCAGCGCGCGACGATTCACGGTGCCGCCGCACGGCACGGCGCAGTTCAACACCGAGGTCACCGCGAACATGGCCGGGGCGCTGTTCACGCTGTTCGGTCGGGGCGGCGCGCGTCCGGTAGCGTACCGGCTGCGGGGCAAGGTCGAGCTGGCCCGCGGTCTGTTGCGCGAACTGCCGTTCGACGAACGCGGGCAGTTCGTCCTGAAGTAATCCGCCGCCGGCGCAGGCCGCGCCGCCGGAGTGCGCCCGGGCCAGTGGTACGGGCGCTCACGCGCATCCGCTCAGGAGGCCTGCCGCCCATGGTCAAACCCCTCGTTCCCGACGCCGATCTGGCCCCGACCTACGGCTCGCGCACCATGTCCGAACCGGCGCCGAAGTACTCTCTGCCGCCGCACGAGATGAGTCCGCGCACTGCCTATCAGCTCATCCACGACGAGCTGATGCTCGACGGTAACGCCCGGCTGAACCTCGCCACATTCGTCACGACCTGGATGGAGCCGGAGGCGGCGCGGCTGATGGCCGAGACCTTCGATAAGAACATGATCGACAAGGACGAGTATCCGCGCACCGCGGAGCTCGAGACCCGCTGCGTGAACATGATCGCGCGACTGTTCCACGCCCCGGAGCATGAAGGGCCCGTCGGGGTGTCGGCGGTCGGCTCGAGCGAGGCGGTGATGCTCGCCGGCATGGCGATGAAGTGGCGCTGGAGAGCGCAGCGCAGCGCCGCCGGCCGAAGCGCCGCGGCACCGAACCTGGTGCTGGGTTCGAACGTGCAGGTGGTGTGGGAGAAGTTCTGCCGCTACTGGGAAGTCGAGCCGCGCTACATCCCCATGCGCCCGGGGCGCTACGTCATCACCCCCGAGGAGGTGGTGGCGCGTTGCGACCAGAACACCATCGGTGCGGTCGCGATTCTCGGCACCACCTTCACCGGGGAGTTCGAGCCGATTGAAGCAATCCACGATGCGCTGGTGGCGCACAATGCGGCTCGCGGCCTCGAGGTACCGCTGCACGTGGATGCCGCGAGCGGCGGCTTCGTCGCCCCGTTCATTCATCCGCAACTGCGCTGGGACTTTCGTCTGCCCAATGTCGTGTCCATCAACACCTCGGGCCACAAGTACGGCCTGGTGTACCCGGGCGTCGGCTGGGCGCTGTGGCGCGGCAAGGCATACCTGCCCGAGGAGCTGGTCTTTCACGTCAATTATCTCGGCGGCGACATGCCGACCTTCACTCTGAACTTCTCACGGCCCGGCAACCCGATCGTCGGCCAGTACTACAATTTCCTGCGCCTCGGCCGCGAAGGCTACACGCGCATCATGCGCACGCTGTGCACGGTGTCGCGCGAACTCGCCGCCGAGATCGCAGCGCTCGGTCCCTTCGCACTGCTCAGCGACGGATCAGCCATCCCGGTCTTCGCGTTTCGCCTCAAGGAGACCACGCGATACTCGGTGTACGACGTGTCCGAGCGCCTGCGCAGCCATGGCTGGCAGGTGCCCGCCTACACGATGCCCCAGGACGCCGAAGCGATCGCGGTGCTGCGAATCGTGGTCCGCGAAGGCTTCTCGCGGGACATGGCCGACCTCCTGCTCGCCGACCTGCGCAGCGTGATCGCGGCACTGGAAGCAAACCCGCCCGCGCGGCCCGCACAGGCGCACGGCCGCTTCCACCACGGCTGAGTCCACAGCGGTCAGTCGGCCTCGGTGCGCGGACGATAAGCCTCGATGAGTTCCTGTTGGCGCCGCGGCGGCACCGGATCGTAGTGGCTGAGCGCCATGACATAGCTGCCCTGCCCACCGGTGAGGGACTTCAGGCGCGAGGGGTACTCGCCGATCTCCGCCAGCGGCACCAGCGCCGAGACGCTCGCTCGGTGCCCAGGCAGCTCCTGGTTGCCGTTGACGCGCGCCCGGCGTGTCGCCAGATCACCGGTGATGTCCCCGATCGCGCTTGCCGGGCCGGTCACCTCCAGGTGCACGATCGGCTCGAGCACGATCGGGCTGGCCTTACCGAGCGCATCGAGGAACGCCTTGCGACCTGCCGAGACGAAAGCCACCTCCTTGGAATCGACCGGATGGTGTTTGCCGTCGAGCACCGTGACGCGCACATCCTGCAGCGGAAAGCCGGCGAGTGCGCCCTCCACGAGCACCTGGCGCACGCCCTTCTCCACCGCGGGAATGTATTGACCCGGGATCGCCCCGCCCGTGACCGCATCGATGAACTCGAAGCCCGCGCCGCGCTCGAGCGCCTCGACGCGCAGGTACACCTCGCCGAACTGCCCGGCCCCACCGGTCTGTTTCTTGTGGCGGCTGTGTCCCTCGGCCGCGCGGGTGATGGTCTCGCGATACGGAATGCTCGGCGGATGGGTACGCACCTGCACCCCGTAGCGCTCGCGCATGCGCTCGAGCAGCACCCGCAAGTGCATCTCACCGGTGCCGTAGAGCACCGTTTCGTTCACCGCGGCATGTTGCTCGATGCGCACTCCGGGGTCCTCCGCGGTGAGCTTGTGCAGCGCATCGGCCAGCCGCTGTTCATCCCCGCGCCGCTGCGGCTCGATCGCCAGCCCGAGCATCGAGGGCGGCAGCGCGACGGGCGCGAGATGATAATGATCCTCCTCATGCGAGTCGTGCAGGACCGCATCGCGGTGCAGCTCCTCGACTTTGGCCAACGCGCACAGATCCCCGGGAATGGCCTGCGGGATCTCCGTGGTGTCCTTGCCCAGCAGCCGATACAGGTGCGTCACTTTGAACGGCTTGCGTGCATCGCCCACGTAGAGCTGCTCACCCGGGCGGATCGTGCCCTGATGGACCCGCAGGCTCGCCAGTTTCCCAACGTACGGATCGATCGTCACGCGAAAGACGTGCGCGATGACGTGCCGCTCGGGGTCGGGCAGCACTTCGACGCGGCGGACCGCATCGCCCTCGCCGAGGAGAAATAGCGGCGGGTTGCCCTCGGCGGGATTGGGCATCAGCCGCTCGAAGATCTCGAGCAGCGCTCCGACGCCGGCACCGCTCTCGGCGGACGCGAAACACACCGGCACCAGATGTCCCTCGCGCAGCGCCTGTTCGAACGGCGCGTGCAGCTGCTCGGGCGAGAGCGTCTCACCCTGCTCCAGGTACAGCCCCATCAGCCCTTCGTCGAGCTCCACGACCTGATCGACGATGGCCGTATGCGCCGCACCCACCGTGGAGAACTGAACGGGACTCTCCTGCGGATCGAAAAAGCAATCGCGCACCTCTCCACCCTGTGCGGCCGGCAGGTTGATCGGCAGACACTCCGATCCGAACCCCTCGCGCAGCCGCGCCCAAACGCCCGCGCAATCCGCCTCTCGGCTGTCGATCTTGTTGACGATCAGCAGCCGCGCCAGCCCCCGCTCGCGCGCGAAGTTCATGAGCCGTTGCGTCACCGCATCCGGACCCGTGACTGCGCTCACGACGACCGCGACGGCATCGACGGCCTCGAGCGCCGCGAACGTACGCGGGAGAAAATCCGCGTAGCCCGGTGTGTCGAGCAGATGCAGCCGTGTGCCCGCGTGCTCGAACGTCAGCACGGCCGGTTCAAGCGAGTGGCCGAGCACGCGTTCCTGCGGATCGAAGTCCGAGACCGTGGAGCCGCGCTCGATGCTGCCCTTGGCGCGGGTCGCTCCAGCCGCAAACAGGAGCGCTTCCGCGAGCAGCGTCTTGCCGGCGCCCGCAGCGCCGGTGAGCGCGATGTTGCGAATGCACGTTGGGTCCACGCAGCACGCCCCGCCGAGCACGGAGTCAGATTTCAGAGGGTACTCCGGCCGGGCGCGGGGCGCAAAGATCCGGCGACGCTCAGGGTACCGACAGCTCGAGCTCCGCGCCGTGCTCATCGACCGTCACGAGCCGCACTGGCCGACGCCACAGGCGCTGCACGTACTCCAGCACCTTGCGGCTGCGGTCCAGATCAAGACCGCGCCCGGCGAGCCGATGATCGTGCCCGAGCTCGAGCGTGCCGTCCGGGCGGGTGCGTCGCACGACCATCGCCGGTGCGCCGAAGTGATATTTCGGCGCGAGGATCGCCTCGTGCAGTGCGTCGAGATCGCTCTCGAGCACGGTTGCCCGGCCGTCGCGAGCGCGGTAGCGGAACAGACCCAACTCCTCGACCAGATCACGCGTGAGGTGGTTGCGAATGAAGGCGAAGTCATCATCCTCGGTCCGGATCGCGAAGGCCGCATCGAGGCCACGCCGCGCCACGATGTGCTCCCAGAGCGAAAAGCCCAGGTGATAGGGATTGACGCTGAGGGCCACCTGCTCGTCGGCCGCCACCGGCCGGACCACTTCGGAGTGACACCGGATGGCATCGAGATAGGCCTGCTGGGGAATGAAATCCGCCTCGCGCAGCAGCCGGGCATGCCAATACGACGCCCACCCTTCGTTCATGATCTGGGTGGCGAATACGGGATAAAAATAGAATGACTCCTCGCGCACCGCGAGAAACACATCCCGCTCCCAGCTCTCCATCTCCGGGGCATACTCTGCCATGAACCAGAGCAGGTCCCGCTCCGGGTGCGGCGGCAGGGGCGCACGCAGAGGCGCGGGCGCACCCGCCGCGGGGCTCGCCGGATCGAGCGCCGCGAAACGCCGACGGAACGCGTCGTCCGCCAGCGCCTTGGCCGGCTCGAGGTACTGAGGATAGGGCGCGCGGCGCAGCGGCTGGTCGACGTCGATGTGCTGCTCGAGCGCGAGCGCCGCATCCAGTGCGGCCTCCACGCGCCCGATGCCATGCGTCTCGATGGCTTGCTGGATCTGACGCGCATGCTGCGCGGCATGCTCGACGATCCGCTCGCTCACCTGTCCCTGACAGCGCTGAAACAGCAAGTTGTTGCGTGAGAAATCCGCATGCCCGAGCACGTGTGCGCTCACCAGCACGTTCTCGGCCAGCCCATTGCCGGCGGAGAGATAGGCATGACCCGGATTGCCGGGGAACACCACTTCGAACAGACGCGAGTGGCCCATGTGTCGCTGGATGAGCTGGTAGATGTAGCGCACCCCGAACGACCAGTGCGGCATGCGCACCGGCAGGCCGTACACGGCGATCTCCATCATGAACGAATCGGGCACCGCCTCGAATTCCACCGGATGAAAGTCCAGCCCGAGATCGCGGGCCAGCTGCTCGAGACGCGGCACGAAGGTGCGCCACTCGTGGCTCACGCATCCTCCGCAGCGCGCTCCTGCGCGGCAAAGAACGTGCGCAGCGCCGCCCAGATGTCCTCGAAGCCGCCGAGCACGCAGCGCTCGACGGCCCCTCCGGCCAGCGCCCGTTCGTCGAACAGCCGACCGGTCTCGGTTTCCTGACGGCGCGACATGCCCGCCGCGACCTCGACGTAGCCGCAGAAGCACGTCTCGGGCACGAGTGTCCCGAGCGCCGCGCGTGCCGCGGCGGTGTCGCTCGCGGCGTTGTCGCCGTCCGAGGCGTAATAGACGTACACGTTGTACTGCTGGGTCGCGAAGCGCTCCGCGATGAGTTCACTCACCTTGCCGAAGCCCTTCGAGGCCACCGTTCCGCCCGTACCGCTCACCTGGAAGAACTCCGACTCGGTGAACTCCCACGCCTCGGTGGTATGTGCAACGAATACCGTCTCGAGCATCCGGTACTGGCGGCGCAGCCCCTGCACCGTCCAGAAGAAGAAAGATTTGGCGAGCTGACGATCGCGCTCGGACATACTGCCTGAGACATCGAGCAGGAAGAACACCACGGCCCGCAACGCGGGACGTCGCCGCTGCGAGAGCTGACGGAAGCGCAGATCATCATCCGTAAAGCTCTGCACCGCCCCCGGCGCGGCGCGACGCTTGACCAGCTCCTTGAACGACCGGCGGCGGTCGAGTCGGGAGCGCGCACCGCGCCGGTCCCAACCCTCGCGGGTCCACTCGGTGTCCTGCGAGGGTCCGGCGCGCGGCGTGAGGTTCGGCAGGCGCATCTCCTCCCACAGCCACTCGACCATGTCCTCGACCTTCAGCTCAAGCAGCAGCTGCACCTCACCCTCCTCCTCACCGCCCGGACCCTTGCCGGGTGGAGCGACGCGGTGCGTCGGATCGACGAAGACGTCGCCCGGCTTGGCTGCGCCCTGGCCCACGCTCTGCTGCTCGGCGCCGCGGCGCAACCGGAATCGGTAGTGCTCAAGCAGCTTCACCGGCACGCGCACCGTACGCGCGCCACCGCTGATGATCTCACCACTGCGGATGAGCTCCGGCAGGTGGCGGCGCACCGCATCGCGCACTTTGGCATCGTGACGCAGCCAGTCACGCGCCCCGCGCGAGAACAGCTCGTACCACTTCGCTGCGCTGAAGGGAGACTCTCCGCCGGCCGGTGCGTTCATGTTCGCCTCACTCCTGTGCGAGCAGCGTCGTGACGTAACTGAGCGCCTCCTTGGCACTGTGCTCGTCGTACCCGTACTCGCTGATCAGCCGCTGCTGCACCACGGAGATCTTCTGGCGCGCCTCCTCGTCCGGTCGGGCGCTGGAGGTCACCAGCCTGAGTACATCGCGCCGCTCCTCGAACAGATACTGCTCGATCGCCTCGCGCATGCGTGCGTGGCTCGCGAGCTTGAATTTCTCCCCGGCCTTGAACGCGACCATGGCCTTGCGCACCACCTCCTGGCGGAAGGAGAGCTTGCCGGAGTCTGACACCTTGATCTTCTCCTCCACCGAACGCAGGAAGCGCTCGTCCGCCGGACGGCTCTCCCCCGTGATCGGATCGGTGACTTGACGGTGATCGAGCGAGGCCTCCACCTCATCGAGATATTTCTCGAGCAACTGCTGCGCCTCCTCCTCGAACGAGGCGAACATGGCCCGGTGTACGTCTTCCTTGACCCAGCGGTTGTAGAACTCCTTGCGTGCCGTGACCAGGTGGTCGATCCACACTTTCTTGTGTTTCAGTTCCATGCGCGCATCGCTCTCGATCGCATCTTTCAACGCGAGCAGCAGATCCATGCTGGTCAGACTGCGCGTGGTGCCGCGGGTGATCGCCGTGGAGATCGCATTGATGATGAAGCGTGGACTGACACCGGCCAGCCCCTCGTCGGGCGCCTCGGAGCGCAGCCGCGCCGCCTCGCTCTGCGGCACGCCCTCGATGGCTTCGCCGGCGTAGAGACGCAGCTTCTTGCCCAGATCGAGCCCTTCACGCTCCGGCGCCACCAGGCGCGTGAGGATCGCGAACACCGCGGCGAGATTCAGCACGTGTGGATCGAGGTGCACGTCGCGGAAGGCCGGTGCGGCGCACACCAACTTGCGGTAGATGCGCGCCTCGTCCTGATACGACAGCGCATACGGCACCTTGATGATCACCATACGGTCGAGCAGCGCCTCGTTCTCCTTCTCCTGCAGGAAGCGGTGGAATTCCGCGAGGTTGGTATGCGCGAGCACCGTCTCATCGAGGTGGATCAGCGGGAAGCGCGCCACCTTCACATTCTTCTCCTGAGTCAGCGTCAGCAGCAGGTAGAGAAACTCGCGCTTGACCTTGAGGATCTCGATCATCTCGAGCAGCCCGCGGCTCGCCGAGTACACCGCGCCGGACCACGACCAGGCACGCGAGTCCCCCTCATCACCGATCTGTGCGACCTTGGCGAGGTCGACCGATCCGACCAGATCGGCGATGTCGGCGGTACTGGGATCGTGCGGGGCGTAGGTACCAATGCCGAGCCGGGCGGACTCGGAGAGAAATATGCGCTCGACCGGTACGCGCAGGAACTCTCCGTCGAATTCGCGCTCGAGGTAATCGCGCGCCCAGGGCGAGAGTTCCCCTGGGATATTGACGGCGTAGCGCTCCCGAAATTCCGCGCGCAAGCTCGCCGGAATCAGGTTCAACGGATTTTCATGCACCGGCGAGCCGCGCACTGCATACAGCGCACCTTCCTCGGTGCGACTGTATTCCTCCAGCCCGCGCTTCAGCAGGATCGCGAGCGTCGACTTGCCCCCGGAGGGCGGCCCGAGCAGCAACAATAGCCGCCGCCCGACGTCGGAGCCGCCCGCGGCGGCCTTGAAATACTCCGCCACGCGCGCGAGCGGCCCATCGATCCCGAACAATTCACGGCGAAACAGCTCACCGGCCGGATCGGCGGCACGTCCATCGGGCGCACCCTGTTCGCCCGCCAAATGCTGCGCGCAGCGGCCATGCCAACGGAGCATGTCCCAGATGTACTCGTGACTGGTGCGCGCCAGCGCGGCGGGGCTCCCCGGCAGGATGTCGGCGAGAAATTGCCCGAACGTGCCCTCCCACCGCTGCGCGCGGTGGGTCCGGCTGAACGAACTGAGCGACTCGATGAACCCTTCGTGGTCGATGCAGGCGCGCCGCGGCGCCTGATCCGGATGGTTGGCTCGTGCTCGCATCGCCATCACCTCCCGTTCCAGAACGGCAGTGGCGGCCGGGAGAGGCGGCTGTGATAGCCCGCTGTGCAGACCGGTTGGAGCGCCTCGCTCTGCGAAAGCTACCGAACTCGCGATCCCGCTGCCCGATGACTCTTAAGACGGCGGCATCCGAGTTTTGTTCCGATGCCGTAGCGCCGATCCATCATCGGCTCCTGAACGCGCACTGTCGAGCCGCGCGTTCCACGCGGACCGCACCGGCGTCGATCCGCCGCCCGGCAGCGGCACTCCCATCCGCTTCCGGCGCCGATCGGCGTCCATCAGCGCCCATCGCGCCAATAGTGTGAACGGCGACACTGCACGCAAACTCAGGTGCGGGTTTGATGGCGACAGAACGTCGTGCATCCGGGCCCGAGGGGTCGTCCCGCCACTCAGCACCGGGTTCGGACCGGCGAGGACGGCGGAACGCCGAGCTTGCGCTCATAACAACGAGGGAGACGGGTTGTGGCCCATTCAGCTCCGAGTGAGTCTCGCGATTCGGCCGGCGATGCCGCTGGCGGCACGGCGTCCGCCGCAGCGCGCGCACCGGTGGATCTCGCCGCGCTCACGCATCACGATGATTTCCTGCTCGAACTCGGCGAGGTTCTCGGCGGGCGCGCCAGCGTGCATCCGGCGGACTCGCTCGAGGTCGCACTGGAACACCTCGAGGGGGCCCGCGGCGGTCAGATTCTGGCGATCGACGCACGCGAGGCCGAGAATGTGCGCGCGGATGTCGAACGGGCGTGCGCGCACAACGCTCATGCCGTCATTCTCGTGTTCACGACCGCCGGGGCGGAGAAGTCCGTTGCCGCGGCCGTGAAAGGCACCCGGGTGTTCACGGTGCTGCCACTGCCGATCGAACCCGGTAAGACGTCTGCCGTACTCGATGCAGCCCTGGCGGATGCGGCTGAAAAAGTCGCGCCACGCAGCGCCCCGGTGCGCTCCGTGCATCAGGCCGCAGAGGCGGCGCGCACGCCGCTGCCGGCCGAATCCGCTGCGGCGTCCACTGAGCCCCCGTCCGGCGACGGGCGCAAGCGCCTGTGGCTGACGCTCGGCGCCGGAGTGGCCGTGGCTGCGGTCGCGGCCGGACTGTTTCTGTTGCCGAAACACCACGTCGTCGCAGCGCATCCGGTGCTGCAGCGGCCGATTGCCGCCGCCGCGCACGCGGCTCACTTCGCAGCACTGCCGCGACCCGACGTCGACACCTCCATCGTGCAGGGCCGTGTCGAGGATCTGCTCGTCAAGGCGAGCCGCGCGATGTTTGCTCGGCACTTCACGGCACCGAAAGGCGACAACGCTCTGGTGTTCTATCGCTCAGTGCTGGCCGTCGATCCCACCAATGGCGAGGCACGAGACGGTCTGCGCCGCGTCGGCAACGTCGTGATTTCACGGTTCAAAGACGCGCTCAGCCAGGGACATTACAACGCCGCCGCGCTGGCGCTCGCGACGCTGCAGCTGGCGGATCCCACGAACCGTGACGTTCATCCGTTCGGCATTGAATTATCGAGTGCCGTGGTGAATCAGGCACTCTCCGGCGGTCAGCTCAGCAGCGCAGCGGCCCTCATCGCCCAGGCTGCGCGCCGCGGCGTGCCCGCGGCACAGATTGCGGCCTGGCAGAGCCAACTGACTCACCTCACGCACCACCAGCGTACGCAGAAGTTGGTTGATCAGCTCACCCGGCGGATCGCCGCGCATCGCCTCACCGGAGCGGCCAGCGCCGCGAGCACCCTCGCCAAGCTGCGCACCCTGGACCCACAATCCACGAGCACCGCCAACGCCACGCAGGCCGTGATCGGCGCGCTGCTGAACCAAGCGCGTCAGGCCGGTCTCACCGGGCAAGGTGCGATCGAGAGCCAGGCGCTCGCAGCGGCGCGGGCGAACGGTGCTTCCGCAGCAGCCATCGTCGCCGTCCAGCACCAGATCCAATCGGCCCGCACCAGCGCGGTGCAGAACCGGTTGCAGCGGCTGCTCGCCGAAGCCCATGCCCGGCTCGATACCGGCGAACTACTCCAGCCGGCCCACGACAGCGCCGCGTACTACCTGAACGCGTTGGCGGCAGATCATCCGGATCCGGCCACCGCGGCGGCCGCGAACCAGATGCACCGTGCGCTCGCCAATGCGCTCCTGCAGCGCGCCGAAGCTGCGGCGCGTGCGGGACAGCGCTCCACGGCGGTCACCGACCTCGCCGATGCGCGCCAGTGGGGTGCCAGCGGCGCCGCACTGAACGCCGCCACCGCCATGGTCGACACGCCGCAACCGCCAACGGTGGCTCAGCTGGCCGATGTCGCTCGGCGGTTGCGCCGCACGCATTATGTCTCCCCGTCCTATCCGGACCGGGCACTCACCCGGCACATTTCCGGGGAAGTGACCGTGCAGTACGTCGTGGATCCCACCGGGCGCACGCGCCACATCAAGGTGGTCGCAGCGAAGCCCGCGACCGTCTTCGACCGCGCGGCGCTCGATGCGATCCGCCGCTGGCGCTACGCGCCGCCGACATTCCATGGGCGACCGGTCTCGGTGCCGGTGCGTACTCTGATCCGCTTCGAACTGCCGAATTAATCAGGAAGCCCCCATGTTATTGTCAGGCGCTGATCGAAACCGCCGGCTGCTCACCGCCGCAGCCGGCATCGTGCTCGCCGCGGTGATGGGCCTGGTGCTGATCGCAGGATTCAGGCTCGCCACGCAGATTCGCGCCAACGTCGCCACGCTGCAGCAGGCGAGCGAGCTGGAAGCCTATCCGTCGGCGATATCCGAGCAGCTGACCGCCCTGCGCCAGCGACTCGATACCCTCGAGTACACCGGCCATGTCCATGGCGAACTCGACTCGAGCGTGCGCGGCTTCAATCGCGACTTCAGCGCCCTCGAGCGCCAGAAAGGCCTCGATCCGGCCGCGATGCACGCGGCGACGGCGCTGTGGACCAACTACACCCCGGTGCTCGCCAAGGTGCTCTCGTATCACGGCGAGCCCTACTCCGACACCGCCACGAACAGCTCACTCTCGCGCAGCGGCCGGGTGTTTTATGCCCACGTGCGCCGGGCCGAACTGTTTGCTCAGGCCAACGCTGCGGCTCTGCACCGTGAGCTCGCCGTGGTCAGCGGCTCGCTGCAGGCGCGTACAGCCGCGGCAGCCTCGCGCCTGCGCTGGCTGCTCTCCGGAGGCGTACTCGCCGTACTGCTGCTCGGTCTCGCCGCGGCCTACTTGCAGGTCGCCCGCGGGCGCGGGGAGCGCGCCGCGCGTGATGCGCAGGATCAGACTCGTGACATCCTTGCCACGGTACGGGAGGGATTTTTCCTCCTCGATGCCGATTATCGCATCGGTGCGGTCTGGTCGCAGGCCCTGACGAACATGTTCGGTCGCAGCACCTTCGCCGGCTTGACCTTCGAGGAGCTGCTGCGCGACAAGGTGCCGCCCGAGACGCTCAATACCGCGATGAAGTTCATCAAGCTGCTCTGGGGCGAGCGGGCGCACGAGAACCTCATGAAGAGCATCAACCCGCTGGGGCAGCTCGAGGTCAACATGGACAACGGGCGCGGCGGCAAAGAGACCCGTTACCTGCAGTTCGACTTCCACCGCGTCATGGGGCCGAAGGGTGTCAAGCACGTGCTGTGCGCCGTCGGGGACATCACCTCGAGCGTGCTGCTGGCGCGCGAGCTGCACGAAGCGCAGGAGAATGCTCATTCGCAGCTCGACATGATGGTCGGCATGCTGCACTCGGACCCGCTGCAGCTCGGCTCGTTCCTCGACAGCGCCTCGGCGGGCCTGAAGCACATCAACGCGATCCTGAAGGAGCCGGCGCGCACGCACGCGGAATTCAGCAAGAAGCTCGCCGGCCTGTCGCGCGAGCTGCACACGATGAAGGGTGAGGCGGCAGCGCTGAACCTGATGAGCATCGCGCAGCGCGTCCATCACCTCGAGGACATGCTTGCGGAGCTCAAGGCGCGCAACGAGCTCACCGGCAACGACTTCCTGCCGCTGGTGCTGAAGCTCGATGAGCTGCTCGCGCACCTGCGCGGTGTGCGCGAGATGACGCTGAAGCTCTCCTCGCTGCGCGAGCAGCCGAGCGCCGCGGACGGCACTCTCAACACCCCTGCGCCGCGCCTCCCGACGGCCGGCCCGGACGAACTCGCCTCGACCTTGCAGTCCCTGGCGCATAGGCTCGCGCAGGATCACGGCAAGGACTTCAAGCTGGCGCTGAACGGCCTGGCGCAATGCCCGCCCGCCTATCTCGGTACGCTCAAGGACTGCCTCATTCAGATGCTGCGCAATGCCGCGGTGCACGGGATCGAGGCGGACGAAGTCCGCCGCGCCGGGGCAAAGAGCGGCGGCGGCCAGGTCCGCGTGGATTTCCGTCGGGTCGAGTCCGGCTTCGAGCTGACGTTCGAGGATGACGGTGCCGGCCTCTCACCGGAGACGCTGAAGGAAGCGGCCGTGCGCAAGAAGCTGCTGAGCGAAGAGCAGGCCGCCCAGTTGGACAACCGCGCCGCACTGGCACTGATCTTCAAGCCCGGCTTCTCCACCCGCAACGAGATCTCGATGGACGCCGGGCGCGGCGCTGGCATGGACGTCGTCGCCAAAGCTGTGTACAGCCTCGGCGGGCGAATCGGCGTCAGCACCAATCCCGGACGCTACACGCGCTTCAAGATCGCGCTGCCCGCGCTCGGCGAGACCGCAGTGGCATAGAGATAGAGATCTCCCATGGACACCGCACAGGACACAGGCGCGCGGCGGACGGTCAAGTTGCTGATCGTCGATGATTCGAACATCGTTCGCCGGCGCATCGAGCGCTCGCAGCAGTTCGATGATCTGCAGGTCGTGGGTACCGCGGCCAATGGTCTGGAGGCACTTGAGCTGGCCCGCCGGACCGATCCGGATCTGGTCACCATGGACCTGACCATGCCGCAGATGGATGGTATCGAGTGCATCACGCAGCTGGTGCAAATGAAGCCCGAGGTGCGGATCCTGGTAATCTCGGCCCTGGCGGATAAGGCGACCGCAGTCGAGGCCATGGAGCGCGGGGCGAACGGCTTTCTCAACAAGCCGTTCACCGACCGGCAGCTCAACGAAGCGATCGCCGAATTGATGTACTGATACGGACCCACCGGCACACAGAGCACGCCCATGCTGCGGGAAGAGGAACTGAAAACCTTCGTCGACGGCACCACCCGATACTTCGAGGTGGCCGCGCAGCAGCCGGCGAGCATCGGCTCGCCGTACATGCTCGAGGGTGAGCCGGCGATGCACGACTACACCGGGATGATCAACGTCTCCGGCAAGCGCGAGGGCGTGGTGTATTTCACCGCTCCACGCGCCATGCTGACGGTGCTGCTGATGAAGATGCAGGAGAGCGACTTCAGCCACGAGAGCATGCGCGATCTGGTCGGCGAGGTCGCCAACACCATCTCCGGCAATGCGCGGCGCGATTTCGGGCACGACTTCGTGATTTCCGTGCCGAGCGTATTCTCTGGGGAGAAGCCGCAGGTCAGCCAGCCGGCGGGCGCGCGCGCCTTCGTCATTCCCATCCACTGGCGCAGTCATTCGGCGAAGTTGGTGGTCTCCCTCACCTGATCGCCGGGTTCACGCCGACGCACTCTCCTCGGCGAGCAGCCGGTAGCCAAGGCCCGCCTCGGTGAGCAGGTACCGGGGCTTGCGCGGATCGGTCTCGACCTTGGCGCGCAGATTCATGATGCACACGCGCAACCCGCGCGTATCCCCGAGCCGCTCCGGCCCCCACACCTCGCGAATCAGCTGCTGCTGAGTCACGATGGCCCCCAGGTTGCGCGCCAGGGCCTCGAGAACCCGGTATTCGAGCGGGGTGAGGTGGATCGGCCCGTGCGCGCCGTTCGCGGTGCGCATCTCCAGGTCGATGCGGACCTCGCCGAGGGAGAGTGGCCCGGTGCGTTGCGAGCCGCGCACGTTGCGCCGCAGAGCCGCCCGGACTCGGGCGAGCAGTTCCGCGGCGCTGAACGGCTTGGTCACATAGTCGTCTGCGCCCGCGTCGAGCGCGGCGATCTTCTGCTCCTCCTGGGTGCGTGCCGAGAGCACGACGATCGGCATCGGGGACCAGGCGCGCACCCGACGGATGATGGCCATTCCGTCCGCATCGGGCAGTCCCAGGTCGAGCAGCAGCAGATCGGGCTTGTGACTGCGGCTCTCGATTTCCGCGCGCATGGCGTTCTCGGCCTCGATGACGCGATAGTGCTCGGCCTCGAGCAGCACCTTGAGGACGGTGCGGATGGCCGGCTCGTCCTCGACGATGAGCACCTGATGCATCGCCTCGGTCATGGCTCGCCGTCCCGCGCCGGCAGTGTGAACTCCAAGCGTGCCCCTCCGCCGTCTCTGCGGCGCGCGAGAATCTCCCCGCCATGCGCGTTCACGATCGCCCGGCAGATCGCCAGCCCGAGACCGGCCCCGGAGATGACACCCTCACCGCTGCCGCGCTGGAACTTCTCGAACAGCTGCTGCGGATCGCCCGCCGGGAGTCCCGCCCCTTCATCCTCGACGATGACGCGTACGCTCGCGCCCTCGTTGAGCGCGCTCACCGCGGCGGACGTCCCGGGCGGGGTGTATTTGGCGATGTTGTCGAAGAGATTGACGAAGACCTGCACCACGAGGCTCGCATCGACGTAGACCGGGACGAGCTCCGGCGGCAGATTCAGCTCCACCGGGTGATCACGCATGCGCTCTGCGAGGCGCTGCAACGCCGCGCCGGCCAGATCCTCCACACTCTGCCAGTCGCGCCGCAACGGCACTTGGCCGGACTGAAAGCGCATCAGATCAAGCACGTTCGAGACCAGCTCGGACATCTCGCGCGCCTTCAGTTCGATCGAGGCGGCGAGCTGGCGGCGCTTCGGCGCATCGAGCGCCTCGCCGCGCTCGGTGAGCGTGCTGGCGGCGCCCACCATCACCGACAGCGGGGTGCGCAGGTCGTGCGAGATCGATGCGAGCAGCGTGTTGCGCAGACTCTCGCGCTCCGCCGCGAGCGTCGAGGCCTGCGCTGCGTCCGCGAAGCGCGCCCGCTCCAGGGCGAGGCCGATCTGACCGGCGAATGTATCGAGCAGCTGACTCTGCTCCGGCAGCAGCACACGCCGCGCATTGGCCGGCAGCACGCCGAGCACCCCGGTCGCACGCCGCTCATCGCCGAGCGGCACGTACAGAGCGGGGCTCGCCGGCAGCGTGTCCGAGCCGAGTCCGGCGCGCAGGCCGTGATCGTTCACCCACTGGGCGACGGCCAGATCAGCACCGCGCAGCGATTCCGGATTCGGCACCTCCCGCGGACGATGCAGCTTGCCCTCGGCATCGGGCAGCAGCACCACGGCCCGGCAGTCGAACACCTCCGCGATGTGGCGGACCGCTACAGCGGCCATGTTGTGGATCCCGCGCGTGACCGCCAGCTCCCGGCTCATCGCATACAGCGCCGCCGTGCGCCGCTCGCGAGCCCCCGCCACTCGGTTCTGCTGGCGCACGTTGGCGGTCAGGGTGGCGATGACCAGCCCGATCGTCAACATCGCCCCGAACGTCACGAAGTACTGTGCATCGGACACCGCTATGGTGAAACGCGGCGGCACGAAGAAATAGTCGAACGCCACCACGTTGAGCACGGTCGTGAGCGCCGAGGGGCCGCGCCCCAGGCGCAACCCCGCCACGGTGACCCCGAGCAGGTACACCATGGCGAGATTGGACAGCTCGAAGTTCGGGTACATGGCGAACGCCAGCGCGGTGCACAGCACGCTGATCCCACCGGCCCACCCGTACCGGTCCCAGGGGACCCCGCTCGGTGAGCCCTCAACGGCCATCTGCGCCGAGGGCGCGGGCCGCGCCGCGCCGGTACCGGCCGGTGCGACCACGATGACGTCGAAGCCGCGCGCCTGGGTGACCAGCAGGTTCGAGGTCGACGCGCGCATCCAGCCCCGCCAGCCGCGGCGCTTCGGCGCCCCGACCAGCACCCGGGTCGCACGCCGGGTTTGCGCATATTCCAACAGCGCCGCGGCTGCCGACGGTCCGTCGAGCGTCACGGTCTCTGCGCCCAGCGACTCCGCCAGGCGCAGCACCGCGATGCGCCGATTGCGGTCCGCATCGGAGAGGTGCAGCAGCGCCGGAGTCTCCACGTACACCACGCTCCAGCCGGCGGCGAGCGCATCGGACATGCGCTTGCCGGCGCGTACGAGCTGCTCGGCCTGCTCATCGGGGCCGACGGCGACGAGGATGCGCTCACCGGCAATCCGTCCGCGACCGTGCTGCGGTTGCAGCTCGCGCGCCGCCGCCTCGACCCGCTCCGCGACCCGGCGCAATGCGATCTCGCGCAGGGCCATCAGATTGGTGCGGCGGAAGAACCGCTCGGCCGCCGTCGCGACGGCATCGGAGACGTAGACTTTCCCGGCGTGCAGCCGCGCGAGCAGATCGTCGGCCGGCAGATCGATCAGTTCGATGGCATCCGCATCGTCAAATACGTGATCCGGCAGCGTCTCGCCCTGGCGCACGCCGGTGGTCTGGTAGATCAGGTCATTGAGACTCTCCAGGTGCTGGACGTTGACCGTCGTCCAGACGGTGATGCCGGCGGCGAGCAGCTCCTCGATGTCCTGCCAGCGCTTCGGATGACGTGGTTGCGGCACGCCACCGAGGAGATTCGAGTGCGCCAGCTCATCGACCAGCAGGATCTGCGGGTGACGCCCGAGCGCCGCATCGAGATCGAACTCCTGGCGCACGATGCCGCGGTAGCTGACCGGGAGCGTCGGGAGCCGCTCGAGCCCCTCGGCCAGCTTCTCAGTCTCGATGCGCCCATGCGGCTCGAGGTAGCCCACGACCACGTCGGTGCCGGCCGTCTGCTCGGAGCGAGCTGCCTGCAGCATCGAGTACGTCTTGCCGACGCCGGCGGACGCGCCAAAGAAGATCCGCAGCTTGCCGCGCCCGGCGCGCGCCTCTTCGGCCTGCACGCGCGCGAGCAGTTCCTCGGGATCGGGCCGCGGCTCGGGCGTCACCGGACGGTTCATGGCGACATTATTTCATGGCGTCGAGCGCCAGGTTCAGCTCCAGCACGTTGATGCGTGGAGTGCCGAGCACGCCGAGTTCCCCACCCCGAGCATGCGCTGCGATCAGGGCTCGCACCTGGCGCACGCTCACGCCACGAGCGCGCGCGACCCGCCCGGCCTGGTAGTACGCAGCCGCCAAGCTGATATCCGGGTCGAGTCCACTGCCCGAGGCGGTGACCAGATCGACCGGGATGGGGGCCCGATTGCCCGGATCGGCCGCGTGGAGCGCGGCGATTCGCGCCTTGACGGCGGCGATCAGCGCCGGGTTGGTCGGCCCGAGGTTCGAGCCTCCGGAGGCGAGGCCGTTGTACGGCTGCGGGCTGGTCGCCGACGGTCGGCTCCAGAAATAGCCGGCCGAGTCGAACGGTTGGCCGATCAGGCGCGAGCCGATCAGCCGACCGTTCTTGCGGATCAGACTGCCGTTGGCCTGCGCCGGAAAGGCGATCTGCGCCACGCCCGTCACCACCAGCGGGTAGATCACCCCGGTGATCAACGTCATCACCAGCAGCAGTGTGAGCGCGGGCCGAAGAATCGTCTTCATGGTGTCTCTCTCAGGTCAGATGCAGCAGCGTCAAACCCATGTCGATCAGCTTGATACCAATGAACGGCACGATGATCCCGCCGAGGCCGTAGATGAGCAGATTGCGCCGCAGCAGCGTGCCGGCCCCGAGCGGCCGGTAGCGCACGCCCTTCAGGGCGAGCGGGATGAGCACCACGATGATGAGCGCATTGAAGATCACAGCCGAAAGAATCGCCGAGAACGGGCTCGTCAAATGCATGACATTGAGCGCGTTGAGCTGCGGATAGGTGGTGGCGAAGGCCGCCGGAATGATGGCGAAGTACTTGGCGATGTCGTTGGCAATGCTGAAGGTCGTCAGCGAGCCGCGCGTCATCAGCATCTGCTTGCCGGTCTCGACGACCTCGATGAGTTTGGTCGGGTTCGAGTCCAGATCCACCATGTTGCCGGCTTCCTTGGCCGCTTGGGTACCGGAGTTCATCGCCACGGCCACATCCGCCTGGGCGAGCGCCGGCGCATCGTTGGTACCATCGCCGGTCATCGCCACCAGGCGGCCCTCGGTCTGGTGAGCACGGATGAGATTGAGCTTCGCCTCCGGAGTCGCCTCGGCCAGAAAATCATCGACACCGGCTTCCGCGGCGATCGCCGCGGCGGTGAGCGGATTGTCGCCAGTGATCATGATGGTCTTGATGCCCATCCGGCGCAGCTCCCCGAACCGCTCCTTGATGCCACCCTTGACGATGTCCTTCAGCTCGATCACCCCGAGCACGCGCGGCCCGTCGCTCACCAAGAGCGGCGTGCTGCCCCGGCGCGCCACTTCCTGCACCGTGCTGAGCAGCGTCTTGGGGAAGCTCTGGCCGGCGGACTCGACGTGCTTGCGGATGGCATCGACCGCGCCTTTGCGCACCTGGCGATCCCCGATGTCGACCCCACTCATGCGGGTGTGCGCCGAGAACGGTACGAACGTGCCGTGCAACGCGGTCAGATCGCGCTCGCGCAGCTGGAAGCGCTGTTTGGCGAGCACCACGATACTGCGCCCCTCGGGCGTCTCGTCGGCGAGTGAGGCGAGCTGAGCGGCACCGGCGAGTTCCTCCTCGCTCACGCCGGCGGCCGGGATGAACGCCGCCGCCTGGCGATTGCCCAGGGTGATCGTGCCGGTCTTGTCGAGCAGCAGCACGTCGACGTCACCGGCAGCCTCCACGGCGCGTCCGGAAGTCGCGATCACGTTCGCCTGCATCATGCGGCTCATGCCGGCCACGCCGATCGCCGAGAGCAGTCCACCGATCGTGGTCGGGATCAGGCACACCAGCAGCGCGATCAGCGCGGTGATCGTCACGGGACTGCCGAGTCGGGTCACCTCGACGCTGTACTGCGAGAATGGCAGCAGCGTCGCGGTGGCGAGCAGGAACACCAGAGTCAGCGCCACGAGCAGGATGGTGAGCGCGATCTCGTTGGGCGTCTTTTGCCGCTTGGCGCTCTCGACCATGGCGATCATGCGGTCGATGAAGGTTTCCCCGGGGTTGACCGAGATGCGCACGACGATCCAATCGGACAGCACGCGAGTGCCCCCGGTGACCGAGGAGAAATCGCCGCCCGATTCGCGGATCACCGGCGCGGACTCCCCCGTGATGGCGCTCTCATCGACCGAGGCGGCGCCCTCGATGACCTCGCCATCACCCGGAATG
Source organism: Pseudomonadota bacterium (assembly GCA_021826035.1). The sequence goes on along the minus strand of JAKBBE010000007.1, from coordinate 11,968 downwards.
AAATCACCGGCCTCGACCAGCACGACATCGCCTTTGCGCAGCGCATCGGCGCGCACACCCGTCACCTGCGCGCGGTCAGCCGGGTCGGCGAGGCGTTTGGCTTGCACGGCCTGTTTCAACCCCTTCAGACTCGCCGCCTGTGCCTTGCTGCGCCCCTCGGCGAGCGCTTCGGCGAAATTCGCGAACAGCACGGTGAACCACAGCCACACCGCCACGCTGAAGATGAACCATGCGGGTGCCTCACCCTGCCCATCGAGCGCCCGCACCCACAGTGCGGTGGTCAACAGGCTGCCGAGGTAGACCACGAACATGACGGGGTTGCGCCACTGCACGCGCGGATCGAGCTTGCGCAGCGCGTCAAGGACGGCCGGTCCGAGCAGCGAGCGATCGAACATCGAGAGCTTGCGGCGCATGTCAATGGCTCCAGAGCATCAGGTGCTCGACGATTGGTCCGAGTGCGAGCGCCGGCACGAACGTGAGCGCACCGACCAGCAGCACCGTGCCGATCAGCAACGCGATGAAGGTCGGTCCATGCGTCGGCATGGTGCCCGCGGAGACCGGAATGCGCTTCTTGGCGGCGAGCGAGCCAGCGATCGCAAGCACCGCCACGATTGGCCAGAAGCGCCCGAGCCACACCACGATGCCGAGCGCCGTGTTGTAAAACGGCGTATCGGCACTGATACCGGCAAAGGCACTGCCGTTGTTGTTACCGGCTGAGGTGAACGCGTAGAGGATCTCGGAGAACCCGTGCGGACCCGGATTGGCCACGCCCACCCGCCCGGCGGCGACGCTGACCGCGATCGCGGTGCCCGTGAGCACGATGAACGGCATGACGAGAATCGCGATGGCGCTCATCTTCATCTCGAACGCCTCGATCTTCTTGCCCAGATACTCAGGCGTTCGCCCAATCATCAGCCCGGCGATGAACACCCCGATGATGGCGAAGATGAGCATCGAATAGAGTCCTGAGCCGACGCCGCCCAACACGACTTCGCCGAGCATCATGTCGAGCAGCGGCACCATGCCGCCGATCGGCATGTAGGAGTCGTGCATCGAATTCACCGCACCGGTGGAGGTGACGGTGGAGAGCGTGCTGAACAGCGTCGAACCGGCAATGCCGAAGCGCACCTCCTTGCCTTCCATGTTGCCGCCGCTTTGCTGCGAACTCGGCAGTTGACTCACCCCAAGCGCGCTCAGCGCAGGATTGCCCCGCTGCTCGCTGTGATTACACACTGCGTAGAGACCGACGAACATGATCATCATGGCCGCCAGCACCGCCCAGCCCTGGCGGGTATCCCCGACCATGAAGCCGAAGGTGTAGGTCAGTGCGGCCGGGATCAGCGCGATCGCGAACATCTCGAGCAGATTGCTCCACGCATTGGGGTTCTCGTACGGATGGGCCGAATTCGCGTTGAAGAACCCGCCGCCGTTCGTGCCGAGCTCCTTGATTGACTCCTGCGAGGCCACCGGTCCCATCGGCAGCGTCTGGGTGCGGGTCGTGACGGTCTGCAGCCGCGAGGCGCCCGCGGCCGTCGTACTCGGCTGCGGGTAGGTCACCGGCTGCAGCAGCGTCACCTGCTGGTAGTGGCTGAAGTTCTGAATCACGCCCTGGCTGACCAGAGCGAGGGCGATGACGGTGGCAATCGGCAGCAGCACGTAGAGTGTCGCGCGCGTCACATCGACCCAGAAGTTACCGATGGTCTTGGCGCTGTGGCGCGCCAGCCCGCGAATCAGCGCCACGGCCACCACGATGCCGGTCGCGGCAGAGAGGAAGTTCTGCACCGCCAGTCCCGTCATCTGGGTCAGATAACTCATGGTGGTCTCTGGCGTGTAGCTCTGCCAGTTGGTATTGGTGACGAAGCTCACCGCGGTGTTGAACGCAGAGTCCGCCGAGGGCGGCCCGAAATGCTGCGGGTTCAACGGCAGCCAGCCCTGCAGCCGCTGCAGCGCGTAGAGCAGCAGCACCCCGAGGGTGTTGAACACTAACAGCGCGAGCGCGTAGTGCTTCCAGCCCATCTGCGCGGCCGGATCGACCCCAGAGAGCCGATAGAGCCACGACTCGAATCGGGCGCCGAGGCCAAGCCCAGGGACGGGCTCCCCCTCCATCACACGCGCCATGTACAGACCGAGCGGCTTCACCGCGAGCAGCGTCACGGCGAGTAAGAGGGCGAGCAGCCCCCAGGACTGGGCAGTCATCAGAATTTCTCCGGCTTGAACAGCGCGTAGAGCAGATACCCGGTGAGCGCGAGCGCGAGCAGGCCGCTGATCAGGTACAGCGCGTTCATGGCGCCTCTCCCAGCCGCCCGATCGCCCAGATGATCGCGTGGGTCAGTGCATAGAGCACTGCGAGCAGCAGCATGAATTCCAGGTCCGCCATGTTCGCGACTCCTCATTGCGCCATCCGAGGATCACTCCCCAGGAGGCGCACGGTAGCGCGCACGGTGTGAGCAGCCGGTGAGAAAAACCGGCTGGTATCGGCCGACACCCTGACGGACAATGCTGCGCCATGAGCGATCGGCTCCGATATCAGGGTTTTCGGCCACTGCGCCCGGGCGCACGCGTGGCCGTGGTGGCGCCCGCCGGCCCCTTCGAGCGCACGGCCCTCGAGGCGGGCCTCGCCGTACTCGAACAGCGCTATTCGGTAGACCTCGCCCCGGGGCTCTTCGCCCGGCAGCGCTACCTGGCCGGCAGCGACGCGCAGCGGCTTGGGCAGCTGACCGCGGCGCTGACCGATCCGGAGATTGAGGCGGTGTTCTGTGCGCGCGGCGGGTACGGCGCGATGCGGTTGCTGCCGGCACTCGAGGCCCTCATCCCGGGGCCGAAGCCGCTGGTGGGCTTCTCGGACATCACCGCGCTGCACGCCTGGCTGCAGCGCAACGGGCTGATCAGCGTGCATGGACCGGTGCTCACCCAGCTCGGCAAACTCGACACGCACACGCACGAGCGCCTGTTTGCCCTGTTGGAGGACGGCGCGCCGGCCGCGCCGCTTCGGGCCACCGACACTTACGGACCCGGCGCGGCCGAAGGTCCACTGCTGGGCGGGACGCTCGCGGTCCTCTCGCGGTTGCTCGGCACCCCGTACCTGCCCTCCCTCGAAGGCGCCGTCCTGCTGCTCGAGGATGTCGGCGAGCAGCCCTACCGTTTGGATCGGATGTGGACTCACCTGGCGCTGGCCGGGGTGTTCCGCCAGGTTCGGGGCATCGTGCTCGGCGCCTTCACCGCCTGCGAGCCCCGCGATGCCGACTACACGAGTGCTCAAGTGCTGCGTGATTTGGCCGTCGAGACCGGGCTGCCGTGCGCCGCCGGGTTTCCGATCGGCCACGGCGAGCACAACGAGCCCGTGCCGCTCGGGGTGCGCGTACGGCTCGATGCCACGGCCCGCACGCTGACATTTCTTCACGGCGCGACGGGCTGATCTGCCGGGCGCGCCCTATCGCATTCGGTACGATTGCTGCAGGATACCGTCTCGACGTCCACTCACCGAGCCGAAGCCATGCCCTCCATTGCCGACATCGAACGGATTCTGAAGCTCTCCCCGGTCATGCCCGTCGTGGTGATCGATGAACCGGCCATCGCCCCGGATCTGGCGCGCGCCCTGGTGCGCGGCGGTCTGCGCGTCATCGAAGTGACGCTGCGCACGCCCGCGGCGCTCGCGGCCATCGAGGCGATCGCGCACGCCGTGCCGGACATCGCCGTCGGCGCCGGCACCGTCCTGTCGGTCGAGGACCTGCGCGCCGCCGCCAACGCGGGCGCCACGTTCGCGATCTCCCCCGGAGCGACACCGGCGCTGCTCGAGGCGGGCACGCACGCCCCGATCCCGTATCTGCCCGCGGTGGCGAGCGCCTCGGAGCTGATGCTCGGACTCGCCCACGGCTACCACTGTTTCAAATTCTTCCCGGCCGTGCCGGCCGGCGGCACCGCCATGCTCAAGTCCTTCGCGGGACCGTTTCCTCAGGCGCGCTTCTGCCCCACCGGTGGCATCACGCAGGAGACGGTCGGCTCCTTCCTGCAGCTCAGCAACGTGTTGTGCGCCGGCGGATCGTGGCTCTCCCCGGTCGATGCCCTCGCCGGGCGCGACTGGGCGCGGATCGAGGCGCTGGCCGCCAAGGCGGCCGCCAGCAGAACTTGAGTCCCTGAGACGCAGTCCAATGGCCAGTACCACGGGCCATTTCACCATGCCGACCCCTCCGTCCCGCGCGCTTCGGCTGTGCGCGGCCGCGCTCGCCGCGGCCCTGTCGGGCTGCTCGGCGGCGCCGCTGCGGCTCGTCGCTCCGACTCACGCCCCGCACCTGAGCGGCAACTGGCGGCTCGACGCCGCGCACAGCGAACCGATCGATGCAGCGGTAACGCTCCTGCAGGCGCAACTGCACACGCGGATGCTCAAAGCGCTGCGGGCGATGAAGCGCGCCCAAGGGCGCGCGCAGACGCCGCCCCCGCCGCACCCAGGACGGGCGCACGAACAGGACGGATCGTCCGCGCCGCTGCGCAGCGGCGAGCGCACCGTCCGGGAACCCGGCGTCGAAGTGAGTGCCCCGATGTTCGGTGCAGCCTGGGTCCGAGAGCTCATCGGGCACGTCCCGGTCGGCAGCATCCTCGGCCTCGCGCTCTCACCAGGCGAGTTCTCCCTGACCAGCGCGGCCGGCGTGCAGCAGTGTAGCCTCGGCATCCCGACCGTGATCGCCTTTGGGCCGCACGACACGGCGAACCAGAGCTGCGGCTGGCGCGGGCACGCCTTCATCATCGAGCTGCAGCCCCTGCTCGGACCGAAACTGAGCGAGCAGTTCGCGATCGCCCCGGGGGGCGAGCTGGTCATGACGCTGCACCTGTCCGGCCAGGGGGTCGACGTGAGCCTAGTGCGCCGTTATCGGCGCACGACACACGGGCCGCCGCAGACGCTGCTGCCGACCAGCGACTGAGGCCGGGACACCTCTGAGCCTGTGAATGCTGTACGTCAGAGTCCCGCCCTGACCGTTCATCGCGCGGTTCCTGACAGCGCTCGAACGGTCTTGGCCCTGACGGGCCGTTGAGCGAGGGCGCGGTTCTGCGTGGGGCCCCTCCGCCTGAGCGCTGGGCAGTCTGGACGTGAGCATGGGCTCCGGGACTCATTTGTCTGTTGGGTCCATTTTGCCTAGACCGAATGGCGAGGAGGTCGCCATGCGCCACCTATCCGCCACCGACGCGAAGCCGCGGCTTGCCGCACTGATCGACGCGGCTCAGTGCGAGCCCGTCGTCATTCGACGGCAGGAACGCGCTGTCGCGGGGCTCCTCTGGACCGCCGAGGACGAGCGGAATCGCGGGCTCAATGTCACGGAGGTTCAGGAATTCTGCGACCGGGTGGGCCGTAAAGCCGTGGCGCGGGGCCTGACGGAGAAGAAGCTCGCCGCGCTGCTCACCGACGACGATGCCGCTCGAGCCCCAGCGGATCGTCGCTGACACCCACGGCCTGGTCAGCCGGCTCCTGCTCCCGGGTTCGGGGCGGGCCACAGCCGTGCGCAAGGCGGTGACTGAAGCACCATGATTGGTCTCGGACGCGACGCGCGAGGAACTCGCGGACGTACTGTCGTGCCCCAAATTCGACCGCTACGTCAGTCGGGAAGATCGGCAAGAGGTCATCCGGGTCCTCAATCGGATGACCGAGCCGGTCATCGTCACCGCTCCGGTCAAGGCTTGCCGCGACCCGAAGGACGACACGTTTCTCGAAGGGGCGCTCGATGGCGAGGCCGATCTGATCGTGACCGGCGACCAGGATCTTCGGGGACTCCCTCCGTTCCGGGAATGCCTGAAGGGGTGAGCCCGGAGCGCTGGGCGGCGTGGCGAGGGGCGTCCCTCTTCGTACTGTGTCATCACTATCATGCACATGACCCTGGGGCGCGGCGCGTGTCACTGGCGCTCATGCCAGGGCGAACGCCCAGGCAGTCGCCATGATCAGCAGGGCCGCGACCCCCGGCAGCCATTGCGGCACGCGCTCCAACCGCCGATCGATCGATGGCCAGGCGGCCACCCAGCCGAGCAGGACCCCGAACGAGAACCCCAGCAGGTGCGCCATGACGTCGGTGTGCTTGCCGGCCGTGCCGAGCCAGCCGAGCAGCACCACACCGGCCCCCAGCGGTACCCAGCGGCGCATCCAGCTCGGGTGCGCACCGCGCTCCGTCCACCAGGTGTGTGCGGCCATCATGCCGAGCGCCGTGAACACGGCGGTCGACGCCCCCACGGAGCGGTACCAGGGCGGTCCCACCAGCCCCTCCACGAGGTTGGCCAGCCCGCCGCCGACGACGATCAGGAACCAGGCCGTCCCGACACCGAGCTGCTGGCCGGCGAGATAGCCGAACCAGAGGCCCGCGAGCAGATTACCGGCCAGGTGCGGTCCGCTCATGTGCAGCGTCAGGCAGGTCCAGGCGCGCCACCACTGCCCCGCGCGCACCGGTGCGCCGTACAGCTCGCCCCGATTGAATGCATCGAGCCGCACCAGCCCGTTCGAGAGCACATAGGCCACCCCGAGCAGCCACAGCGCATAGCCCACGCAGCCGACCCACGCATGGCGGAACAGCCGCCGCGGGGGCGACCGGGACAGGGGACGGCGCGGGAAGTTCTCCTGCTCGTAGAGATTCAGCTGGGCCGTGGCCCGCTCCACGTCGCGCGCCGCGACGTAGAGCACGCACCCGCGCGAAAATGCCACGACCTCGCCCGCGATCCCGACCGCCGCGAGCACGAACGCCCGCTCTTCGCAGTCCCGTCGTCGCCGGGCGCGGTAGACCTCGACCTCCGGCTCGCTCCCGACCTCCGCCGCCGCGAGCGCCGAAGAGTGGGCGCTGAGCTCGTCCATGCGCCCATCATCGCACAGCCCCGGCGGCCGGGCGCCAGGGCGGCCCGCCGCCGCCCCCCACCGGCGCGGGCACCGCCCTCGCACCGCTACGTGCCCTGGAGTGGACCTGCGGGAAGCACTTCTACGTATGGCCAGCGGTATCGGCATGAGCCATGCTTCCCAAGGGCCGACGCGTGCGGCCGCCGGACCCATGACATGACGCGCCCGCTCGACTTCGATCCCGATCTGCTGCGCCGCTACGACCGCCCGGGACCTCGTTACACCTCCTACCCGACCGCGCCTCAGTTCACGCCGCAGTTCGGCGCCGCCGAATTGCGCGCCTCGATCCGCGCCAGCAACGCCAGTGCGCACGCGCTGTCGATCTACGCGCACATGCCATTTTGCGCGAGCCCTTGCTTCTACTGCGGCTGCAACCGCGTCATCACGCGCGATGCGGGGCGCGCCGAGCGGTATCTGGACCGCCTGCTCGGCGAAGTCGCACTCATCGCCCCGCTGTTCGCGCGACAGCGTGAGGTGCTGCAGGTGCACCTCGGCGGGGGCACGCCGAATTTCTTCCGGCCCGAGCAGATCGGACGACTCCTCGAGGCGCTGGCCGGGCAGTTTCAGCTCAGTGCGCGCCCCGAACGGGACTTCTCCATTGAACTCGATCCGCGCACCGTGAGCCCCGCGGACATCGCCGCACTCGCCGCTCTGGGGTTCAATCGCGCCAGCCTCGGGGTGCAGGATTTCGATCCCCAGGTGCAGCGCGCGGTCAATCGGATGCAGAGCGTGGAGCAGACATTGGCGGTGATCGACGCCTGTCGCGAGCACGGCTTCCGCTCGCTCAACGTCGACCTGATCTACGGCCTGCCACTGCAGACGATCGAAGGGTTCGCGCGCACGCTCGACACCGTGATCGCGGCGCGCCCGGACCGGCTCGCGGTCTACGGATATGCCCACCTGCCCGAGCTGTTCAAACCGCAGCGCCACCTCGACACGACATTCCTGCCGCACCCGCCGACGCGCATCGCACTGCTGCGCCTGGCCATCGAGCAGCTGACGGCTGCCGGCTATCAGTACATCGGCATGGATCACTTCGCGCTGCCGCAGGACGATCTGAGCACCGCGCGCACCGCGGGCGGCCTGCAGCGCAATTTCATGGGCTATACCACCCACGCGCACTGTGACCTGCTCGGACTCGGCGTCAGCGCGATCAGTCACATCGGCGCGAGTTTCAGCCAGAACCACCGCGACCTGCCGGGGTGGGAGGCGGCCGTCGATGCCGGCGTCCTGCCGGTGTGGCGCGGACTCGCGCTCGAGGCCGATGATCTGCTGCGTGCCGAGGTGATCCAGGGCGTGATGTGCCAGGGCCGCATCGACATCGCAGCGCTGCAGGCGCGTCACGGCATCGAATTCAACCGCTATTTCGCCGATGCGCAGGCGCAGCTGCGCGCGCTCGAGGCGGACGGGCTGATCGAGATCGGCCCGCAGGCGATCGAGGCCACCGAGCGCGGCCAACTGCTGCTGCGCCTGCTCGCGATGTGTTTCGATCGCTATCTGCGTGCGGCCGAGCAGGCCGCCGCGCCGCCGCGCTATTCAAAAGTCGTGTGAGCCCCGGCCGGAGGCCGGCTGCCCCTGCCGCGTCACGTGCAGTCTCCTCGCCGCACCGATTGACAGCGTTGACAATTCATTTATTGTAGCGCGATGCGTCGACCTCCCGTCCCCACACGCGAAGCGGCGACGATCGAGATCGTCGCGGAGCAGGCCGGCGTCTCGGCCAAGACAGTGTCGCGCGTCATCAACAACGAGCGTGGCGTGCGTACCGAAACCCGCGCGCGGGTGATGGCCGCAATCGAGAAGCTCGACTATCAACCCAACCTGGCCGCGCGCGGCCTGGCCGGCGCGCGTTCGTTCCTGATCGGGCTGTTCTACGACAACCCGGGCGATTACCTGAGCGAATTTCAGACCGGCGCCGTGCAGCGCTGCCGCGAGTCGAATCTGCACCTGATGGTCGAGCCGCTCGTTGCCGCCGACCCGGACCTGACGCGCGCGGTGAGCACGCTGATCCGCCAGCTGCGCCTCGAAGGGGTGATCCTGCTGCCGCCACTGAGTGATCTGCCCGAAGTGCGCGCGACACTCGCCGAGGCGGGCATCCCGGCGGTGCACATCGCGCCGATGCACCGCCAGGACGACGCACCGTCGGTCGATACCGATGATCGGGCCGCAGCGCGCCAGCTCACCGATGAGCTGATCGAGCGCGGACACCGGCGGATCGGTTTCATGCTCGGTCGGGCCGGCCACCGCGCCACCGAGCAGCGATATCTCGGCTTCGCCGATGCAATGCACGCGCACGGACTGGCCATCGACCCGAAGCTCGTGCAGACGGGCAACTTCGAGTTCGCCGAGGGACTCGAGTGCGCCCGCCGCATCCTCTCGAGCCCCGAGCGGCCGACGGCCATCTTCGCCAGCAACGATGACATGGGTGCCGCCGCCGTGTGTGTGGCGCGCCAGATGGAGATCGCGCTGCCGCAGCAGTTGTCGATCGTGGGGTTCGACGATGCGCCGGTGGCGACGATGATTTGGCCGCAGCTCTCCACCGTGCGCCAGCCGGTGCGCTCGATGGGCCGGGCCGCCGCCGACCTCATCATCCAACACAAGCCGCACCGACGGGGCTGGCCGCAACCGATGCCGCGGCCGCACCTCGACCTGGAAGTGATCCTGCGCGGCTCGATCGCCGCGGCGCCGGTCGGTGCGGCCTGAAGCCACGCCGCCTCAGCGCGCGCGGAGCACTTCCTCGAGCGTGCTCACCGCCTCGATGATGTGATAGAAACTGCTGGCCGGTGAGGGCTCCTCGAGGAACTCCCCGTCCGGCGAGCGCCGATCGAGCCACAACCCCGGCACCGGCAGGAAATACGCGCGCAGCGCACCGATCGCCTCGGGCAAAGACGCCCAGCGGTCCTCGTGCTCCTCCAGACTCGCCAGCCGCGCCAACGTCTTGATCCGCTCGGTCTGCGGCCACAATCGGGCATTAGGGTCGCGCACCGAGAGATCCGCGTTGAGCGCGTTCACGGCGTAGCCGTCGCGCACGCCGTGCTGCTCGGCGATCTGCGCCAAACGCTGTGCGGCGGCGCGCACCGGCGCACGAGCCCCATCGAAGCGCAGCAGCAGGCCGGCCCATTCGAACAGATGTCCCGGCTCGATCTCACCGGTGCGTACCAGCGTTCCGCCCGCCCCCTGCGCAAAGGCCTCACGCAGTGCCCCGCTCGCCGGATCGATCCAGCACCCCAGCGCCAGGGCCACGATGCGCTCGGCCAGCGCGCTCCACTGCGGCGAGGGGTCGAGTGCGCGCCAGGCGAGCATCGCTTCGAGCAAATGCATGTGTGGGTTGGCGAGGCAGGGCGCATGCGCGTCGGACTCCGTATCGGTGCGCAAACCGTACTCGCCGCCGAGCCGGCCCATCAGCGCCGCAAGCAGCTCGGCCGCCCGCTGAGCGCACCCCGCCGCCGGGCCGAGCAGTCGATGCGCCTCGGCGAGTGCGAGCAACGCAAACGCCTGGTCGTACAGCAGCGCGCGCTCCTCCCGCACCGCACCGTCGGGGCCAAGCAGCGTGCGCATCAGCCCGTCGGCGCGCCGATAGCGCGCATACACATGCGCCAGCCCGTCAATGACCCGCTCGCGGACGTGCTCGTGCCACCCGAACGCAGCGGCGCGCGCGAAAGCGAAAATCTGCCGGAACTGTACGCGCGCGCGACGGGCGTCTGCCGCGACCGGTCCGTGCACGCCGAGCCGCTCGTAGAATCCGCCGCTGGTGTGATCCCATCCCGAGGCCATCCAGCGCGGATACGCGTCCTGCACCAGCCAGCGGCGCAGCACGGGGTAAGTGCGCTCGACTTCGGCGCGGGCGGCCGAGGTCACCGACGGAGGCTCGCGGATGCTGCCGCAGCGGGCGGCGGGCGCAGAGGGCAGGAGGCGATGGACAATGCAGTCAACTCCCCGGCGTGTTCCACCGTCCGGTTCACCAGCATAGCGAGCCGCACCCGACGCTTCAACGGCGCGCCGGGCGCAAGTGCCGGCCGCCGCGATGACAGTCACATCGGGGGGGATGTGTGGTCTGTCATCGCGGCACCGGCAGCGGAAACCGGCAGAAGTGCGGTGCGCCTCAGTGCGGACAGGCGAGCGCCCCGGAGATGTCGGATTGCACGCGGATATCGGCCACGACCAGCGTGAGACGGCCGGCCGTACGGATCGCGAATGGCGTGTCGATGCGACTCATATTTGCCCCTGCGCGCGCAAAGCAGGCGAGCGGAATACGCAGCGACTGCCATCGCCGCACCGGTGCGTGCCGCAAGAGCGCCGTGAGCGGCACCGCACCGGAGCAGTGCGCACCGCACGCCATGCTCAGCATCACGCCCGAGGACGGACGCCGGTCAAGGCGGTAGTGCAGACCGAGCACCATCTGCCCATTGGCCTGACGCGTAAGATTGATGGGCGTCGCACCGACCAGGGCCACGGTGGCGGCGCCACCCCCGGCCCAACTCAACCGGCGCGCATCTTCCTGCCGCCGCCAGTCCAACGCGCTCAGGGTGACCGTCCCGGCGGCCCCACCGATGCCGTGCGGGATACGCTGTTTCGCCCCAGTGCGCACCACGGCCCAGTGCCAACCGGCACCGCTGTGCCCGGCGGAGAAGAACCGACGCGCATTGACTGACGGGGTGAGCGCACCGACGCTGCGAACCGACAGATGCGGGAGGTTTCCGTCCGAGGCGTCACGCAGACCGTAGCCGAACGGAAACAGCGGCGTGCCCGGCACGTCGAGGCCGAACTGCAGCGGCGTGCGCGGCCACGCAAAGGGAAGTGTGCCGTGGAAATCGTAGCGGATCTGCCCGTTGGGCTTGCGGAAGAGGACATCGGCGACACCCTCGCCCTCCGACCCGGGCAGCCAGGCCGCGACAAAGGCCGTGGAGGCGTCGAGCTGCGGGTTGACCCACAGCGGGCGCCCGGAGAGGAACACGGACACGACCGGGATGTGCGCTGCGCGTAGTCGCTGCAGCAGGCGCAAGTCGCGCTCCGCGGCGCTCCCGCTGAACGCAAGGTCGTGTACATCGCCTTCAAATTCCGCGTAGGGATGCTCCCCGTAGACGACGATCGCCACGTCGGGGCGGCGCT